>CAZDQV010000006.1:0-41718 GCA_964507795.1 uncultured Oscillospiraceae bacterium | reverse complement strand
AGCTGGTCTTTTTTAGTGTAAAACGGGACAGCAACAGGCTGTGCCTGTTGGAGCGTAAGCGTTGCCGGTTTTACAAAAAAGGCCAGTGTGAGCTGGTCTTTTTTGCATAGGCGTAGAGTCTTTGCATGAGACCTGTTGTCATTTGTTTACATGAATAGTGTTATTCAATAAAAGAATGCTTTAGGGATGGGTTGGAGCGGTGTTTTGTGGTATCATATAATAAATGAAGTGATGGAGAAACAGAAATATTATGAAAAGCAGATTCATTTTAATATTGCTTGCCCTTATAGTTGCTGTAACTTTCGCAGGCTGTGGCACCAACAATAACCAGGGCATATCAAAGACGGGATTTTTTCTTGATACGGTTTGCACAGTCACAGTTTATGGTATAGATGAGACAAACACTTACTTTGATTATACGGACAAAGATGAGCGTGAAAAACAGATATTGCAGCTCATAACAGAGACATTTAAACTGTGTACGGAGTATGAAAACACTCTGAGCAAGACTGTAGACTCAAGCGACATTGCAAAGATTAACAATTCAGATGGAAAGCCGGTAGAGGTTGGCAATGACACGATAGAAGTGCTTGAAAAAGGTATTGAGTATGGAGAATTGTCTGAAGGTGCATTTGATATTACCATAGGCAGGGTAACTGACTTGTGGGATTTTCGTTCTGAAGAAGACAGAGATAATGCGGATGCAGGCAGAATTCCATCTGCAAATGAAATCAGTCGTGCAATAGAGCATGTGGACTATCGGGATATCAAAATTGACGGAAACAAGGTTTCATTGATGGATCCGGATATGGAGATCGATTTGGGAGGCATAGCCAAAGGATATATTGCTGATAAACTGACGACTTATCTTGAAGAAAATGGTGTTACAAGTGCGATAATAGACCTTGGAGGCAATATTGTTGCAATAGGAGGCAAGTCTGCAGATATTACCGGAGGCAAGCAAAATGATTTTTCCATAGGCATTAAAGACCCGGAATCTGAGTCTGGAGAGCTCCTCGGAGTGCTGAAATGCATGGACAAAACTGTTGTAACATCGGGGACATACGAAAGATATTTCAAATCAGGAGGCAAGGTGTATCATCATATACTTGATACTGATACCGGCTACCCTGTGGATACAGACATCTTATCGGTGACCATAATTGCAGATAAAGGCTGCTCAGTTGACGGTGATGGCCTCAGCACGTCATGCCTTGCATTGGGCAGAAAAAAAGCTATGAGCCTTATACATGGAATTGCCGGTGTTGAAGCTGTGATAGTGGATACTGAGGGAGAAATATATATGACTGATGAGGACATACCTTTTGAGAAAAATTAAAGAAGTGCTCATGAGCACTTCTAAAAATTGGCGGAGTGAGTGGGATTCGAACCCACGGTACCGTTGCCGGTACACCTGATTTCGAGTCAGGGCCGTTATAACCACTTCGATACCACTCCATGCGTACCTAAAAAGTATAACATAGTTGCATTAAAAAGTATAGTTTAAATTGTAATTATATCATTACTTCAGGAGGAAATTTCATGAATAACGTATGCTTTTACAAATCTCCTTTGGGATTTGTTTTTAAAATAGCAGATGACGGTAACAGCATCAAAGAAATATCTTTCGTAATGAATGCATGTGGATGTTGTCTCAATGCGACAGAAAGCAGACTCGGTCATATGGCAAAAGAACAGCTTGCCGAATATTTTGACGGAACAAGGAAGCAATTTGAACTTCCCCTTGATCCTGAGGGAACCGAATTTCAAAAGAGAGTATGGAAAGCATTGTATGATATTCCGTATGGGAACTTGAGAAGCTACAAGGATATTGCACAGGCTGCAGGTTGTCCCAAAGGCTTTCGTGCAGTAGGAGGAGCAAACAACAAAAATCCCATAGTTATAGTTATTCCGTGTCATAGAGTGATTGCAGCAGACAATACTATAGGTGGATATGGAGAAGGTGTTGAAATCAAACGAAAACTTCTGGAACTGGAGGGGAGCCTCCAAATGATTAAATGAATAATTATACGAACGATAGTTTTTTTATATGTTGAAACTGTTTGTAATCCATGCTTTCACTGAAACTGTGAATATTTGTTATGTATAAACTAAAAAAAAGAAAATCTGTGGATAACTCATACTTGACAAAAGAGTAAACCGGAACAAGGTATGTGATTTCAAGGCATACAGCTGATTGGGATATGCACAGGATGCGTTGGATAAAATCGTATACAATTCTTAAAAAACTGTGGGAAAGTCCAGCAACTGTTGAAAAGACGGACTTTTTGATTGTGGAAAACATAAATATTTATTTAACAAAGTCAATTTATATTATGCACAGAAAAGATATGTGTAATATATTTGTTTGTTGTTTTAAACAGAAAATTTGCTCATACAATATATAGTGATGAGCGAGAGGAGGCAATTTATTTGATAGGTGTAATTGTAAATACAGTGGCTGTACTGATAGGTTCAGGGATTGGTCTGCTTCTCAAAAAAGGCATTCCTGAAAAGTGGACAGACCTTATAATGAAAGGCATAGGTCTGTGCACTGTTTATATAGGTATAAGCAGCGCTTTTGAGGGATCACAGACATTGGTACTGATTGTTTCAATAGTATTGGGTGCAATCATTGGTGCTGCACTTGATCTTGATCGTAGACTGAACAGTTTTGCGGACAGGCTTGAGAAAAAATTTTCAAAAGAAAATGGCAAAATATCAATTGCAGAAGGTTTTGTGACTTCAAGCCTGCTGTTTTGTGTGGGAGCCCTTACAGTTGTTGGATCGCTTCAGGCAGGGCTTACAGGTGATAACGAAATGCTCTTTACAAAATCAACACTTGATTTTGTGTCAGCAATTGTTTTTGCTGCAAGCTTTGGGATAGGTGTGATGTTTTCGGCAGGTTTTGTTTTTGTTTTTCAGGGCCTTATAGTTGTATGTGCGGGATTTCTTTCGCCACTGCTTTCTGATGCGATAATAGCTGAAATGACGAGTGCGGGAGGACTGCTTATATTTGCACTTGGGCTTAATCTCTTGGGGATTACAAAGCTCAAGGTAATGAATTATATTCCGGCTATATTTATGCCGATGCTGCTGATGCCGCTTTATGAATTGATAAGTTCGATATTGTGATTATATGATATCATCTTTGCCTTTGTTTGAAGGATGGCCATCATGTTCTTCTTTGTAGGCCTCATAGGCATCTTTATTGAAAGGCTTGTATATATTCTCTGCAAATTTCATGAACACAGTCAGCGAAAGGAAAACGAGCAGAGTCGTTATTATTGCAGCTGAATAAAACCCTATGCCGAGAGCAAGCCCGATACAGGCACAGACCCAGAGGCCTGCAGCGGTGGTAAGTCCTTCAACTTTGTGCCCGCCTCCGCGCAACAGGATTGTGCCTGCGCCGAGAAATCCCACGCCTGTAACAACCTGTGCTCCAAGCCTTGCAGGATCAGTTGAAAGCTCCAGGATATCTACCATATACTGATTTGTCAGCATGACAAGGGTTGCACCAAGGCAAACGAGAATATGAGTACGAAAGCCCGCAGGGCGTTTGTTCATCGCTCTGTTAAGTCCTATGACGCCTCCGCATATGAGAGCGAGAAAAAGTCTTACTGATATTGAAAGCAGATTTATTTCATGTAAATTTGTATTAAGTACAAAATCATATATCTCTGTCATCTGTATTCACCTCTTGAAATTATTATACACAAGTAAATGCATAATGGCAAAAAATTATTAACATTTGTATATTATTTTCCCCCAAAATATTGTATTATGGTTATATGGGATTTCAGAAACAAATATTGATTTTAGGAAAGGGATGAACATGAAACTGAGAAGCAAAAGCACCTATTTCAAGATAGGGCTTACCATATTTCTGTCAGGCTGTGCCCTGATAGTATTCTTTTTTACGGCCCAGACTATGGGGGACCTTACCAAATATATAGGGATTGTGATAGAGGTACTCAAACCGTTTTTAATCGGATTTGTACTGGCATATCTAATGTGCCCTGTATACAATGCATGCGTGAGAAGACTGAGACATATACTTTCCAAACGCTTTACAGACCAGAAACGTATCATGAAAATATCCAAGGGAGTTTCTCTTGTATCGACATTTCTGCTGCTGATTGCTATTATAGCCTGGTTGCTGTATTTGGTAATTCCGCAGATGGTTGAAAGTATTGCAGGACTTGTTGTGGTTCTTCCGGATTATTTTGATGATGTTATAGATTGGATGCAGGCCAAGGCTCAGACATATCCTCAGGTATGGTATCCTCTTGAAAACGTTGTAAACAGCAGCAACGAAAAAATAATGGAATGGCTGACAGATAAAGTGCTTCCTGCATCAAAAGACATGGTAGACAGTATTTCAGCGGGTCTTGCAAGCGTTGTGTCTGTATTCCTGGATATATTGATAGGGCTTGTTTCGATGATATACATGCTTGGAAGCAAGGATGTATTTACTGCACAAAGCCGTAAGCTTTGTTATGCGACAATGAAAAAAGAACGTGCGGACAGAGTTATAAAAGGTGCTCACAATGTTAATGAGACATTTGGCAAATTCGTAAGCGGCAACATGCTTGATTCGTTGATAATAGGGGTACTCTGCTTTATATTCATGGCAATAATGGGCTGGCCTTATGCAGTGCTTGTAAGCGTTATAGTGGGTGTCACAAACTTCATTCCGTTTTTTGGTCCGTTTATCGGAGGTATTCCTTCAGGGCTGTTGCTTTGCACCGATAACATATGGACAGGCGTTTACTTTGGAATATTCATAGTTGTTCTTCAGCAGATTGACGGCAATGTAATCAAGCCGAAAATTCTGGGAGAGACCATAGGGCTTCCGAGCTTTTGGGTAATGTTTTCAATTGTAGTTGGCGGAGGACTGTTCGGATTTATGGGAATGATTCTGGCAGTACCTGTATTCGCACTTATATGGTCTTATGCGGGATACAGAATGAACATGAAACTTGACAGATATAATCTGGCTACAGAGCTTGACGATTATATGGATATGGATATATACAATCTGCGTGAAGTCAAATTCTTCAGCAGATTTAGGAGAAAAAACAGAAAGGCAAAAGAAAAAACAGATGACGACAGCGGAGATAACTGATATCTTAAACAAAAAAATCCCGGCAGACAGGATATTAAAAAATGCAGACATGAGCATGTTTACATCATTCAAAGCCGGAGGCAGGGCAGATTTGCTTGTAACGCCAGCCACGATTGATGAACTTGTATATATTACAGGGGTACTTGGCTCAGGCAACATGCCATATATGGTAATGGGCAACGGTTCCAACATATTGGTTAAGGATGGAGGATATAGAGGCGTTATTATCAGAATTGACGACGGATTTTCAGAGATCAGGGCGGATGGCACTTCAATTATTGCGGGAGCGGGAGCGTTGATGTCGCAGGTGGCCAGAAAAGCTCTTGAGGCTGAGCTCTCAGGATTTGAATTCGCATCAGGCATACCAGGCAGCATAGGCGGCGGTGTGTTTATGAATGCGGGAGCTTACGGCGGTGAAATCGCAAATGTAATAGAATATGCCAGAGTGCTCGACAAAACATCCGGAAGCATCAAAACAATTCAGGCGCAGGAGCTTGAACTTTCATATAGACACAGTGTATTACAGCAAAGTGGAGACATTGTAATTGAAGTAAAACTGAATCTCAAGCAGGGAAATTATGAGGTCATTGAGCAGGAGATGAAATCACTCACTGCAAAGAGAAATGAAAAGCAGCCAGTCCAGTATCCGAGTGCAGGCAGTTTTTTCAAAAGACCGGAAGGATACTTTGCAGGCAAACTGATACAGGATGCAGGACTCAAAGGGCTGTCCGTGGGTGGTGCCAAAGTCTCATCAAAGCATGCCGGCTTTATAATCAACACAGGCAGCGCGACTGCTTCTGATATATTGAGTCTTATGAGACTTGTGCAGAATACTGTATATGACAGGTTCGGTGTAATGATGGAACCGGAAGTAAGAATTATAGGGGAAGATGCCTGATGAAATACAAAATGACATTTGATTATCATACTCATACGATTTTTTCGCATGGCAAGGGCACTATAGCTGAGAATGTGGAGGCGGCACGAAGCAAAGGATTGCGTGGCATTGCTATCACAGATCACGGACCGGGACATCTCACATACGGAATCAAAAGAAATGATGTCGCCGAAATGAGGAGACAAATAGAAACGCTTAAGATGCAATACACTGACATGGATATATTCCTGGGTGTTGAGGCAAATATAGTGAACAGAAAAAACCACCTTGACATATCACCGGAAGAGTTTGGCGAATATGATTTTGTGATTGCAGGATACCATTATGGCGTGACTCATGGATATTGTGCATACAACTGGGCATACAGACACAGCAGTTTCAAAAAGAAAGACCTGATGATAAAAAACACAGAGATGACAGTCAAAGCTCTGTATGAAAACAATATCAGAATACTTACTCATCCGGGCGACAAAGGACCATTTGATATGTATGAGCTTGCAAAAGCATGTGAGCAGACGGATACACTGATGGAAATAAGTACACATCACAGGAATCTTACGATTGAAGAGATCCGCATTGCTTCCGGATATGACGTCAGATTCATAATATCAAGTGATGCCCATCAGCCATGCAGGGTCGGTGATTTTGAGGGGGGACTGGCAAGAGCACGTGCTGCAGGACTTGACATCAGCAGGATAGTAAACCTTGAAAAATCAGAGGAGGATGATTCATGGAACTTATGATTGTTACAGGACTTTCCGGTGCAGGCAAATCCAATGCTCTCAATTGCCTTGAAGATTTGGGGTATTATTGTATAGACAATATGCCACCTGCCCTTATAGGAAATTTTATTGATCTTGCCAGAACGAACAAACTCAACATCGAAAAAGCTGCAATATGCATAGATTCAAGAAGCGGTGAAGGATACAGGGGCTTTGACCAGCAACTCAACAGATATCATGATACAGATTACAAAATAATGTTCCTTGAGGCTTCTGATGAAACGCTTATCCGGCGCTTCAATGAAACACGAAGGAGCCATCCGCTCAATGCTGCAAGTGTCAAAGACGGCATACGTAAAGAGAGAACTTTTCTTGCAAAGGCAAGGAGTATATCAGACTATGTTATAGACACATCAAATATGAAAACAGCCAAACTCAAAGAAGTTATAAAAGACATAGTTGTGACAGGTGAGGAAAAACAGACTTTCATCATAAACATACAGTCCTTTGGATACAAGCACGGCATGCCTCTTGATGCGGATATGGTATTTGACATGAGGTTCATTCCAAATCCGTATTATGTGGCTTCATTAAAAGAGTTGACCGGAAACAGCATGAAGGTCAGAAATTATGTGTTAAGGCAGCAAGTTACTGTGGAATTCATGGAAAAAATAGTGCCGCTGCTCGAAGAAATGATACCTGCATACATGCAGGAGGGCAAATATCATCTGAATATAGCCTGCGGGTGTACGGGCGGGCATCACCGCTCTGTTGCATCAGCAAATGAGCTTGCCCGCATATTCAGAGAAAAAGGATATAAAATAACTCTCGCGCATCGCGACATATAACGAAAGGAAATACTTGAAATGATAACAGAAAACATACTCGACCTTATAGGTAATACACCAATAGTAAGCCTTGAGCCTTCAACAGGCATGAATATATTTGCAAAGGCTGAGTTTTTAAATCCCGGTGGAAGCATCAAAGACCGTGTTGCCAAAAACATGATTGAGCAGGCCGAAAAAAGAGGCGTCCTCAAAAAAGGCATGACAATAGTTGAACCCACATCGGGGAACACAGGCATAGGACTTGCGCTTTGCGGCGTCAGAATGGGATACAATGTCATTATTGTTATGCCTGAAAACATGAGTGAAGAACGAAAGAAAATAATCAGAGCTCTTGGTGCGGACCTTGTACTTACACCGGCAAAGGAAAGCCTTGACGGAGCTGTGAACGAAGCGACGAGAATAGCGTCGCAGTCTGATGAGTATTTCGTGCCGCAGCAGTTTGAAAACCCGGACAACCCGCGAATTCATTACCTGACAACAGGACCTGAAATATATGAACAGCTTGATGGCAAAGTTGATATATTTGTTTCAGGGCTTGGCAGTGGGGGCACACTACAGGGGACTACAGAGTTTCTCAAAGAAAAGAATCCAAACCTTATTTCAGTTGCTGTAGAGCCAAAGAATGTGTCCGCCCTTCTTGGCGACGAACCGGGACTTCATCAGATACAGGGTATAGGTGACGGTTTCATACCATCTGTACTCGATACATCGCTGATAGACGAAATAGTGACTGTTACAGATGACGATGCAATAGGAACCACCAGAATGCTTGCAAGAGAGCAGGGACTCATGTGCGGTACGTCATCGGGGGCAAACATATGGGCATGTATGAAGATGGCCAAAAAATATGGCAAAAGCAAGGTGATTGCGACAGTGCTTCCAGACAGAATGGAAAGATATTTCAGCACAGGGCTGCTGTAGCAGCTGTTATTGCTTTATGGCATGAGGAGGCAATATTATGGGCATTTACATTAATCCGGGAAACAGTGGATTTGCTGAAATCAATGACCAAAACTATGTTGACAAGACTATGCTGATCGAAAATGTTAATCAGGTTGTTGAAAAGGCAAACAAGCTTATATGTATCAGTAGACCACGGCGTTTTGGGAAATCATATGCGGCAAAAATGCTGGCAGCATATTATGACTGCTCATGCGATTCTCACGAATTGTTTGGTGATAAATTAATATCTTCGACAAAGCTGTACAAAAAGTATTTGAACCAATACAACATGATTTATCTGGAAATTACCAGTTTCATATCGCAAGCGCGCAGAGAAGGGCTCTCACTTGTACAGATTCCGATGGTCGGTATTACATATACTAAGGGAGCAGAGAAAAAGCATAGCTGCAGAATAATTGAATACAAAGCATAAAGCTTTGAGATACAGGGAAACGTCCGTTTCGCATTATACATGGTGTGAAGCGGGCGTTTCAGGTTATATGGGTGATTTATGGAAATGAGACAGTGTGGTGACAACATATGGCATGAAAAATCAATTTAAATTCGAAAAAACACAATATGTAGATTTTGTCTCAAGGAAATGACGAAAAATGACTTGTTTTTAGCAAAAAAGTGGAGTGGAATAATTGAAAAGTGGAGCGAAATGGTTGTAAAGTGGTGAGAAGTGGGGTAAGATGGTATTACACTCATAAACTAAGAGTGGTGTAATCTAATCGGTTGAAAGGATATGTGTCTGATGTTGATGGGTAAATACCAGAATTCAATAGATGCAAAGTCAAGAATGATTGTTCCGGCAAAGTTCAGAGAACAGCTTGGATACAAGTGCGTTCTGACTATGGGTATTGACAGATGTCTGTATATTTATCCTATGGCTGAATGGGAAAAATTCATGAACAAACTGTCGGCGCTTCCTATGTCTGATGCAAATGCCAGAGCTTTTATCCGTCATTTTTATGCAAATGCAATCGAAAGCGAAATAGACAAACAGGGCAGGATTACGCTCACATCAGATTTGAGAGAATATGCAAATATAGACAGAGAACTTGTTACTATAGGCAACCTGGACAAAATAGAAATCTGGAGCAAGGAAGAATGGGAGAGCAAAGATAATATGACACAGCTTTCTCCTGCAGAGGTTGCGCAGAAGATGGTTGAATATGGAATTTAAGCATACATCAGTTCTTCTTAATGAGACAATAGAAGGACTTGCAATTAAAGAAAACGGAATATATGTGGACGGCACGCTGGGCGGCGGCGGACATGCCTCGGCTCTTTGCTCAAAGCTTTCGAAAGACGCTGTATTTATAGGGATAGACAGAGATAAAGATGCTCTTGATGCGGCGAGTAAGAGACTTGCAAAGTACCCTTGCGTGAAGCATTTTGTGCAGAGTAATTATTCAGAAATCAAATATATATTGAGAGAACTTGAAATAGAATCAGTAGACGGAGCAATGCTGGATTTGGGCGTATCATCATTTCAGCTTGACAATACGCAGAGAGGCTTTTCATACATGCACGATGCACCTCTTGATATGCGTATGAACCAGTCGGACAGCTTCACGGCATACGATGTTGTCAACAAATACAGTGCCAGGGAGCTTACAGATATAATCAGGAAATATGGAGAAGAAAAATGGGCATCCCGAATATCTGATTTTATCGTCAGATTCCGCAAAGACAAGCCTCTTGAAACTACAGAAGAGCTGGTAGAGGTTATTAAGGCGGCAATTCCGGCAAGAGCCAGAAGAGACGGACCGCATCCTGCCAAGAGAACTTTTCAGGCAATCAGAATAGAAGTGAATGATGAGCTGGCACAGCTTCGCAAAGCATGTGATGAATTCTGCGATGTGCTTGCTCCGGGAGGAAGACTTTGTATCATCACATTTCATTCTCTGGAGGATCGCATAGTTAAGGAATGCTTCAACAAAAGAGTCAATCCCTGCACATGCCCGCCTGAATTTCCTGTATGTGTATGCGGTAAAGTGGCAGACGTCAGAAAAATAACAGGCAAGCCCGTAACGCCGGGCGCAGAAGAACTTGAAAACAATCACAGAGCGCGCAGTGCCAAATTGCGAATAATAGAGAAACTGTAGGAAGGAGCAAAAACGATGCAGGCAGCAAACTGGTATCAGTACGAAGAAAGCTACAGAAAATATGGCTTTGACATGAAACCTGAACAACCAAATACACCAAAAGCAAAGCCTGCAACAGGCGGCATTGCAGCTAAAGACAAAAAAAGACTGCTTGCGCTCACAGTGATACTTGGAATTATGGGCATTGCGATTATAATATCGGCGGCATTTGCAGCAACGCTTCAATATCAGATAAACAAGTTGGTTGTTGAGAACAGCGAAATATCCAAAGAGATTGAAGAAATAGACATTAAAATACAGACAGCCAACAGCGTCACTTCCTTAGAAGAGAAAGCAAGTGACAAACTGGGAATGAAATATCCTTCTTCCAGCCAGATTGTCTACATCAGCGATATAACCACACCAAAGGATTTCGCAGCCACAGTGAAGGAAGAAGCATATAACTGACGATTGAGCGTCTTGAGAGAAACTCAAAAGAATTTCATAGTGGGAGGAGAAGCCGGATAACTTAATTACAAAAATGGAGTGATCCGGTTTTTAAAATATTATGTTGAAAGGTTCGGATTTGAATAGAAAAAGATTGATAATAGCTTTTGCCATTGTATGTGCGCTTCTGGTTGTGCTTTGTTTTCGCCTCGGCTACTGGCAGATTATCAAAGCGGATGCCATGACAGAAAAAGCAGCGGAGCAGCAGACAAGAGACACTCCGGTTGAGGCCAAAAGAGGGGCAATATATGACAGAAACGGAGCAGAGCTTGCTGTGAGCGGGTCTTCCTATTCAGTATGGGCAAGACCTGCAAATGTCAAATCCGGAGACACCGAAGAAAAAAAACAGGCCTCTATTGATACATGTGTTTCAACACTTTCATCCATACTTGACATGAATGCGGACGAAGTGCGGGAGCTTGTGACCAAAGAACAGTCCCTGGTTAAGGTTTCAAAAGGAATTGACAAAGAAACAGCTGACAAGATAAGGGATGCAGAACTCCCCGGGATAGAGCTGTCTGAAGATACCAAGAGGTATTATCCTCTCGGTTCATTCGCTTCCCACCTAATAGGCAGCGTCACAGATGACAATACGGGTTTGTCTGGTATAGAATTGCAATACAATGAATATTTGACGGGTGTTTCGGGCAGATGGATTAAAAATACCGATGTTGCAGGCAACGGGTTGTCATATGGAGTCGAAAAATACTATGAACCTGAAGACGGGTACAGCCTCGTTCTTACGCTGGACCAGGTGATACAGAATTATACCGAGAACGCAATAGCAAAGGTTCAGAAAAAAACATCGGCAGACAGAGTAATGTGCATAGTCATGGATCCTGAAAACGGAGACATACTGGCTATGGCTGTGACTCCGGACTATGATCCCAATGATCCGAGGACACCAACCAAAAAATCAGAACAAAAGAAACTTGCAAAAATGACAGATGAGGAAAAGCTCGAATACTGGAACCAGATGTGGAGAAACCCTCTTGTTTCAGACACATATGAGCCGGGCTCAACCTTCAAGCTTCTGACGACTTCGATAGCACTTGAAGAAGGTCTTACAAGCATGGATGAATCCTTTGTCTGCACAGGCAGCTACAAGGTTGCAGATACAACATTGCACTGCTGGAGAAAAGACAATCCTCACGGCACCCAAAACCTCAAGCAGGCAGTAGGTAACTCATGCAACCCTGTATTTATGCAGCTGGGGCTTCGGATAGGCATCGAAAAATATTATGAATATATGAAGCTGTTTGGAATAACAGGCAAGACAGGCATAGATTATCCGGGAGAAGGCACAGCTATTTTACAAAGTGAAGACAGTGCGGGACCTGTGGGCCTTGCAACGATGTCATATGGCCAGGGCATTGCAGTTACACCGATACAGCTCATTACTGCCATATCGGCCATAGGCAATGACGGCGTCATGATGAAGCCGCGCATAGTAAAAGAGCTCAAAGATAAAGATGGCAATACCGTGGAGGAATACGAACCCGAAAAAGTAAGGCAGATACTGTCAGAAGAAACAGCAGATGAAATGTGTGAAATTATGGAATATGTTGTATCTGACGGTGGTGCGGGCACAGCCAAGGTGGAAGGATACAGAGTTGGAGGCAAGACCGGCACAGCCGAAAAGCCTGATACTGTAAACGGTGGTTATCTCGACGAAACCTACTCATCATTTATAGGGATGGCTCCGATGAATGATCCGAAAGTGGCTGTACTTGTGATAGTAGATAACCCCAAAGGTGTCAAATACGGAAGTCAGACGGCGGCACCGGGTGCCCAAGAAATCATTTCCGAAGTAGTCAGATACCTTGGAATTGAGCCTCAGTATTCTGATGAAGAAAAAAAAGAAATGGAAGCAAATATGACAGAAGTGCCTGATATCACTGGCGAGAGCCTGAGCGATGCAATAGGAATTCTGGGAGGCTCATCTCTCAAATACAAAGTTCAATCCGGTGATGAAGATGAGGACTTTAAAGTAAAAGATCAATATCCTAAAGCGGGAACTGAAATTGAAAAAAACAGTACAGTATATATTTACGGAAGTGACTGAAAATCATAAAAGGAGACAGCTTTTGATGAACAAACTGAACCTGAAACAGATAATACATGCATCGGGCGGCTTCTTGGTGCAGGGAAATGATGCCGCATACATAACAGGAGTAACAATAGATTCGAGGAATGCGAAGCCGGGTAATCTTTTTGTTGCCATACGAGGGTCCAATACCGATGGGCATAAATATATAGAAGCGGCTTTTGAAAACGGATGCAATGCGGTGCTTATAGAGGATGAGTGTTTCACAGATAAAATTCCGAGAGGAATGGGAGCAGTGCTTGTGACAGATACAGTTAAAGCACTTCAGGACATAGCATCATATTACAGAAGCTGCATGGACATAAAAATCATAGGAGTTACAGGAAGCGTTGGCAAAACCAGTACCAGCGATATGATTAAAGCGGTATGTGCTACTGAATTCAAAACCGCCAAAACAAAAGGCAACTTCAACAATCATATAGGGCTTCCTTTGAGTATTTTGGAATTTGATCCGGATACCAGAGTGGGCATACTTGAAATGGGCATGGACAGACTCGGCGAAATAGAATTCCTTGCAGGTATAGCCAAACCGGACATAGGAGTAATAACCAATATAGGTACGGCTCATATAGAGCATCTTGGCAGTAGAGAAAATATATTCAATGCCAAAATGGAGATAACTAAACGTTTCGATAAATCGAGTGTTCTGATAGTAAACGGTGATGATGATTTTCTCAGCACAATTGCAAGCACTGAATACAGACTGATAAAAGCAGGCACGACATGCGGCAATCAGATCGAGGTGACAGATATCAGTGACAGTGCCGAAGAAGGTGTGAGTTTCGCAGTGAAATATCAGGGAAAAGTAATAAAGATTCATCTGCCTGTTCCCGGCAGGCATAATGCTGTAAATGCAGGGCTTGCAATTGCAGCGGGAATGGAGGTGGGGATTACGCCTGAAGAGGCAGCAATCGGACTTTCACACCTTGAAATCACTGACAAGAGGCTTTCTGTCAAATGCAAAGGGGGCATCAAAATTATAGATGATACGTACAATGCGAGCCCCGCTTCAATGAAGGCTGCGATAGACGTACTCTCATCAGCAAAAGGCTCCCGCAGAATTGCGATACTTGGTGATATGTTTGAACAGGGAGAGCAAAGCAGGCTCTTTCACAGGGAGATTGGTGAGTATGCTTCAGAAAAATCTGTTGACATGCTTATTGCAATCGGCGATGATGCGGAGTATATTAAAGAAGGTGCTCTGAAAAAAATGGATACATCTGATGTCAGATATTACAAAACCAAAGACGAATTTATGAAGGAAATAAAAAGCATTGTCAGACCAGGAGATGCTGTACTTGTCAAAGGTTCAAGAGGCATGGCAATGGATCTGATAGTCAAAAAAATTATGGAGTAGTTTGAATTATGTATATGGTAAATATTATAATTGCAATTGCAGTGGCATTTGTGGCGGCTGTTTTGTTTACATCAATTGAAATTCCTGTCCTGAAGAAAAAACAGATGGGTCAGAACATTAGAGAGGAAGGTCCTGAATCCCATCAGGCAAAGGCCGGTACACCGAGCATGGGCGGGGTTGCAATAATCATATCCGCATCACTTGCGACCTTCATTGCAGGCGGCATCAACAGGCAGACAGTGGCGATGGTTCTTGTTATGGTTGCCTTCGGCCTTGTGGGATTTCTCGATGATTTTATCAAAGTTATCAAAAAACACAATCTGGGTCTCAGAGCATGGCAAAAGATTGTGTTTCAGCTTGCGATATCCGCAGCAATAGCATGCTGGGCGGCATTTGCTGTTCCGGACGGCACGCTTGTATATATACCTTTTGCGGATATTTACGTTGATTTCGGAGGATGGTATATACCGTTTATAATATTTACTGTTGTTGCAATGACCAACAGCGTCAACCTGACAGACGGACTTGATGGTCTGGCCTCAGGATGTACGGCTTTTACATCATTGTTTTTTGCACTTGTTGCAGGCACATATGGCATGGCGTCTCCGGCAGCGTTTGCTGCAGCAGTTACAGGTGCATGCCTGGGATTTCTGGTATTCAACAAAAATCCTGCAAAGGTGTTTATGGGAGATACAGGCTCACTGGCTCTCGGAGGTGCTGTAACAGTGGCAGCGATACTTATGAAAATGGAGCTTATGCTGCTTGTTGCAGGACTTGTTTATGTTATAGAGGCGCTCTCTGTTGTAATACAGGTAATCAGCTTTAAAACGACAGGCAAAAGAGTATTCAGAATGTCACCGATACATCATCACTTTGAACTTGGCGGCATGTCCGAAAGAAAAGTGGTTGTAATGTTTTGGATATTTACATTTGTATGCTGTATAGCAGGATTTGTGATTGTAGGATTATAGATATCAGTGAGGAGAGGAAGTATGAACCAGGATAATTTCAAAAACAAAAAAGCCCTTGTAGTAGGACTTGGCAGATCAGGCAAGGCTGCAATGCAGGCTCTCTCAAAGCTTGGAGCACATGTATGGGTGCAGGATTCAAAACCTGCAGATGAAATGGAACCGCAGCTGCTTGCTTTTATGGAGGGCAGAAATATTAAAGGTTTTTTTGGCAGGGATCCCGAAAATCCGGAAGAATATGATTTGCTTGTATTAAGCCCCGGAGTATCTCCAGAGCTTGAATTTGTCAAAAAAGCAGAAGCCGCAGGAGCAGAGATTATAGGGGAGCTTGAAATTGCTTACAGAGTAGGCAGAGGAAATTATGTGGCAATAACAGGCACCAATGGCAAAACGACAACTACAACTCTTGTGGGTGAAATATTCAAAAACGCAAAGAAAAAAACATATGTAGTGGGAAACATAGGTGTTGCTGTGATTTCAAAATCACTCGAAGCCGAAGAAGATTCCTGGCTGATTACCGAAACAAGCAGTTTTCAGCTTGAAACGGTCAAATACTTCAAGCCGGCAGTATCAGCAGTTTTGAATCTCACACCTGACCATCTCAACAGACACAAAACAATGGAAAACTACAGTAAAGCCAAGGCCAATATATTCAAAAATCAGACTGCAGGCGATTACCTTATCATAAATTATGACGACGAATTGTGCAAAGAAATGGCAAAAGAATGCAAGGCTTGTATTGTACCTTTCAGCCGCAGAGAAATACTGGATTTTGGAGCTTATGTCAGCTATGGAAATATAGTTATCAAAAATGAAAAAGGCGAGATTATCAATATATGCAAGGCAGAAGAGCTCAAAATCATAGGTGAGCACAATCTCGAAAATGCTCTTGCCGCTGCGGCAATAAGCTATTTTGCCGGTATAGCACCCGAATATATATCAGAGACATTGCGTGAATTTGATGGAGTTGCACACAGAATAGAGTATTGCGGTGAAGTCGATGGTATTAAGTTTTACAATGATTCAAAAGCCACCAATACAGATGCTGCAATTACAGCCATTAGAGCTCTCCGCAAAAATATAATACTTCTGGCAGGTGGAGATGCCAAAAAACAGGACTTTGCACCTCTTGCAGCAGAGCTTTCGGGCAAAGTCAAACATATGATGCTTTATGGCAGAGATGCGGGAGACATCAAAACCGCGGCGGATGCTGCAGGATATGATGCATATACTATGGTCAAAAATCTTGAAGAAGCTGCAAATCTGGCCTTTGAAATGGCACAGCCGGGAGACATTGTACTGCTTTCGCCTGCATGTGCAAGCTGGGATATGTACAGCAACTTTGAGCAGAGAGGTGACCATTTTAAAATGCTTGTGGAGAGATTGGGACGCTGATGAAAACTATTAGAAGGGCCAAAAAAACAGGAGATTTTGTTATAGTGCTCCTGACACTTGCACTTACAGTGTTTGGTGTAATAATGGTTTTCAGTGCCAGCTATTACAGTGCTCTTTCAAAATATGGAAATGCGTATCATTATCTGATAAGAGATGCCATATGGGCAATAGCAGGGATTGCGGTTATGTTCGGACTGTCGCAGCTTCCTTACAAAGTATATCGTAAATGGGCGTTTCCTATACTTGTTGTAAGCATTATGCTCCTTATAGCGGTTCTGATCCCCGGTGTGGGGACAGAGGTCAACGGCGCTACAAGATGGATAAGCGTAGGGCCGATAACAATAATGCCCGGAGAGATTGCCAAAATATCGATGATAATATTTGTATCATCCTGCTTAAGTGCAAGTGCGGATAAGATATATCAGACTAAAACCATATTGTTTCTGCTTGTGCTCTGCGTTATATTCGGAGGACTGATAATGATGCAGCCAAATATGTCAACAGCTATTACAGTTGTCGGTATTGTGGTTGCAATAATGTTTGTGGCGGGACTTGAGCTTAAATGGCTTGGATTTGCACTTATTGGCGGGGGTGTTGCCGGAGCTTTTCTTGTTTTCTCGGACAGCGACGGATACAGGCTTGCCAGAGCTGTAAGTTTTTTTAAACCATTTGCAGACCCTTTAGGCGATGGTTATCAGGTATGTCAGTCGCTTATTGCACTTGGTTCTGGAGGTCTCTTTGGAGTCGGACTTGGCAAAAGCATACAAAAGAATCTCTATCTGCCTGAGCCGCAGAACGATTTCATAATCGCCATAATAGGAGAGGAACTTGGGTTTGTTGGTGTAATGATACTTATGGCGGCATATCTGGTGCTGATATGGAGGTGTATTCATGTATGCATTAATGCGCCTGACCGTTTCAGCACGCTTCTGGCTTCCGGAATCACGGCAATGCTTGCAATACAGGTTATATTAAACATTGCAGTAGTTACATCATCGATGCCTCCTACAGGTGTCATACTTCCGTTTGTAAGCTATGGGGGAAACGCTCTCCTTATTTTTACCGGAGCAATGGGTATAATGCTCAATATATCACGTAATTCAGTCAAATAGATAATCAGGAGTTAGTTTATTCATGAAAGTTATAATGACAGGTGGAGGCACGGGAGGACATATATATCCTGCTGTTGCCATTGCAGACAAAATTAAAGAAAAACAGCCCGAAGCGGAGATATTATTTGTAGGCACCCAAAAGGGCCTCGAAAAAACTCTTGTTCCGCAAAACGGATATCCGATAGAATTCATTACAGTAAGCGGATTTGACAGGCGCAATATATTCAAAAGCGTCAAAACTTTTGCAGATCTTCTAAAGGGAATTTCTCAGGCAAAAAAAATAATAAGGGATTTCAGGCCTGATGTTGTTATAGGAACAGGCGGATATGTCTGTGGCCCTGTTGTCAGAACAGCAGCTAAATTGGGCATCAGGACGTATATACATGAACAGAATGCTTTCCCCGGGATGACCAACAAAATGCTTGAAAGCTATGTAGACAAAGTATTTATGGGCTTTGAAAAAGCCGGAGAATACTTCAAACAGCCCCAAAAGCATGTTGTGGCGGGAAACCCTGTAAGGAAAAGCTTCTTTACATTGACAAAGCAGCAGGCAAGAGAGCGTCTTGGCATAGCGGAGGATGAGTTTATGATACTTTCCTTTGGCGGAAGCAGAGGAGCCGGACGCATCAATGAAGCAATGCTGTCAGTATTAAAAGAAATTAACGGCATGGAAAAAACAAGCCTTTATTTCGGAACGGGAGATGTGTATTATGATGCCATATGCCGTGAGGCAGAAGCGATAGGCGGTATCTCGGACAATATTCACATTATGAGATACATAGATGATATGGACAATCACCTGATGGCTGCAGACGTTGTGGTTTCAAGAGCAGGTGCGTTAAGCATAGCTGAGATATGTGTATGTGGTAAATGTGCAGTATTCATACCTTCACCAAATGTCACGGGCAATCACCAGTACCACAATGCCAAAGCCGTCGCAGACAAAGGCGGAGCAATTCTTCTGGAAGAAAAAAATCTGACAGACGAGCTTCTTGTTTCGACGCTTATGAAACTCAAAGAAAATCCGGAAAGAGTAAGGGATATGGGACTTGCTGCCGGAAAATGTGCTTTCAGTGATTCTGCTGAAATCATATATAACGAGATCTTTGACAAAACAGGAGAGATATAATGTCATTTGAACCGGATACAGATTATGAGGAAATCTATAATGACGACCCGCAGGATGTACATGAGGAAGATCAGAACAGTGCGGTAAGCGGCAGTATAGAGAAACGCCGCAAAAAACGATATCGCAAAAAAAGACGCAAAAAACGCATGGGCCTATGGATACTTGCAATCATAGTGATTATTGCTGCTGCGGTAGCTTTTGGACGTTCCCCGTATTTTGACATAGATGAGATACAGATCAAAGGCAACAGCTATTATACGGATGAACAGATAATTCAGATGGCGGATGCAAAGACAGGTGTAAACACGTTTTCGGCAGGACTTGATAATATGCGGAGCCTTCTTTGTTCGGATGCATATATAGCTTCAGCTGAAGTCAAAAGAAAACTCCCGAATGTTATTGAAATTGCAGTCAGAGAAAGAGTTGAAACAGCAGCGGTATATTATGAAAAAAACTACTATGTTGTTGATAGCTCCGGGTATATACTCAGAATTACAGCTGACAGACCGGATGTGACAAGAATTATCGGCCTTACCGTCAAAAATGGCGCAGAGGGTGAAGCGCTTGAAGTCAAAGAAAGCAGCATGCTTACAGCAGCTCTTGATATGCTTGCAGAGTCCATGAAGGGAACAGTATCTTTCAAAAAGATAAAAATAAGCAATACTGTGGTGAGAGCATATGTATACAACCATCTTATCGTAAGAGGCAGTGCAAAGAACATTACCGAATGCCTTGCAAGCGGCAAGCTGGAAGCTGTATTGTATGATCTTTACGAAAAAGGCATAAAAAACGGCATGATAAGCGTGGGTGATGAACAATATTGTGTATTCAGCCCGAAAATTAAACAAAAATCATAAAATCCGCAGTTAAATGTAGTGCATTTATGTAAAAAATATGATAAAATTTTATTGAAAATATTCTGGGGAGGAAGACAGAATGCCAAATTCAATCTTACAATTTGAAAACGAAGAAACCACCGCTGCGGTTATTAAAGTTGTCGGTGTGGGCGGTGCAGGATGTAACGCTGTCAACAGAATGATAGATTCAGGACTTGCCGGTGTGGAATTCATAGCAATTAACACAGACAAGCAGGCACTTGCCAAATCAAAAGCACAAACAAAGCTTCAGATAGGTGAGAAGCTTACCAAAGGCCTTGGTGCCGGAGCAAATCCGGAAATAGGGCAAAAGGCCGCAGAGGAAAACATAGAAGATATCAGGAAGTTCCTTTCAGGAGCTGACATGATATTCGTAACTGCAGGTATGGGAGGCGGTACAGGCACAGGAGCTGCTCCTATCATAGCCAAAGTGGGACGCGACCTGGGTGCACTGACAGTGGGGGTTGTAACCAAGCCTTTTACTTTTGAAGGCAGGAAGAGAAGCGCTCATGCAGAGCTTGGAGTCAAATTTCTCGAAGGTTATGTTGACTCGCTGGTCATAGTTCCAAATGACAGGCTTCTTGATATAGCAGACAAAAACACAGCCATGATTGAAGCATTCAATATGGCAGATGACGTTTTGAGACAGGGAGTGCAGGGGATTTCCGATTTGATTTCAGATGCTGCACTTATCAACCTTGACTTTGCGGATGTCAAAACTGTAATGGGTAACAGAGGCGTTGCACATATGGGTATAGGCAGAGGACAAGGTGATGACAGAGTTGCAACAGCTATCGAAAGCGCAATCAAGAGTCCGCTTCTTGAGACAGATGTCAAAGGTGCCAAAGCAGTGCTTCTCAATATTACAGGTGGATATGACCTTGGTATGCTTGAAGCAAATGAAGCTGCAGAGCAGATTGCAAAGGCTGCAGATCCGGATGCCATCATAATCTTTGGTGCAACAGTAAGAGAGGATATACAGGACGAAATCATTATCACTGTTATAGCTACAGGTTTTGATGGAGACAGGGAAGAAAGAGCATCAGAGACAGATGCATCAGAAACTGAACCGGCAGATGTGACTGATACGGATCAGGTTGAGAGTACTGATGATGCAGGTATTAAAACTGTGGAAATAACAATAGACGATACACTTGAAACAGACGGCGGATTTGAAATTCCACCATTCCTCAAAAAGTGGAAGGAATAATAGCAAAAGAAAGGTTTAGACAGGAGCCGGTTTTAGAGACCGGCTTTTTATAAATTTTACTTATGAAGTATATTACGTCTTCAGACAACAGAATATGCAGGATTATAAGGCAGCTTGATGCTCACAAATATAGAGAGCAACTGGGACTTTATATTATCGAGGGTGAAAACCTCATGGAGGAGGCATTCAAAAACGATGCGGATATGGAGTTCATAGCTGCAAATGAGCAAAGACTTGATTATTACAGGGATTTGTTTGGTGACAGATTTTCACCGGATTATGTGATGCCTGCAAAGCTGTTTGATCAGCTTGCCAAAACCAAAACCAGCCAGGGCATTATGGCAGCAGTCAGAATACCTGCGTTTACAGGAGAGCAATTTAAAGACCGCATAGCAGGCGGCAATGTGATAGTGCTTGACAGGCTCCAGGATCCGGGTAACATAGGCACCATTCTCAGGACATGTGATGCTGCAGGATACAAAGGCGCGGTGATGATAAAAGGCACTGCCGATATATATTCTCCCAAAGTTGTGAGAGCGGCGGCAGGCTCAGTCTTTAGGATTCCCGCATTCTATACGGCGGGAGCTCGTGAAGGAGTGAAACTTTTAAAAGATGCAGGGTTGCAGATCATAGGGACAGGATTTGACACTGAGAATATGTACTATGATGTGGATATGAGACAAAACACAGCCATTGTTATAGGTAACGAAGGTAATGGCATTTCAGACGAAATGGCAGCCTTGTGCGACAAAACCGTAAAAATACCCATGCATGGCAACATTGAATCGCTCAATGCAGCCGTTGCAGCAGGGATACTGATATATGAATCAATAAGACAGGAGAGATAAAAATGCGTGAAAAGCTTACTACAATTTTAGAAGAAGCAAAAGAAAAACTTGAAAAGGTTGCTTCCGTGCAAGAAACAGAAGAAATCAGAGTCAGTCTTCTGGGCAAAAAAGGCAAGATGACTGAAATCCTTCGTTCGATGAAGGACATGGCTCCCGAAGAAAGAAAATCCTTCGGACAGGCTGCAAATGAAACAAGAGCGACAATCGAGGGCATGCTTAAATCAAAACTTGATGAGATGAAAGCAAAAGCACAGGCTGCAAAATTTGCAGCAGAAAAAATAGACGTTACAGAGCCAGGCAAACCGATAACGCTTGGTTCAAAGCACCCTATAACAATCACAATAGAAGAGATTTCAAGAGTGTTTATGTCTATGGGATTTTCAATAGCGGAAGGCCCGGAAGTAGAGACAGTGTTCTTCAACTTCGATGCACTCAATGCTGAACCGAACCATCCTTCAAGAGACATGTCAGATACTTTCTATATCACAGATGAGACACTTCTCAGGACTCAGACATCACCGGTGCAGGCAAGAACTCTGATGGCACAGGAACCTCCTATCAAAGTCATATCACCGGGCAGGTGTTTCAGATGTGACACTCCTGATGCCACTCACTCACCTATGTTCCATCAGGTTGAAGGGCTGCTTGTGGATGAAGGCATTACAATGGCAGACCTCAAAGGCGTTTTGGACAGCTTTGCAAAGCAGATGTTCGGATCATCGGTTAAAACAAAATTCAGACCTCACCACTTCCCGTTCACAGAGCCGAGTGCAGAAATGGACGTATCATGCTTCAAATGCGGAGGCAAAGGATGCAGAGTATGCAAAGGCAGCGGCTGGATTGAAATATTAGGCTGCGGTATGGTACATCCCAACGTACTCAGAGTAGGCAATGTTGATACCGAAAAATATACGGGTTTTGCATTTGGTATGGGCGTTGAAAGAATAGCTATGCTTAAATATGGAATTGATGATATCAGACTTCTTTACGAAAACGATATGAGATTCATCAGTCAGTTCAAATAGGAGGTAAGGTAAAGATGTTAGTATCATTAGAATGGTTAAAAGATTATACAGAAGTTAATGTTTCAGATGAAAAATTCTGTGATGATATGATTATGTCCGGCTCTAACCTTGAGACATGTGAGCACGTTGGCGGCGGCATCTCAAACGTTGTTGTCGGCAGGATTCAAAAAATAGAAAAACATCCCGATGCGGACAAGCTGGTGGTATGTCAGCTTGATGTAGGCAAAGATGAGCCGGTACAGATAGTTACAGGGGCTACCAATGTATACGAGGGAGCTGTAGTTCCGGTTGCACTTCACAACAGCAGGATACCGGGACCTTTGCACGGACAGCCAAAGACAGAAGATGGAGTCAAGATAACTAAAGGCAAACTCAGAGGTGTTGAATCTTTTGGCATGCTTTGCGGACCGCAGGAGCTTGGCCTTGACGACAAAGTGGCACCATACATCTCCAAGGATGGCATATGGCTTCTAAATGATGAATTCGAAATCGGTGCTGATCTTACAGAGGCTTTGGGACTTGAAGACACTGTAGTTGATTTTGAAATAACTCCGAACAGACCTGACTGTCTTTCTATGATAGGAATGGCAAGGGAGGCAGCGGCGGTATTCGGTACAAAGCTTGAATATCCCGAAACTGTTTGTGAACACGAAGAAGGCAGTGCGGCAGATTATATCGCAGTTGATATCAAATCAGACCTTTGCAGAAGATATACAGCAAGAATAGTCAAAGATGTAGTGATAAAACAGTCACCGTGGTGGATACAAAAACGCCTCATCAGAGCAGGCATGAGACCTATCAACAATATCGTTGATATTACAAACTTTGTAATGCTTGAATACGGTCAGCCGATACATGCGTTTGACATTAATACGCTTGCCGGTGGTAAGGTTGTAATCCGGACAGCAAATGACGGGGATAAATTCACTACTCTTGATGAGACAGAAAGAACCCTTTCGGAAGGTATGCTTATGATATGCGATGCCGAAAAACCGGCAGCAATAGCAGGTGTCATGGGCGGTCTTGATTCAGATATCAAAGACAATACGACAACAATCGTAGTAGAATCAGCCAATTTTGCAGGTGACAGCGTCAGAGCTACATCCAAAAAACTGGGGCTTCGTACAGAAGCATCATCAAGATTCGAAAAAGGCATTGATCCGAACCTTTGCGAAGATGCTGCAGACAGAGTAGTAAAACTCATAGAGCTTACAGGAGCAGGTACGCCTGTTGCCGGTAGCGTTGACGTTTATCCGAAGGAAATCAAAGCTGAGCCTGTTCATGCAAGAGTTTCAAGAATAAACAAGGTTTTGGGTGTTGAGCTTACAAGAGAATTTATGGTGAATGCTCTCGAAAGCCTGGAAATGACAGTTACAGGAGAAGGCGATGATATGTATGTTAGCGCTCCTACAGTAAGACAGGATATCCATATCGAAGAAGATATCATTGAAGAGGTAGGCAGAATATATGGCTTTGACAAGCTGCCGGTAACAATTCCGAGAGGAAACAGCGAAGCAGTAAAGCCTGATGACAGAGCTCTGAGAGATCTTGCAAGAGATACTATGGTTGCAATGGGTGCAACAGAGATTCAGACATATTCATTTGTAAGCCCTAAAGGTGTTGACAATTGCAGAATCGACGAAGATTCATGGGAAAGATGCTTTGTTAAAATCATAAACCCTCTGGGAGAGGAAAACTCAGTGATGAGAACAATTCTTACACCTAACATGCTGGAGGTTTTATCAAGGAATTACACAAGAAACATAGAATCTGTAAAGGCCTTCGAGATAGGCAATACATTTATGGCGGACCTGTTTAATGAAAAAGCTCTTCCTGAAGAAAGCTACTCGATGTGTGTGGGCATGTATGGTGAAGATGCTGATTTTTATACACTCAAAGGTATGATAGTTGAACTTCTTTCCGTGATGGGCATTAGAGATGTTGAATTTGTTGCCGAATCTGAATATGGAGTATATCACCCGGGCAGATGCGCGAGAATAATAGCAAGAGTTCCCAAAAAAGCAATGCCGGAGGTTGATGATCTCAAAAAACTCATTCTTACAGGAGAGGTTGAAGGTACAGAAGAATACAACAAGCTTATGGACATAATCAACAATAATGATCCTGTTGCAATGAGTGATTATGAAGAGGTTGAACTTGGTATCATGGGAGAAGTTCATCCGGAAGTTACAGCAAAATATCAGATAAAGACAAGATGCTGTATATGTGAGTTGCTGTTTGATACTGTATGTGAGATTTCAGACACTGACAAAGCTTACACACAGCTGCCTAAATATCCTTCGACATCAAGAGATATTGCATTGCTTGTAGATGAGGACATGGAAGTGGGAACCATCGAAAAAGTTATAAAGGCGGCGGCTTCAGAAATACTCAAAAATG
Organism: uncultured Oscillospiraceae bacterium; assembly: GCA_964507795.1. Taxonomy (GTDB): domain Bacteria; phylum Bacillota; class Clostridia; order Peptostreptococcales; family Anaerovoracaceae; genus UMGS973. The sequence continues at coordinate 16,154 of CAZDQV010000006.1, read as the reverse complement.
TCAAATTGTTTGACATATATAGAGGTAAACAGGTTGCAGAAGGCAAGAAGAGTGTTGCATTTGCACTAACATATCAGGATGTAAACAGAACGCTTACAGATGATGATGTGGCTCCTGTTCACAACAATATTCTTAAAGCTCTTGAAGAAAATCTGGGAGCAGTTCTTCGTGAAATATAAACGGGGAGTAGTAATATGGAAAACAATAAGGTTAAAATCAGAATATATGGACAGGAATATACTATCGTAGGCGAGAGAAGCCAGGATGAAATCATCAAGGTGGCACAGTATGTTGATGAACGCATGCAGTTTATAGGCAGGAACTCAAATCTGGGCTCTGCCACATCTCTGGCTGTGCTTGCCGCTGTCAATATAGCTGATGAGGTGTTTGTTGCAAAAGAAGAGCTTGAGCGGCTTCGCACGCAGAATACACAGCTTGAAGCTGATGCTCAGAAATACGTTGACTTGTGGGATGATGCCAAAAAAAACGTAATACAATACCGCAATGAAATAGAAGAGCTGCGTCGCAAAGCATCAGATGACTCAGAACTCAGAGAGTTGCAGAGAAAATACAAAGACCTTGAAAGCAGCTTCTTTGACCTTCAGATGGAAAACGTACAGCTCAAAAGCAAAATTGACAGGAACGACAAATAAAGGCAAGAGGTTTGAAAAGCTCTATGAATGACAAAAGCATTAAAATTCTTGAATACAACAAAATAATTGAAATGCTCAGGACAAGAGCGGCTTCTGATATGACAAGGCAGGTTATATCAGAGCTCAGACCTCTTACTGATATATATGAGATAAGACATTTGCTGCAGCAGACGACTGAAGCAGTAAAAGTTATTATAGCCAAAGGCAATCCGCCTATGAGTGCATTTTATGATATAGCTCCTGCTCTCATGAGAGCAAGAAAAGGTGGAGCACTTACAATGCAGCAACTGCTTCAGGTTGCATATAACATGCGTACGGCAAGAACTATGAGTGCATTTCTCGAAAAAGATACGGGTGAAATACCGGCACTTGATGCAATCAGAGAAGTTGTTTCTGTAAACAGAGACCTCGAAAATGAAATCTCAAGATGCATACTCTCAGAGGACGAGATGGCAGACAATGCTTCACCTGAGCTTCGCAGCATCAGACGAAGCATTGTAAGACAAAACGAAGCTGTCAGAGCAAAGATAAATCATATGCTCAGTTCTGCCGAGAACAAAACACTGCTGCAGGATTCTATCGTTACAATGAGAGACGGCAGATATGTAATACCTGTAAAACAGGAGCATCGTTCCAGATTCCCGGGGATAGTTCATGATCAGTCATCAACAGGTGCAACCCTGTTTATAGAGCCGCAGGTTATCGTCAATATGAACAATGAGCTCAAACAGCTTTTTCTTGACGAAAAAAAAGAAATAGACAGGATTCTTTCAGAGCTTTCAGGCAGAGTGGCCGAGAACTATCATGGGCTTTACAACAACCAAAAACTGCTTTTGGAGCTTGACTATATATTTGCAAAGGGCAAACTCTCTCTTTCATACAAAGGGGAAGAGCCACACATAGGTACGGATGGATTACTTGAACTGAAAGAGGCAAGGCATCCGTTGCTTGATCAAAAAAAGGCAGTGCCCATAAATGTTTCGCTGGGGAGAGATTACAGCACCCTGATTATAACGGGGCCAAATACAGGTGGCAAAACTGTCACACTCAAGACAGCGGGTTTGCTTTCAATGATGGCAGCTTCAGGACTTCACATTCCCGCATCATCAGAGAGTGTAATCCCTGTTTTTGAGGATATATTTGCAGATATAGGCGATGAGCAGAGCATTGAACAGAGCCTTTCGACTTTTTCATCGCATATGAACAATATAGTTGATATTATAGGTAGAGCCGGGCATGGGTGTCTTGTGCTTCTTGATGAACTTGGAGCGGGCACAGACCCTACAGAAGGAGCTGCACTTGCCATAGCCGTTCTCGAAAGGCTTCGTGCAAACGGGGCATCAATATTTGCAACAACTCATTACACAGAGCTCAAAAAATACGCAATATCAACAAAAGGCGTCCAAAATGCCTCGATGGAATTTGATGTTGAGACATTGAGCCCTACATACAGACTTACAATAGGAATACCGGGCAAATCAAACGCTTTTGAAATTTCCCGCAAGCTCGGACTTGAAGAGGACATAATAGATAAGGCAAAAGAGCTTCTTGAAGGCAGGGATATAGAGTTTGAGGATGTGATATCAGCACTCGAAGATGACCGCAAAAAAGCAGAAGAAGAACGCGATCATGCTATAGCTCTCAATATAGCGATGAAAAAACAAAAACAGGAGATTGAACAGCAGGCAAGGGAGCTTAAACAGAAAAAATCCGAAATACTCGCAAAAGCAAGAGAAGAAGCAAGAGATATAGTAAGAGAAGCAAAAGAAACTACCAGAGAAGTTCAGAAACAGCTCAGAGAATTAAACAGAATAGACAGTATCGCAGAGCGAAACAAATCTTTTGACGATAGCAGACAAAAACTGAGAGGCCTTGAAGGCAAATATCGTGAAAAAACAGTAAAACAGGTAAACAACAAACCTGTAAAAGCATCTGAACTCAAAACAGGGAACAGAGTCAAAGTTCTTTCTCTTGATCAGAACGGAGAGATTATGTCACTGCCTGATGAAAAAGGCAATATGACAGTGCAGATGGGCATATTAAAAGCCACTGTCAATATCAAAGACATAATGCTTATAGACGATGTCAAAAAGCCAAAGCCTGCGCCAAAGCAGAGAAACTACAGCAGTCTGTATCAGAGCAAGGCAATGAATATGAGTCCGACAGTAAATGTCAGAGGCCAGAGTCTTGATGATGCTGTCATGAATGTGGATAAATATCTTGATGATGCGTTTATGGCAGGACTCAGGGAAGTCACAGTAATCCACGGCAGAGGTGAGGGTATACTGCGAACAGGGCTCCAGCAGATGATGAAGCGTCACAAACATGTTAAAACATTCCGCAAGGGTGCCTACAATGAAGGCGGAGACGGAGTTACAATAGTACAGTTGAAATAGAGAGGTAATGATATATGAAAGATTACAGGCAGCTTATAGCTGAAACAATCGCACCGCATGTGGAGGGTCTTGAAATATCTGAAATCAGAGAAATGGTAGAGGTTCCTGCGGACAGCAAAATGGGAGATTATGCATTTCCATGCTTCAAACTTGCAAAAGTGCTCAGAAAAGCACCGCCTCTGATTGCAAAATCAATAGCAGAGCAGATTGCATCAGATGATATGTTTGAAAAGGTTGAGAGTGTCAATGCATATGTCAATATGTTCATATCAAGAGATGCATTTATAGAAGATGTAGTAAAAGAAGTACTCGCAAAAGGTGATGCATTCGGTTCCTCTGATGTTGGAGGCGGCAGGAAGGTAATAGTTGAATATTCATCTCCCAATATTGCAAAACCGTTTCATATAGGCCATATCAGGAGTACTGTTATAGGTAATTCCATATACAAGATATACAGTTTCCTGGGGTATGATGCTTTCAGAATCAATCATCTTGGAGATTACGGCACTCAGTTTGGCAAGATGATATGTGCCTACAGGCACTGGGGCAACAAACAGGATGTCATAGACGAACCTATCAAAACACTTCTTGGATATTACACCAAATTCCATGTTGAAGTTGAGACACACCCTGAACTTGACGATGAAGCGAGAGAAATCTTTGCAAGGCTTGAAAAAGGCGAGCCTGAGGAGGTAGAACTCTGGCAGTGGTTCAGAGATGAATCCCTCAAAGAATTTACAAGAGTATACAAGATGCTTGGAATTGAATTTGATTCTTACAACGGAGAGAGCTTTTATTCAGACAAGATGCCGAGATTCGTTGAGGAACTCAAAACAAAAGGTCTGCTCGAAGAGTCTCAGGGGGCTCAGATTGTAAACCTTGAAGAATATGGCATGTCACCTGCACTGATTACCAAGTCAGACGGTTCCACATTATATATCACAAGAGATATCGCAGCGGCAGTATACAGAAAAGAAACTTATGATTTTTACAAAAACCTTTATATAGTTGCATCGCAGCAAAACCTTCACTTCCAGCAGTGGATCAAGATTCTTGAGCTGATGGGATATGAATGGGCAAATGATTGCGTTCATATTCCTTTCGGACTTGTATCTCTTGAAGAGGGCACCATGTCAACAAGACATGGCAGAGTTGTATTCCTTGAAGATGTTCTGAACAGAGCCGTTGATGAAACAAGAGAAATAATCAGAGAAAAAGGCGTTGCAACAGAGAATATAGAGGAAACTGCCCGTCAGGTTGGAATAGGCGCCGTTATATTCCAGGAACTGTCAAACAACAGAATCAAAGACTATGTGTTCTCATGGGACAAAGTACTTGATTTCAATGGTGAAACAGGACCTTATGTGCAATATACGTATGCAAGAGCTGCAAGTCTTATGAGAAGAGCAGATGAAAAGGCGCTTGCAAAAGTAGAGTCGGCCGACATAGATATATCATTTATCAGAAGTGACGCAGCATATGAACTTGTAAAACTTCTGGAGGCATTCCCTGCAGTTGTTGTTGAAGCTGCAACAAAATATGAGCCGTCTGTTGTAACAAGGCATATAGTTGACATTGCACAGAGTTTCAACAGATTCTATCATGATGAGCATATTATAGTGGATGATATTAATGAGCAGGCAGCAAAACTTGCACTTGTGCAGGCAGCAAAGAATACAATAAAGAATGGTCTTGGACTGCTGGGAATCCAGTGTCCAGAAAGGATGTAATCAAATGATAAAATACGTTGGAGATGTTTACAGACCGCCAAGTGAAGCATACAGCCTGATAGTACAGGCTACGATAGGTTGTACTCACAACAAATGCACATTTTGCAAAATGTTCAAAGAAAAACGGTTTCAGACAAGACCGACAGAGGATATTCTTGCAGATTTTGCATGGGCAAGAAAAAGATACAGGAGCGTGCCGAGAATTTTCCTGGCAGACGCAAATGCTCTGTGTCTCAAAACAGACAAACTGATGCCGATACTGACATATATAGAAGAAACATTCCCTGAATGTGAGAGAGTTACCATATACGGCAGGGCATCTGATATCTTGAGAAAAACAGAAGATGAATTGAAACAACTCAGAGAGCATGGCCTTACAATGGTATATATAGGTGCCGAATCCGGAAGTGACAAAGTGCTTGAAATGTGCCACAAGGGCGAGACACGCAAGCAGCTTATTGATGCGGTGAAAATGATAGAGAAAGTAGGCATCAAGGCATCAGTCACCTTTATAAACGGACTTGCAGGCAAAGACGGCTGGGAGGATCATGCCATACAGACAGGCACTATGATTACAGAAATGAATGCTTCTTATGTAAGCCTTCTGACGCTCCTTGTTGATCCTCAGGCTCCCATGTATGATGATATACAAAGCGGCAGACTCAAACTGCTTACGCCAGAGGAAGTGCTTGCCGAAACACATCTGATGCTTGAACACGCAAACCCTGAAAAGACATGTATATTCAGGAGCAATCATGCATCCAATTATCTGTCACTCAAAGGCGATCTGCCGCAGGACAGAGACAGATTTTTGGCGCAAATAGAAAACGCAATGAAAAACACCGGTATGTTAAAGGATGAAAGATTCAGACTGCTGTAGAGTAAAGTTATGAAGATATTACTTACGACGCTTAATTCCAAATATGTTCATTCCAATCTGGCACTCAAATATCTTTATGCTGCAGGACTTCCCAATTGTCCGGGCCTTGAGATTAAAGAGTTTACCATCAATAATGATGATGACTATATTTATACTGAGCTTGTCAGAAATGAATACGATGTAGTATGCTTTTCATGCTACATATGGAATATAGAGAAAATTAAATATCTGTGTGAAAACCTCAAAAAAGCAAAACCCGAAATACGGATTGTATGCGGAGGACCTGAAGTAAGCTATGATATGCGGGAGTTCCTTCTGGCAAACCCTGCGGTCGATGCTGTTATCTTTGGTGAAGGTGAATATGCTTTCAGCATGTTTTGCAGGGCTCTGACGAAAGGGCAGCCGAGATTTCCTGACATCAGAGGGCTTGCCTACAGAGCGGACAATGAAATCATAGTAAATGAACCTATGCCGCCTGTCAGATTCAGCAGCCTGCCGTTTCCATATGATGTACTCCCTGTCGAGGATGACAAAATCATTTATTATGAATCTTCAAGAGGCTGTCCATATAACTGCAGCTATTGTATTTCATCCATAGACAAGACAGTAAGGGCATTGCCTGTTTCAAGAGTGAAGGATGAATTGTCATATTTCATACATAAACGTGTGAAGCAGGTGAAGTTTATTGACAGGACATTTAACTGGGATCGAAACAGGTGCATCGAGATACTTGAGTACCTGTCGCTTATGGATAATGGTGTGACCAATTTTCATTTTGAACTTTGCGGTGATCTCATAGACGACCGGCTGATACAACTTGTAGACAGCGCCAGGTCTGATTTGTTTCAGTTTGAGATAGGCATACAGACTACAAATCCGCTCACGCTCAAAGCTGTAAACAGAAAAAGCGAAATAAAAAAGTGCCTTTCAAACATAAGAAAGCTTTCGAGGCTTGGTGCAGCACATGTTCATGTGGATCTGATTACGGGACTTCCTTTTGAGGATATGGATTCTCTACGCACATCATTTAATAATATATATCCTGTGGGCGCGGACTGCATACAGGTGGGATTTTTGAAAATGCTCAAAGGAACAGCAATCAGATATCACGAGGAGTTCTATAACTATATATACAGAAGCAAAGCTCCATATGAAGTAATATCAAATACATTTATGACGTCCAGAGATGTTGTAAGAGTAAAACAGCTTGAAAATGTACTTGACCTGTTTTACAATAAAGGAGGTTTTGAGTTTACGCTCAATTACCTTATAACAAGCTCAGCGATGACCCCGTTTGATTTTTATACGGAATTATCGGATTACTACTATATCAAAGGTTATCAGCACAGGAGTCATTCAAAAGAGGATCTCTACAGGATACTTTACGGGTATGCCATGTGGAAATGCATGCATTCGGAAGTTAATCGCGAAGAAGCCATAAGGTATTTGGAGCAGGACATTAGACTGCGGCTCAACGAAGATGCAGTCAAAAAATTTATGAAAAAAGGATGGGAATTCCCTCAGGAGAAAAAATGGCAAGAGAATATAAGGATTTAAGACAGGAAAAATCATTTGCAGCAAGAATAGGAGTCAAGCAGACAGCCAAAATTCCTATTGAAGAGCTGGATCTTAAAATCAGAGAGGACAGGATTGGCAGATATTTCAAAAAATATCTTAACAAATTCGTGTTTGCCGAATTCTCAGAGGAGTTTCTTGCTACATTCAAAGCAGCTGATATCATGAGAGGCGTTCCGATTCCTTTGAGAAAACAGGACATCAAAGAGTTCAATGGAGGAGAAGGCCTTTCAATGCTACATATCGCTGAGAATATGGCATGGGTAATAGGATGTGACCCTCATTTCAAGTATACACAAAGCTATGTTGACTGCATGGACAGGCTCTATGGCAAGAAAATCTGCGAGGGTCTGCTCAAAGAAGGAAGAGATGCGGCAGAACTCGAAGATTATGACAACGCATGCATACATTTCAGAGCATCTCTTTGCATGCAGCCTGATTATCTGCATGCGATGTACTCATATGCGAGAGTATGCAGAGCGATGTACACAAGCAGCAAAAACAGAGAATATGTAGGCAGAATGAAAGCCGAATCCCTTGACTTTTTTGAATTCATGGTGGCAATACATCCAAGACATGCACAGTCATACTATTATCTTGGATATGCATATCTCAATATGGGACAATATGTCAAGGCAAGACTTGTATGGAATGATTTCCTCAGATTCAGCAAAAACAACAAAGACAAAAAAGAAATACGCAAGAGAATAGAGCAGATTGCAAAACCTGTATATATAGAAGAAGGCTGCAATGATGTCATGGCAGGCAGATTTGAGGATGGAATCAAAAAACTTGAAGTTTTCCTTGATGATGATTACAGCAAATGGTGGCCGCTTCATTATTATCTCGGAGTTGCATACGAAAGATGCGGCAGGACAGAGGAAGCTATAGAGAGATTCAAGCAGGTTCTCAAAAAAAACGGCAGCCATCTCGAAACTATGGAAGAACTTTATGCCATATATTCATCAGCAGGTGATGAGGCCGGAGCCAATAAATACCGCAAAAAGATGGCCATCATCAGAAAACAGCTTGAAGAGGAAGCAGAGGCTCTTGCCAAAGATGCCGAAAGAGAAAGCACTGCTTCAGGCATTGCAGAGTCAAAGGCTCTTGACAGGGAATACGAAAAGACCCCTGTCGAAAAACTCATTCAAAAAGGCAACGAGGCACAGTCAAAACTCGACGCTGTCAAAAAAGAAAGAGCAGAGGCTATGGATAGCGAGCTTGCTGAAGCAATGAAAAAGAGAAAACAGGAGGTTGCTAAGGGAACAAGGCCTACAAAGCGACTGAAATAAGGAAGCAACAAAATGAGCCGGAAGGCTCATTTTTATTATGCACTATCTGAAGTTTTCTTAAGTAAAAACTAATAAAAGTGAAAAAAATATTGACGATTCAGACGATAGGGTATACACTTGTATTGTAATATATTAATATAATAATATATTACAATTAAGACTGGACAGCAGAGGAGGAACATTAATGAGCAGAGTTGTTCTTGTTACCGGTGGAAGCTCCGGAATAGGAGAGGCTGTGGTTAAGGAAGCAGCTGCCGGAGGTGGTGCAGTGATTTTTACATACAGAAATGAAAAAAGAGCTGAAAAGGTCTTAATAGATACTGCCAGTATGTGTGGGCATGTGTACAAATACCGCTGTGAACTTGGCGATATGGAGCAGCTGCGAAACATGGTAAGGGAGGTGAAGAAGGAATTTGGCAGAATCGATGCGCTTATTAATTGTGCCGGAATATCCAACACTAAGACATGGGATGAGATTGACGAAACAGAATGGGATATGATGATGGATGTGAACCTCAAAGCGCCGTTCTTTTTGATGAAAGAAGTGTTTGCTGTTATGAAAGAACAGGGATACGGTAGGATAGTCAATCTGACATCCATAGCAGGTCAACGTGGGGGTATGTTTTCGGGAGCACACTATTGTGCATCAAAAGGAGGACTTGAAACTCTGATGAAATGCTTTGCTCTATATGGTGCAGAATACGGAATCACATCCAATGCAGTCTCGCCGGGAGTGGCTGATACTCCTATGTCTGCCGCAGAGGGAATTACGACAGACGGAATCCCGATAGGTAGGGCTGCAACGTCGGAAGAAGTTGCAAAAGCAGCTGTATTTCTGGCATCAGATGATGCCTCATATATAACAGGGGCGACAATTGATGTCAATGGCGGGCAGTTGATGAGGTAGCATATCAAAATATATACTGAAGGATATATGGGTAAGTGAGAAATATACTTATATATATATTTATATTTATACATAAGTATATAGCTAAGATGCTTTTTTTCTTGTAGGATTTAAGATGAAAACGTTATAATACTATGTTTTACAATGACAACTTATTAAGGAGGAAAAAATGAAAAAAATTATTACAGTTGTTTTATCAGTATCGTTGATACTGGCTATGATGCTTTGCTTTGCATCTTGCGGATCAGACAAGACAAGCAGTGCTGAGTATACTGCAGAAAATCCGCTTGTAATTAAAATAAGTCATCCGGACTCAGAGAGCAATGTGCATCAGGAAGCATTTAATGAATTTAAATCATATGTAGAAGAACAGACTGAAGGCAGGGCGAAAGTTGAAATCTATGCCAACGGTATTCTTGGTGGAGACCAGGAAGTAATGCAGATGGTTGCAACCAACGAAGTTCAGATGGCAGAAGCCGGAACAAGCGTATTTGCATGTGTTGATGACAAGTTCTGCATACTTGATCTTCCATTCCTGTTCAGTTCATGGGAAACTATGAATGAAGCAGTGACAGGAGAGCTTGGAGAACTGTATAAATCATTCCTTGAAGAATCAGGATATTACGGACTTGCATTCATGTGGGACGGAAGCAAAACAATTTCAAACAACAAAAGACCTGTAAATACAGTTGAAGATATGAAAGGCCTGAAGATAAGAATTACAGATGCTGACATGTACAAACAAACACTTGACTGCCTGGGAGCAAACCCTACACCTATGAGCTGGGGAGATATTTACTCAGGGCTGCAGCAGGGAACTGTTGACGGCATGGATGTACCTGCATTATCAACATACTCAAACGGATGGCATGAAGCTATCAAATACTGGTCACTGACAAATCACCATATGTCCAATTGTATTGTTTACACAAGCAAGACATTTATGGAAAGCCTGCCTGATGATATAGCAACAATAGTTAAGGAAGGCGCAACTCTTTATCTGCAGGATGGAGATAGAGAAAGAGCTAAAGCTGCTGAAGAAGATGCTATTGAGGCAATGGCAGAAGACGGCGTTGAAGTAAACGAAGTAAAGGATATTGAAGCGTTCAAAAAAGCAGTTCAGCCTGTTTATGATACATACAGAGAAAAACTCGGTGATGAAATAATGGACAAGGTGGAATCATTCAGAAAATAGTATAAAGATAAAAAACCTTTATGTGCAACTGCGCACAGGGGTCAACCTTGTTTGACGCCTGTGTGCTGGAGCATATGTTTTGAGAAAAAGGATGGTACAATGAAGAAATTAGTTAAGCTTAAAGACTTTTATAACCATTTGGAAGAATATGTGATAGTAGGCTTGGTAGGAGTTACGACATTACTTATCTTTTATCAAGTTCTTATGCGTTATGTTTTTAACTCTTCACCAGCATGGACTGAAGAAATTGCAAGGTTTATGTTTGTATGGGAATCATGGCTTGGAATAAGTGTTACTCAAAAATACAGCAAGCATATTAAAATAGAAGCATTGGTAAGCAGGCTCGCAGGGAAAAAGCTTGCCATTGTCAATATCATAGCAGACGTTTTGACAATGGCTATTCTGGTACTATTGATTAAATTCGGTATAGATCTGATGGACATAATCTTTACTATGCATCAGAATTCATCAGCAACTCATTTCCCGCTGTGGATAGTTTATCTCGCTTGTCCTTTATCCTGTACGCTTATGTTTATACGCCTCATAGGAGATATAAAGGTGCAGATAGATGCTTTTAAGAAAGACGGAATGGAGGTTGCCTGATATGGATGTATTATTACTTTTTATAGCCCTGGTTGTTCTGGTAACCGTGGGAGTTCCAATCGGATTTGCCATATTTGGATCAACAGTTCTTGTAACGCTGATGTTTACTACAACAGATATAACTACACTTGTAGGGTATTGTACTTCGGGAATCAACTCTTTCCCTATAATGGCGATTCCGTTTTTCATACTTGCCGGTTCTTTGATGAGTACAGGCGGTATTGCCAGAAGAATAGTTGATGTTGCAATGTGCCTTGTAGGTTCAATAGTCGGAGGACTTGGAGCAGTTGTTACTGTGGCATCAATGTTCTTTGCAGCATTATCCGGCTCCGGAATGGCGACAGTTGCTGCCATGGGAGGTACCATGATACCCGAAATGGTCAAAAAAGGATACAGCAGAGGATACAGTGCTGCCATTGCAGCATGTGCAGGAACAATGGGACCTATTATTCCGCCAAGCATGCTCTTTGTTATATATGGAGTATGCACACAGACATCAATAAGTGACCTTTTTAAGGCCGGTATTATTCCGGGTGTGGCAATGGGCTGCGGCCTTCTTATAGCAAACACCCTTATATGCAAAAAAGATAAAGTTCCAAGAGAACCTCGCAGAGGATTCAAGGCTACAATGAAAGCTGTATGGGAAGCCAAGTGGGCACTGTTTGCCCCTGTAATCATACTTGGAGGTATTTATTCAGGTATATTTACACCTACAGAATCAGCTGCAGTTGCATGTGTATACTGTGCAATTGTAGGCTTGTTCATATATCGTGAAATCAAGCCGAAAGAACTGTATGCTGCGCTTGCTGATACAGCAGTGGTAAACGGCATGACATGCTTCCTGCTCGGAACATGTACCGCATTCGCAGGATTCCTGTCATTGGAGCAGATCCCTTTGAGACTGTTAGACCTTTTGACAAGCCTGACAGACAGCAAGATTATATTTATGCTGATTGTAAATATTGTGCTGCTCATAATAGGCATGTTTCTGGATGCGGTGCCTGCAATATTGATAATGGCACCTATGCTATTGCCTGTAGTTACAGGATTTGGCATAGATCCTGTACACTTTGGTATTATAGTATGTATTAACCTTGCAATCGGACTGGTAACACCTCCTTATGGTTGCAATCTGTTTGTTGCCGCTGCGGTTGCTGAGATACCAATGGGTAAAATGATAGGATATGTACTGAAGCTTATGATTGCACTTGTTGCAGTCTTGCTGATTGTAACATATATACCTGCATTATCTCTTTGTCTGGTATAGCAGAATTACAAATAATGAAACGTAAAAGGCAGAAGAGTTTTTCTCTTCTGTTTTTTGCGTTGACAGATGGAGAAAAAAGTAATAAAATACTAATATATTAGATGGAGGGCTTTATGGCAGGTAGAAGAATAAAAACAAACGTATATGACCTTATCAAGCAGGAAATTCAGTTTATGGAACTCAAACCCGGCACCAAAATAGTCGAAGCTGATTTGTGCGAAAGATTCAAAGTCAGCAGGACACCGATAAGAGAAGCACTAAAAAGGCTTGAAGAAGAGAAATTCATAGATATATATCCGCAGAGAGGCACATATGTCTCCAAAATTGATTTCAAGCTTGTAAAAGAGATTACATATATGAGACATATTCTTGAAACAGATATATTTATGAAGCTGTGTGAAGAAAAAACAAAGGTCAGTGAATTTGTGGAAGACAAGCTTCTTATGATGGAATTTTCCCTCAAAAAGAGAGATTACAAATCATATATCCAGTATGACAACAAATTCCATAGAGCCTTGTTTGAATGTGGAGGACATGAAGTTATCTGGGATACAATATCAGGATTCATGGCTCACTACATCAGAGTGCTTGTTCTTGATATGATGATGCCGGACAATCTCGAAAACTCTTATGCGAGCCACTTAAAAATCGCTGAATGTATTGAAAATGGAGACAAAGATGGACTCGCCAAGATTATGGATGTTCACCACGATCATTACAAGACAGAGGCAGACGACGAACTCATAAAGCAATATCCGGAATATTTCGTATAAGCTAAAACAACCCGACCGTTTTACACGACAATGTGTGAAGCGGTTTTTTTGTTGTATAGGCAGATTTCTGGAACAGGGTGTGAAAAAAAGAAAAAGTTTTTTTAAGAAACAGTTGACAAAGTCTTATTGATATACTAATATATTAGTATATCAATAAGGAAAGAGGTGACACCATGTTAATTAAAATGCCCGAATTAACAAATGGATATAATGCCATTACACAGATGAACGGTACAGCATCTGATATGCTTATGGATATCGGTGTTTATAGGCTTGCAGCAGGAGAGGCAGCTGAATTTAAAGAAGCAGACAATGAGAGCGCTTTTCTTCTGATGAATGGCAGCATTAAATATGAGTGGGAAGGCAGATGCGAGATGGCATCAAGAGCATCACTTCTTGACGAAAATCCTACAGTACTGCATGTATGCAAAGGTACTGGGGTTAAGATTACAGCAGTTACAGATGCTGAATTTCTGATACAGCAGACAAACAATGACAGAACATTTGAAAGCAGATTTTATGCTCCTTCCGACTGCAGCAGTGATGTTTTCGGCGAAGGTGTATGGAATGACATGGCCAGAAGGACAGTAAGAACTGTTTTTGATTTATCCAATGCACCATATTCAAACATGGTAATCGGAGAAGTGATCAACTATCCGGGAAGATGGTCAAGTTTTATTCCTCATGGACATGATCAGCCGGAAGTGTACTATTATCGTTTTGAAAGACCCGAAGGGTTTGGGGCAGCATTTATAGGCGATGAGGCCTACAAAATTGTTGATAACAGTGCACTTTGCATTCCAGGAGGACCTACCCATCCTCAGGCAACAGCTCCGGGATATCCTATGTGGTACTGCTGGATGATAAGACATCTTGATGGCAATCCATGGGACAAGAGAGTTAATGATACAAGATATGAATGGCTGTTAGAAGATGATGTGAAAATCTGGCCTGAAAAATAAATTATATGAACAAGGAAGGAGAAAGTACAATGAAAGCTTATGAAAAACTTATCAAACAGATTAATGAATGTGAAACTACAACAGCAAAGAACAAGGAAGGTCTGATGTCATTCCTTGAAGAAGAACATCCTGGCGATGTACTGTTTACAAAATGGGATAATCCGCCTATTATCAAATCGGGCAAAGGCAACAGAATCTGGGATGTGGATGGTAAAGAATATATTGACTGCATTTCAGGAATGTCAACTATGAATATAGGTCACAGAGATCCAAGAATCGCAGAGACTCTCAAAGAGCAGTATATGGAACTTGACAACTGGTTTGACTTCCCGACACCTGAAAGAATCAAGCTTGTTAAAAAGCTCATTGAAATCACACCGGGTGACTACAAAAAGAGAGTAAGACTTGCACTTAGCGGCTCAGATGCTGTAGAAGTGGCTATCAGATCAGCAAGATATTATACAAAGAAAACTCATATAATTTCATTCTATGGCGGATACCATGGACAGAATACAGCAACAATGGGTATTACTGGTGCCGGCGGTATGCACAGGTGGTATAACCCTGTTCCTATGGCAGACCATTGCATAGAAAGATTTCCATATGCATACTGCTACAGATGTCCTTACGACAAGGAATATGGTTCATGTGACATGCATTGTGTGAAAGTTATTGATGAACTTATGGCATCATCACAGACAAGCCTTGGCAATCCGTTCTCAGGAGTAAACAACGTTGCTGCAATGATTGTTGAGCCTATGCAAAGCTCTGCAGGATACATTGCACCTCCAAAAGAATTTCTTGTAGAGCTGCGCAAGCTGGCAGACAAATACGGCTTCCTCCTTATATTTGATGAAATTCAGACAGGGCTTGGAAGAACAGGCAAGATGTTTGCAAGTGAACATTCTGATGTGGTTCCTGATATCACGTTGGTAGGTAAGGCACTTGGTGCAGGCGTTCCTATGAGTGCCGTTGTTGCAAGAGCAGAGATATTTGAAGAAGCAGGCCCTGGATTTATCTGCAGCACATATGCAGGCAACTCACTGGGATGTGCAGTAGGAAACAAGGTTATTGAAATAATAGAAGAAGACGGACTTCTTGAAAAATGTACTGAAACAGGTGAATATCTGAAGACTGTGCTTGATGGCTATATGTCAAAACACAAGATGGTAGGAACATATTCACAGATAGGTGTATATTTCGGAATAGAATATGTTAAAGACCGTGATACAAAAGAACCGGCAGTTGAAGAAACAGCAGCTCTCGTAAATGCTATGAGAGAAGCAGGACTGCTCGCTCAGCTTAACGGATATTACAACAACAGATTATCATTTATACCTCCAATTAACATTACAAAGAAGAATGTTGATGAGATATTTGAAATCCTTGATAAAACAACATCAGAAATAGAGGCTAAATACAACATCAAGTAATTCATTCTTTCTAGGTAGCAATATATAGGGCAAGGGTGCTGACAGCAAAGGCTGTGCGACACCCTTGTTAGTGTGTGCCGGGCGTAAGGGGGAGCATTTTTTTACGCGAAAATTAAGATATTGTATACAAAAACTAAAAAAAGACGTAAAAAATACATTTAATAGAAAAGATGTTGACTAATGTGAATATGCCTTGTATAATCAAATGTACCGACAATCGATTGTTAATCTGGTACATTTAATTATGGAGGTAACATTATGGCAGAGATTAATAGGAAATACAAAGATAGCGTATTTCGGATACTCTTTGGTAACAAGGACAAACTGATAGAGCTGTATAATGCTATATTTTACACTCTTCCTATTTGTTAAAAAGGGCTGACTGCACTGATAGCAGCCAGCTTCTTTTAGGCAATAATTAATATAAAACTTTTTATTTAATATTGTAAAACGCATCTTTACCGGCATATTTTGCACTGCTGCCCAGA
>CAZDQV010000005.1:0-46722 GCA_964507795.1 uncultured Oscillospiraceae bacterium | reverse complement strand
TGAGAGCTGCTGTAGCACATGGACTTGGCAATGCCAGAAAACTTATGGATGCAGTCAAAGCGGGCGAAAAGTTTGATTTCATTGAAATCATGGCATGTCCCGGTGGATGCGTAAATGGCGGTGGCCAGCCTCTGCAGCTTTCAGAAGTAAGAAACTGGGTTGATTTCAGATTAGAAAGAGCAAAAGCCCTTTATTCTGAGGATTCCCATTCATTTATACGCAAATCACACAATAATCCTGCCATTAAGAAACTTTACAACGAGTATCTTGAAAATCCAGGCAGTGAAAAAGCACATAAACTTTTGCATACCCACTACATAGAGAGAGCAAATTATTAACAAACAGCTAACCCTATTTATATTATAAAATATATTCCAATCAAAAAGCAGACTGGTGTGCCTTCCAAACACATCAGCCTGCTTTTAACATTTATTTATAAGTTGTACCCTGCTTCAAAAGCTTTAATATTGAGCTCCTCGAAGCCTTTCTTAACATTTTTGGTTATAATCTCTTTCCAGTCAATACCAGTTACATTCATAGCTTTAACCAGTGCACCAAGAAGAACAATATTCATTGCCTTACCATTACCCAGTTTATTTGCTATATCCGCAGCCTTAACTGTAAGCACATCGCATTTTGATGACAACTCCTCTATGATGCCGTCAGGGTATTTGGCAGCACCCATAAGAATAGGAACTGACGGTATTTCAAAATCATTAATGACCATTTTACCAGTCGGTTTAAGATATTCAAGCCATCTCAATGCTTCCATTTTTTCGAAAGCAACGACAACATCCGCCTGCCCTTTGCCTACTATAGGTGAATATACTTTCTGGCCAAATCTGACCTGTGTTGATACATCTCCGCCTCTCTGGCTCATTCCGTGAATTTCACTCATTTTGACATCATAACCCGCACTCATCAGACCCTCTGATAAAATCTTGCTGGCAAGTATAGTTCCCTGGCCGCCTACACCTACAAGTATCATACTTCTAACATCACTCATGATCTATACCTCCTTAATTGCATCAAACGGACATACCTGACTGCAGACACTGCATCCTGTACAGCTTGCAGCATCTATAGTTACTGTTTCGCCTGTATAAATAGCCGGGCATCCTGTCTTTGAACACATACCGCATTTTTTGCATTTGTCTTGATCAACTTCGCATTTCTTTGGAGAAAGATCATACTCTGCTTTGTCCTGTGCTGAGAATTTTTTGAGAACACAAGGCCATTTTGTAATTATAACTGTTGGCTCTGTTTTTGCAATCGCTTCATCAAGAGCTTTGTTGACCTCATCAAGCTTCAAAGGATTTACTATATATATATTATCGTCTTTGACACCTATAGCTTTGCATAATGCCGGAATATCAACTTCTGTAGTTTCGTCTCCCATAAGTGTATATCCTGTGCCCGGATTTTGCTGGTGACCTGTCATGCCTGTGATTCTGTTGTCTAAAATTACAGATACGCTGTCTGATTTGTTGTAAACAGCATCGATAAGGCTTGTAATTCCCGAATGGAAAAACGTCGAATCTCCAAGACATGCAACAACTTTGGTATCAGCATGAGCCATTTTGTATGCCTGCGCTGCTCCGTGTCCTGTACTGATTGAGCCTCCCATGCAGAATGTAGTGTCTATTGCACTCAGCGGTGCTGCTGAGCCCAAAGTATAACACCCTATATCTCCAGTTATCATTATATTCTTTTTCTTTGAGAGAGCATAAAAGAAGCCTCTGTGAGGGCATCCCGCACAAAGTGTAGGCGGTCTTACCACTGCTGCCATCTCTGTGCTCAAAGTCTCTGATTTGGTGCCGAAGAATGCTTCTCTGACTATGTCCGGATTGAGCTCTCCGAATTTTGGAACCTTGTCCTTGCCGATACAGTCAATGCCTGCTGCCTTGAGATTGTTTTCGATATATGGATCCATTTCCTCTATAACATACAGGGTGTCAACCTTTGATGCAAATTCTCTGACAAGATCTATAGGCATAGGAAATGTCATTCCAAGCTTCAAATATGATGCATCATCTCCGAAAACCTCTTTTGCATACTGATATGAAATACCGCTTGTAACAATACCGATACTGGTATCGTTGTACTCAGCTTTATTGATATCACAGTGATTTGCATATTCACTCATAGCTGCAAGCCTATCCTCCAAATCAGCTCTCCTTACCTTGGCATTTGCAGGTGTAGAAACGAATTTTTTGATATTCTTCTGATATGGTATATATGCTGCCTCATGCCTGTCTGCAAGCTCTACTATGCCCTTGCTGTGACAGACTCTTGTTGTCATGTGAAGCAAAACAGGTATATCAAACTTCTCTGACAGCTCAAGACCGAGTTTTGTAAATTCCTTGGCTTCCTGGCTATCTGACGGATTGAGCATCAGAAGCCTTGCTGCAGCCGCATAATTTCTGTTGTCCTGTTCGTTTTGTGAACTGTGCATTCCAGGGTCATCTGCAGATACTATTACCATACCTCCTGTCACGCCTGTGTATGCAAATGTAAATATAGGGTCTGCTGCCACGTTTACTCCGACATGCTTCATAGCTGCAAGGGATCTGACTCCTGCAACCGATGCTCCTATTGCAGCCTCAACTGCAACCTTTTCATTTGGAGCCCATTCTGAATAAATGTCTTTTTTGTATTGAGGCATGTTTTCAAGTATCTCTGTACTTGGTGTGCCAGGATATGCTGAAGCAAAAACAAGTCCGCCTTCCCATGCGCCTCTTGCAACCGCTTCATTTCCTGTCATAATTGCTTTCATTGTAATTCCTCCAATCCTTGTTTTCATAATTAATTATATACTAAAAAGAGCCTCCTGACAAGAAGGCCCGTTAGTCTGCCATAGTCCTAAAAGTATCTGAATACACCTTTGACTTTGCCCAATATTGTAACATCGTTTACAATGATAGGACTCATCGTATGATTCTCAGGTTGCAGTCTGATATGATCTCCCTCCTTGTAAAAGGTTTTCACTGTAGCTTCACTCTCAAAGCCATCAATCATAGCAACAACCATATCTCCGTTTTTGACATCGTGATTTTCCTCAACCAGTATATAGTCTCCATCGAATATACCTGCTTCAATCATACTGTCGCCTTTGACTGTCAGCATGAAATTGGTACCCTTGCCCATGAATCTGGCAGGGAGCGGGAATGTATCCTCGATATTCTCCTCTGCAATAATAGGGGTACCTGCAGCGACTCTGCCCACTATAGGGATGTCAACTATATCAGTCCTCTCAGTATATTGGCTCTTCTCTTTGGGATCTGGAACAACCATAACAGCTCTTGGTTTTGAAGGATCCTTAACCAAAAGTCCCTGCCTGACAAGACTTTCAATGTCTTTGTGCACTGTGGATGTGGATTTAATCTCAAGATTGTCACAAATCTCACGCACTGTCGGCGGATATCCCTTGACACGGATTTGAGTCTTCATATATTCAAGAATTCTCTGTTCGCGTTCTTTGATGTTTGCCATAATTCACCCTCCTTTGCTGATGTTAAGTATATAATAACACATAACCCCGGCAATGTAAACAGGTGTTCCGAACTTTTGCCTTATTTGTTTACAAGGAGTTTTTTGATTCCCTGCTCAAGTCCTGACAATGTAAGCGGGAACATAGGGAATACCTCTGCTATCTGTGCCAGTGTGGTGCGTCCGTAGACATATTCCCAGTCACCTTTTGGAACAGGATTGAGCCAGATCTGTTTTTTGTATCTTCTTTTGAATTTGTTGAGCCATATTATACCAGGCTCATCATTGTAAAGACCTATTACTGAATTGCCTCCTTTGCGTGACAGTTCAGAAGGGGCCATGCACGCATCTCCTACAAATATAACTTTGTAGTCACTGTCTAAGTTCCTAAGTACCCATTCAGTATCAACCCACTCGTTTCTCTTGCATTTAGGAGTCGTATAAAGCTGATCATATATGCAATTGTGGAAGTAATACACCTTGAGATCTTTGAAATGATTTGCTTTTCGTATTGCCTGAAACAGCTTGTTGCAAAGTCTGCTGTACATGAGCATTGAACCGTCAGAGTCAATAAGGAGCAGCACCTTGACTGTGTTTTTTCTCGGTCTTTCAAATACCAGCTTGAGTCTGCCCGCATTGTCTGAAGTCTCATCAATAGTTGCATCTATATCAAGCTCTGTCTTGGGTGCATCAATTTTTGAAGAATACTGGCGAAGTTTTCTGAATGCCATCTGAAACTGGCGTATATCCAGTATAGTATCGTCTCTGAAATCGGAAAAATGTCTGTCACCTGCAATCTGAACAGCGTTTTTGTGTCTGCTCTCTCCACCGGTCCTGATACCTTGTTCATGATATCCGCTGTTGCCCATGGTAGATGTGCCGCCTGTACCTATCCAGTAATTGCCGCCATCATGCCTTTCTTTTTGCTCTTCGATACGCTCATGAAACATCCTGACAAGCTCATCAAAGTCACGGAGGAAATCATCAAGCATTGTCTTGTCATTGATGTCTTTAACCTTGACATCCTCACTGAGCCATTTCCAGAATTCTTCCGGCAAATCCTCCGGTGCAGCCACATCTTTGAAGTACTCTGCAAATACCATGTCAAATTTGTCATATTCAGTTTCGGATTTAATCAGTACGCTTCTGCAAAGCTGATAAAACTTCATGAGTGAACCCTGAGCAAGTCCTTTATCCAGGGCTTCAATCAGCATCATCCATTCGTTGATGGTAACATCGACACCTCTTGCCCTCAGCAGGTAAAAAAAGTCTAGAAACACATTACCACCTCTTTAATGAATATCCTTTCTCTTTGATTTCACGCATTACTTCTATATCTTCGTTTTTCTTGAGAAGAACACCTACATACGGGATTTCATCCACGATTGTTTTGATGTCAACTCCACTGATCATAAGAGCCTGTATCCAGTCTAAAAGCTCTGATGTTGAAGGCTTTTTTTGGAGTTCATTCATTTCTCTTAATGAATAGAATGCTTCCATTGCCTGCTCAACGAGTTTTTTGTCTATATCGCCATAATGAGCATGAACTATCTCTGCCATCTTCTCTCTGTCAGGGAATTCAATATAGTGGAATATGCATCTTCTAAGAAATGCATCCGGAAGTTCTTTCTCTGCGTTTGATGTAATAATAACGATTGGTCTTGTTTTTGTTTTGATGGTTTCTTTTGTTTCATTAATATAGAATTCCATCTTGTCAAGTTCCCACAAAAGGTCATTTGGAAATTCAAGGTCAGCTTTGTCTATTTCGTCTATCAGCAGTACGCACTGTTTTTCGGAGGTGAAAGCCTCACCTAATTTACCTAATCTGATATACTGTTTGATATCTGCAACATTGCCTTCACCAAACTGGCTGTCGTAAAGTCTCTGAACTGTATCATAAAGATAAAGACCATCCTGTGCCTTGGTTGTTGATTTGATGCTCCAGATAATCAAATCCATATCGAGTGACTCTGCTATTGCTTCTGCAAGCATTGTTTTGCCTGTACCAGGCTCTCCTTTGATAAGCAAAGGTTTTTGCAATGCCATTGCAACATTTACTGAATTTAAAAGTTCTTCTCCAGCTATATATTTGCTGCTTCCTTCGAATTTGTTCATATATCCTCCTAAAAATCATATCTCAAGTGCTGTTTATTCTGTGTCGAATCAGTTTCACACCAATTTTAAATTATATCATACCACCAAAGAAAAAACCATATTTTTGCGAGATGAAATAAACTACATTACTTCAAGTGCCCGCTCTCTGAGAATACGTTCCTCTTCATTTTCGGGTTCATCAAGCACTATGCCATGTGCTCTTTTTTTTCTGGTGTCAGGCTCTACACATACAAAGGTTATGAAACCTTCAACATTCTGTCCTCCCTCTATCTCACAGCAGGCTTTTACATGCACCATAAGGCTTGTTGTTCCCGACTTTACTATACGTCCGTATATCGTAAGTATATCACCTTTCTGAACAGGTCTTGTGAATGTAAACCCATGAACATTGACACACAGGATATCCTGCGGTCTGCCATGCTCAGCGGCAGCTGTAACAAATCCTGCTTCTACAAGCCACTCTGCGGTTCTTCCTGCAAACAGTGTACCATGATGATTGAGATCCTCTGATTTAACAAGATGTGAAATTTTGAATTCTTTCATATTATGTGCCTCCTTATATACGTATTGCAAATGCCATTTGCTAAAAAATTTTAGTGCATTTCATGCTATAATTCAATGTGAAAATGATAAGTATACAATATATTTGCTCAAACCTCACATTGCAATATCCGCATCGTCTGTATCTTCAGTGATATCTTTACTGCTGTCTATGACTTTGATTTCGATTGTTTTGTATGCTGTACCACTGTATTTGTCTTTTACTTTGTATCGCACCTTGTATGTACCTTCTGTATCTGTTGAAAATTTTGCCTTAATATACTTGCCTGCTTCTTCTGAGTATTTTGTGACTTTGTTTACCTTTATCAGATCTGTCAGATTCATATATGTGTTTGGATCTTTTGCACTCACATACTCTTTAAGATTGTATTTACTGCCAACCTCAACCGTAAGCTGTTTTTTGCTGCTTACAGTTATCACTGGTTTTTTGAGCAGATAATATGGATTCTCTGAATTCGGATCTGTAGGGTCCCAATATTCACTGCATGCTTCTGAAACTTTAATAGCTTTCGGTTTGCCCATGGGACCGGGATTACTGCTTCTGTATATTGTGACTTTAGTCCCTGTCCTGCAATTGTCGTATATCCATTTGGCATCCATTACAGACAGTCTTACGCAACCGTGTGACGCATGATGTCCCAGTTTATTAAATTCTTCTGTCAATTGTGATTTGTATTT
The DNA here is from genome assembly GCA_964507795.1 of uncultured Oscillospiraceae bacterium. Lineage (GTDB taxonomy): Bacteria > Bacillota > Clostridia > Peptostreptococcales > Anaerovoracaceae > UMGS973. Next base: position 39,879 of record CAZDQV010000005.1, on the reverse strand, counting down.
TTTGTATTTGCTGTATTGCACGGAATGAAAAAGGTAATCCCCTGATATGGTCGTACAATACTGTGCGTATGAGTTAAAAAACATCACGCCCCATCTTTTCTTGCTTCCTGTGTAAAATGTGCCTTTCGGGGTCTCTTTGACTGTATTTCTAATGCCTGTAGAGCACAGCATCGCTCTTATAGGTTTCCATTTAGAACTGGATTTCTCGTAAACTGTCACAACATTGCATTCCTCATTCACTTTGATCCAGTACTTTCCGCTGTATGATGCCGCATCTGCTTCAAGGCTTCCTGCAGCCACAACTGCTATCACAATTACTGATATCATAATTGCTCTGATTGATTTATATCTTTTGCCCATATTGCTCTCCCAAAACTGCAATTTAATAAAGCATAGGTCTTCTGTGCTTCAATAGTGGCAGCTGATCTCTGATGCTGTCTTCATAGTCAAAGTCAATATCAGCATATATGATGGTTTCATCTGTTTCGGCTCCCGCTATGATTTTGGCCCACGGGTTTACTACACAGCTGTATCCGTATGCCTGATATACGCCTTCCATGCATCTTGCGGGAGAGATGGCTGCAAAATATATCTGATTGTCAAGCGCTCTTGCTCTCATGGTAAGTTCCCAGTGTGCAGGACCTGTGGTAAGATTGAATGCTGCCGGCAAAAACACCATCCTTGCTCCTTCAAGTGTCATCTTTCTGAAAAGCTCAGGAAATCTGACATCATAACATATAGCTATCCCTATTTTGCCATACTCTGTATCTATCACAGTAGCACTGTCACCTGCAGTCAATGTGTCAGATTCCATAAATCTGATACCTCCCTTTACATCTATATCAAACAGATGTGCCTTGCGGTGCCTTCCTATCACTTTGCCTTCTCTGTCAAATACAAAACATGTGTTGTATACCTTGTTTTTGTCAAGCTCAGGAATGGAGCCTCCTATGATATAGACTGAAAGTTCTTTGGCAAGTGCTGACATTCTGTTTACTGTTTCCCCATCCGCGCTTTCGCTGTAGGCTCTGAAAAAATCATTCGAATACGGACAGTTCCACATTTCAGGTAAAGCTGTTATCTGTGCTCCGTTTGAGGCTGCCTCTCTTATCATCTGCTCCGCTTTTGCCCATGTTTCTTTTTTGTTCTCAGCAATATCTTCTTTTAGTGAGCCTGCCATCTGGCACAAGCCGATTTTAAAAGCCATAATCACGCCTCCTCGCTTTTGTCTTCTATGTTGACATCAAGGCCGTTTATTTCAACGCCTTCACCTGCTGGTATGAGTATATATTTCCTGCCGTCTATTACCTTTGTTTCAACCATATAGCTGAACTTGGGATTTACAGATATCTTTATTTCCGGTGTTGTTATCTCGAATTTTTTGCTTTCGATAACATTGCCCGGATTCAGCATTGCATCCTCTCCAAACTGTTTTTCACATTCTCTGTGAAAGGCTTGCGTTTTTTCTTTGTCCACACCGCTGTTTATCAATATTTCTTCAACATCGTCAATGTTCATCTGAGGAAGTTCCGGTTCTTTGCTTTCCTTGTGTATTGCAAGTTTTTCTCTTATCTGTTCATGTACTGCCTGCACCACATCAAAGCTGCAGTCTGTTTCGAGAGATTCACACAGTGATGCTGCAAATGCTCCACGCTGGGCTCCTGCCGACATGGGTTTGTTTTCGATATTAAATACAGAATCTATAAATTCGCTGTGTATTTCACTAATGTCTTTTGTATAATACAATGCATTGTATATATTTGCACTCCGCTCATCAAATGCAGGGAACATGAATCCGATTTCGGGAGCCGATATAATATGGCCTGTGGATGCACTCCTGAATTGTTTTTCTTCTGCAAAATATCTCAGAGCCATTGTAGCGTCTTTGACAGGATATATACCGCATACGAAATATCTGAACACTTCATCGGAAGCTTCCTGCCAGCTTTCCCCGTCGCCGCCTTTGAAAGGCACATCATATGCATCTTGTGCAAGCAATATGACATAGCTTTGCTCACCCATGTCAATTGCACTTGTTATCTTGCTGTAAAAAGCATCTCTGACTGCTTCGTCCTGGATTTCTGCTCCTCTAAGCTTCATTAAAAGTCCATGTTCCTCGCTGCCTGAAACCTGTGATGTCGAAAACTCTATGTCAAGAAGGTTTTTTCCAAGTGTCCCGGATATTGATTTTTTGAGGAGCTTAAGATATATCTCAGCTTCTTCTTCGGACATCAGTCCTACAGACATGTCCATATATGAAACAATCTCCCTTGCTGCATTGACATAACAGCCATATATATGAGATATGCTGTCTTTGTCAGGCTTAAACCGCCTGCGTATTTCGTTTAATTCCTTTTGGTTCATCGTTATTTCTCCATCTCCAAACATACACCTATCTTACCAAAAACGCAGGGATTCTTCAACAGCATATGATCAAAAAAGAGCTGTCATATGACAACCCTTTTGGTATGATGTTATCTGCCAAGCGGTAGACTTACTTTAATCTCGGTACCTGTTCCCGGCTCACTTTTCATGCTTATTATACCATTATGATATGAAACAGCATGTTTGACTATTGAAAGTCCAAGTCCTGTGCCTCCGGATTCTTTGGAATGACTCTTGTCCACACGGTAAAACCTTTCGAATACCCTCTCCTGCTGATCTGGCGGTATTCCGATACCTGTATCTCTTACAGTTATGTATGCGTTTTTTTCATCCGCACTTATATCGATGTCTGCCGTGCCCCCTGCTTTGTTGTATTTGACTGCATTGTCACACAGATTATATATTATCTCATAAATCAGCCTTTTTACTCCCTCTATGTAAACATGCTCACCTGTGAGATTCATATTCACCCGCTTTGAACTGCATGCTTTCTCAAGTACGCCTGTCACTTCTCCCGCCAGGTCAAAAATATCAACATTCTCATGAGGCATTTCGCTGCCCTCATCAAGCTGTGAAAGCCTTATTATATCTTCTATGAGCGTGACCAGTCTGGAGGATTCTTTGCGTATATGCTCTATGAATCTTGGCATATCTTCAGGTTTAACCATACCGTTTTCGATAAGCTCAGCACTGCCTATAATGCCCTGAAGCGGTGTTTTGAGCTCATGTGACACATTTGCAGTAAATTCTCTGCGATTACGCTGGGCATTCTGCTGCTCTGTAATGTCAAATGCCAAAATTACTGCTCCCAGTGTTTCGCCATCCGATTCAATCCTGCTTATATCTATCTGATATTCTCTGCTGCCGTACTGTGCATAAATCTCGCTATGTCCCTCTTCAAAAGCTGTTTTAATAGCAGAATTGATGTTTCTGCTCCTGTCAATACTCAGAAAATCACTGCCTACAGAACTGCTGTCTGTACCCAATATGCTCTGTGCGGCTTTGTTTATGCTCAGCACATTCCCTTTACTATCAAGAAGAACCAATCCTTCTTTCATGCTTTCGGTAATCTGCGTAAACTCATCTGTTTTTTGTCTAAGAGATTTCATCTGCATGTCAATTTCTCTATGCTGCTGATTTATTCGGTTAAGCAGTGGTGAAAGTTCCTCATATGTATCGTTTTCCAACGGTTTATCCAAATCAAGCTCATTCATAGGTTCAACAATACGTTTTGACAGCCTGCGGGCGAGTATTCCTGAAAGTACCAGTGCTACCATCAGAACTATAATGATAGGCTCCAGTATGCCCAGCACCAGAAGCCCGGCAGTCGCATATGTAGTTGATATACGAAGTACGCTGCCATCATCAAGAAGTCTGGCATAGTATGAGGTTTTTTCCATGAATGTATCTGAGTATCTGTAGCTGCTTCCTTCACCTTCTGATAATGCTTCTTTTACTTCTTTACGGTCTGAATGGTTTTGCATGGCATCCGCTCCGGTTCTGGTATCATATATCACTTCACCGTCCGCCTCAATCCATGTAATTCTATATCGGCTTGAGTCTACTGTCTCAAGGTATTTCACGCCGTCAAGCTGCACTGCCGATGCTGCTATGTCAAGCTCATCTGCAAGCTGCTGTTTTTGAATATTACTGAAATACTCATACAAACATCCCATGATGATTACAATGCTTGCCAGGAGCACACTGCTTGCAACGATAAGTATTGATTTAAAGATTTTTCTGGTCATAAAGAAGCCTCCAGTCTGTATCCCACGTTACGGACTGTTTTTATCATATCTCCAGAATCTCCAAGCTTGCGCCGAAGCGTCCTTATATGCATATCCACAGTCCTTGTTTCTCCGCAATAATCCATGCCCCATATTTCATTAAACAGCTGATCTCTTGTAAATGCCATACCCTGATGAGATAAAAACAGCTTCAGAATTTCAAATTCCTTATATGTAAGAGTTACTCTCTCTCCTTCTGCTGTTACTGTATGCTCATCAATATTCATAACGACGTTTCCCGCTTTCAGGAGCTGAGACTCTGCTTTAGGTTTGCACCGTCTGAGGACAGCTCTGATGCATGATACAAACTCCATAACTCCAAAAGGTTTGGTAAGATAATAGTCTGCTCCAAGGTCAAGTCCCTGTATCTTATCGTATTCCTCACCCTTTGCCGTAGCCATGACAACAGGTATGTCGCAGAGTTTCGGTGATGCCTTGAGCTGTTTTAAAAGCTGTATGCCGTCTGTCCCCGGAAGCATTACGTCAAGAACTATAAGGTCGGGGATTTCGTGCCTGATTGCTTCACTGAAAGATGCAGAATCCTCAAACCCTCTTGCCTCAAAGCCTGTTGATTTGAGAGCATATATCTCTATATCTCTTATGCTTGCATCATCTTCTATACACCAGATCATATTTATTCCTCCTTGTGCTCTCCCGTAACAGAGAAAATAACCCATTCGGCAATGTTAACAGCATGATCACCTATGCGCTCAAAATACTTGGCTATAATCAGTATGTCTATTGCATATTCGCCGTCAGAGGGGTTTTCTGCTATGCTCGATATGAGTTTTTGTTTTATCTGATCGAAATAGCTGTCTACAGTATCATCGTCTTTTATAACTTTTTTTGCTATAATTATATCATTTTTTACGAAAGCATCAACACTTTCTGTTACCATCCTGATTGTTGCATCAGCCATTTCCTGAAGAAGCCTGCTGTTGCCTGCAGGGTATACATCAATTGAGCATATGATTTCAGCTATGTCTTCTGCCTGATCTCCTATGCGCTCCATGTCAGTAATCATTTTTAGTGCTGCCGATATCTGCCTCAAATCTCTTGCAACCGGCTGCTGCTGGAGCAGAAGTTTAAGACATAGTGATTCTATTGTGCGTTCTTTTCTGTCTATTTCCGAATCAAGGGGTGCAACTCTTGCAGCAAGCTGTCTGTCATTGTTGAGAAGTGATTCTGAAGCTACTGAGATAGCCTCTTCACACAAAGCTCCCATTTCGATAAGTTCTCTGTTCAGCTGCATAAGCTGCTCGTCAAATCTGTTTCTCATCATCCGAACCTCCCTGTAATATAGTCCTCTGTTCTCTTATCTTCAGGCTGTGAGAACAGCTTGTCCGTGCTGTCGCATTCAATAAGCTCGCCCAGCAGGAAAAACGCTGTCCTGTCTGAAATACGAACTGCCTGCTGCATATTATGCGTAACCATTACAATCGTGTATTTTTCTTTGAGCTGTATGCATAAATCTTCGATTTTTGAAGTTGATATAGGGTCAAGCGCACTTGTAGGCTCATCCATTAGAATTATTTCCGGCTCCACTGCAAGTGCTCTTGCTATGCACAGTCTCTGCTGCTGGCCTCCCGAAAGCCCGAGTGCGTTTTTTTTGAGTCTGTCCTTTACCTCATCCCATATTGCTGCATCTCTCAAAGATCTCTCAACAATATCATCAAGTTTGGCTTTGTTTTTGATGCCATGTGTACGCGGACCGTAAGCAATATTGTCATAAACACTCATCGGAAACGGATTGGGTTTCTGAAATACCATTCCGATTTCTCTTCTGAGCTCATTTACATCAATTGACGGGTCGAAAATATTTTTTTCTTTGTATCTGATTTCACCTGTAATTTTCACATCAGGAATCAAATCATTCATTCGGTTAAGTGTTTTTATAAATGTTGATTTGCCGCATCCTGACGGGCCTATAAGTGCTGTAATGCTCTTTTGCGGAATATCTATATTTATATCTGTCAAAGCCTTATGGCTCCCATACCAGAGACACAAATCCTTTACGGTAATGATAGTGTCCATATGTTCCTCCTTGCATTTGTTTTATCAGTAACTGAAATCCAATTAAGTTAAACGCTTTTTTTCTTTCTGAAATGCCTGCCGACAAGATCTGCCGCCAGATTTATGATAAGAGTGAGTATCATGAGTATTGCAGCTATTGCGAAAGCGACTCCGAACTCTCCCTGCTCCTTGGCATATACATAAAGTGCAACTGTAAGGGTTGCTCCCGCACTGCCAAGTCCTTCAAATATTCCGTTTAATGCGTGTGCAAACCCTGCTGTAAACAACAGTGCCGCTGATTCTCCAAGTATCCTCCCCACTGAAAGTATGCACCCTGTCACAACGCCGTCAACGCAGCCTGGCAGTACAACTGTACGGATTACACGCCATTTGCCCGCACCAAGCCCGAATGCTCCCTCTCTGTAGCTTTGGGGGACTGTTTTGAGACTCTCCTGTGTTGTACGCATTACTGTAGGCAGATTCATTATAACCAGGGTCAGGGCTCCTGCCAGCAGCGATGTCTGCATATCAAGGAACTGGCAAAAAAACAGCATACCCACAAGTCCGTATATTATCGACGGTATTCCTGACAGGGTTTCTGCCGCATATTCTATTACTGAAACAAGTTTTTTGTTGGATGCATATTCTGTCAGATAAACAGCCGCGCCTACACCAAGAGGCAATACAACTACAAGGGTTGCAAGTACAATATATATTGTGTTCAATATATCCGGCAATATTCCTATTCGCTCTGAAAGATAGCTTGGTTCTGTTGAAAGAAGCTCCCATGAGATGTTGGGAATACCTTTAACAAACACATATACAATCAGAAACAACACCAGTGCCGTTGTAAGTATGGCAGCTATTCCCATCAGCGTTTTCATTGTACCTATATATATTCTTCTTTTTCGGGATATGTTTTTGCCTGACATAATCAGCCCTCCTTCTCTCTTTTGAGAAAATAGTTAAGCGTCGCATTTATAAGCATTATAAACAGGAACAATACCAGTGCTATCGAAAACAGCGCCTGCCTCTGAAGCCCTGCGGAGTATGACATTTCACTTGCCACCGCCGTTGTAAGGAATCTGACGCTCTGAAACAGTCCCGGCATATTGGGTGCGTTTCCTGATACCATCATTACCGCCATGGCCTCTCCTATTGCTCTACCTACTCCAAGTACCACTGCTGCCGCTATGCCGCTTCTTGCTGCAGGCACGGACACTTTGAAATAGGTTTCTACAGGTGTTGCTCCAAGAGCTAAAGAGGCATCCTCATATTCCTTTGGCACAGCTTCAAGTGCTGACATTGAGACCTTGATAATCGATGGCAATATCATAACCGCAAGAACGATTATCGCTGCCAGGAGTCCTGCCCCGTCGGGGATGTTAAACACCTTTCTGATTCCCGGTACAAGTACCAGCATGCCTACAAGACCATATACAACGGAAGGAATACCTGCCAGCAGGCTTACTGCCGATTCTACAACAGTCTTTAATTTTGAAGGGGCCAGCTTGGCAAGGTATACAGCTGTAAGAAACCCTATCGGAACTCCTACAAGTATTGCTCCCGCTGTTCCGTATATGCTTGTCAGGATAAACGGCAATATTCCATATGATGGATCTGACGCAGTGGAAGCCCATGTCTTTCCAAGCAGGAAATCAGTAATCCCTATCTTGCTGATTGCGGGTATCCCCGACACTATCAAATACACTGATATCAATAGCACAAATCCTACTGTTATAAGTCCAAGTACGAGAAAAACCCCATGTATTATATTTTCAAACAAACGTTTTTTATTCTTCATATCGATTCCCTCTCACAGGCAAATAGGCGACTTATGCAAGCCGCCTGCCCTGATGTCTTATTCCGGTACAACCGCACCTGCCTGCTCGATTATGTCAGCTGCGTCAGGTGATGTAGCGAAGTCGAAGAACTTCTGTGCTGTCTCTGACAATTCTGTTCCTGATTTTGTTACCAGTACGAAAGGACGCTGTATAGTATAGCTGCCATCTTTAACTGTAGCTTCTGTCGGTTCCACTCCGTCTACTGACACTGCCTTGACACTGTCCTGAAGTGCTGCCAGTGAAGCATATCCTATAGCATCAGGGTTCTGTCCTACTGTTGTAATCACATCACCTGTTGATGTAAGCTCCTGATTATATTGGCATTTGTCTTCTGTCTCTGTAATGCTTTCAAATCCATCTCTTGTACCGCTTCCTGCTTCACGGCCTATAAGCACGATTTCTGCATCGTTGCCGCCAACCTCTTTCCAGTTGGTTATCTCACCTGTGTAAATCCCTGCTATATCTTCAAGTGAAAGGTCGGTCACCGGGTTGTCTGGATTTACAACGATTGCTATACCGTCAAGTGCAAGAACTGTTTCTTCAAGTCCGCCTTCTTTTTCTTCATCAGTAAGACTTCTGCTTGAAAGGCCTATGTCACAACGTCCTTCTGAAACTGCCGTGATACCTGATCCTGAACCTGTCGGATTATATGTGAATGTTACTCCGTCGTTTGCTTCCATAAATGATTCACCAAGTGCCCCAATCACCTTTTCCATTGATGTTGAACCATCTGTTGAAACAGTACCTCCGTTACTGCTGTTGCTGTCACTTCCGCATCCTGTAAAAACTGCCGCTGCAAGTGCAATCACCAGCATGATGCTTAAGATCTTTTTCATAATAAACTCTCCTTTCAGTTACTTTGCTTTTCTTTTTTTATCTTACAGTTATTATGATAAACATCTGATGTAAAATGAAAAAGAAACCTTATGTAAAATCCATGTCAAATTTCACACAAAAAAGAGCCCTGACACTTTTGCTGCCGATGCACGCTCAAGATTGACACCAAAAGCACCGGAGGATATAATAAATATCAACAAGACGGGTTTGTTAACGAAATAATAAAGCATTTCACTATTTGCAAGGAGGTGCAGGACAATGCAAAATACTGCATATTTATCCAACAAAGGGAGATATATCGTTTTCCTGTGGCAAAACCGAACGATTCGTTTCATGGGCCCATATAATCTGCTGCGATTTGAGAAAATCAAAGAATGGGACAAAGGCTATTTGGTAGTAGAAGTAAAATACAAAGACTTCGACGAGGGAATAGAAGATTACATCGACCTGATTCCCATTTTAGAAAGATTATATATTAACCCGGAAGAATTCCTAAAACCAATTCAGAATGTGGAGGTGCGCTATGCCTGAGCAACCATGTATTGTGCTACTGTCATATCATAAAAAAATGCCACAACGTACTGGTATGTGACACTTTTTTGATGTTACAACAATTTTCCTTATCTACATTTTGGGGTACTTTGTATATTCCCTGTATCAGCGTACTACTGGCAAAACACAATCTATCCTTGAAGCCTGCTTTCAATATCTGAAGCTCCGTAAAGCACATTTGTAACAAGAACTTTATCCTGCTTTACAATATAGAACACACGATAGTTATCTACGGCCAGTTGCCTTAACATCTTCATTTCTTCAATATCTGTATCTAAGCAGCAATTGCGTTCAGGCATATACTCCTTAAAGGCCCTTTTTGAATTCATCAAAAGCTTCCGAAGCAAGTCTTACATTTCCTTTATCAGCATCATCAATTCCTCTCCGGAGTTTATTTTGGAGCTCATGAGCTGACATCAAATCCGCATTAATACTCTCCGGTGCTGCAGGCAAGGTTACCGGAAAAGGAATTCCCCCTACAAGTGAAATCTGGTTTAAATACATATCTATTGCTGTTGACATAGGAATTCCCAACCTCGATAATATATTCTCTGCTCTTTCTTTCACAATCGGATTAACCCGTAAATTTAATGTTGCTGTTTTTTCCATTATACAGCACCTCCTTTTATGGTTATTGTAACGCATTTGTCGTTACAATTCAAGCAGATAGTTATAAATTGTCTATTCGGAGAATTTAAGTCCGCTTATCTTGTGTCCCAGCAATGCTTCAAGTCTGTCCTGCTGCTCTTTGCGCGCCACATCATATCCGTACTGATAAAAGTCAAGCACATCCGCATCTTTGACAATCTCCTCAAGCGGTCCTCCAACCTCAGCTTTTTTGCTGTGGTTTTTGACTGCTATCGCAATCTGACTGATTTCATCATCGTTAAAGAGTCCTGTACCTTTGAGGAATACCTGCACAGGCTCATATCCCGCTTCGGCATGTCCCGGTTGTTTGCCTGTTATTATTCTGCCATAATCATGACACGCACAGGCGGCAGCGGCAAGTATGGGGTCAACTCCGCATTTCTCGGCCATCATGTATCCTATCTTGGCGCAGCTTGTAATATGGACTCTCTCCCAGTCGATAAAATGATCTCTTTCGGGAACGAGTTTTTCGTATTTGTCAATTTCCTTCAAAAGTGCACTCTGCAGTCTGAGTATTTTTTTCATGCTATCATCTCCCGTCTAAAGTATACCTCTATTATATACCAACTCCGGTTATTATCAATGTCTTATGCGTATTTTCCTTGTTACAGTGCATTTCTTCTGTTATCTCCCACCTGCTGACACCTGCGGCCTGCAGCCTGTGCTCTATCTCTTTTCGCCCCAGATGAACCGCATAAAACATACATTCCTCTTCACTGCTGTAGACGTGTCTGCCTTCACTGCTCATAAGTAATATTTCATTGCCCTTTGTGATTATTGTCATTTCTATTTTTTCGGTGATTTTGCATATTGCAGCACCTACCGCATTGGCAACAGATGCAAATGGCGGTATTATAACGTCTGTGCCTGTCAGTCCTGCTACAGTTTCCTTCCATGCTGGTGCAGGTGCACCTATCAGAAGTATCGGTCTTTTTATTCCCATATTTATATCAAGCAATCTGCCATTTAGGGCTATTGCACTCTTTACAAAGAATCTGCCTTCACTGCAGGCATCAAGGTTCAAATCTACACCTTCAAAGTCAAGACAGCTCTGAAAACATATCATCGCCATTTTTTCCTGCATAAGCGCCTCTGTCTGTCTGATAAATTCATCAGCAGATATTTCAAGCCTGTCAGCAATTATTCCGGCCATCCTGATTGCGGCCTTTGAATTCCACTCTCTATAGATGCCTTTTACATGCAGCAAATCTGTCGGCGTAAATCCGATTCTGTGTATATATCCTGCAGATACAATGCGTTCAAGGTTTAACACTTCTCCATCAACGCCTGCACGTTTTGCCAAGTAATCAATGCCGTGCGGACCGTTTTCAAGTGCTTTTATAACCTGCAGTTCTATTTCTGACAACTCCTGCGTTTTTGCCTCATCAAACCTTTCATTCAGAATATATGATTCTGCTTCGTGTGGGAAATATGCCTTGTATTCACCGTTTCTGTTAAAATGTTTGAGTTCATTTTCAAGATATGGGTACCTGTCGCACATATATGATACAGGGTATACCTTTTCGGGTCCTATCAGAATTTCACCTGTTTTGGAAACTCTGATATGACTGTCGCCTCCAAACGGGAATGTGGATATCTGAGCCGCTGCAACCCGTGTAAAGAGACCTCCCACTTTTGCTCCTTCTTTTTTGATGTTTACGTTGCCTTTTTCGATAAGAGCGACATCTGTCGTAGTACCACCTATATCAACTACTATCGCATCTTCTGCTCCGCTTAGAAAGCTTCCGCCTTTGATGCTTGCTGCAGGACCTGACAGTATTGATTCGATAGGTCTGTTTCTTGCGAATTTCTCGTTCATAAGGCTGCCGTTGCCTTTAACTATGAACAGAGGGGCATCAATCCCAAACTCAGCTATTACTTCTTTAACCGCATCAAGCAGCCTGTTTATTACAGGTATAAGGCTGGCGTTTAATATTGCTGTAACAGTTCTGTGTTCAAATCCCAGTGCAGAGGTCAGCTCATAACCGCATACAACCGGAAGCTCGGTTTTTTCGGCAAGCCAGCTTTTTACCTGTTTTTCGTGTTTAGGATTTCTGGTAGCTCCGTAGCCTGATACAGCTATGGCTTTAACGCGAGCCTTTGTCATTATCTCCGCAGCTTCCATAACCTGCTGCTTTAATACAGGCTCTTTTTCGTTCCCCATTATATCGAGTCTGCCGTCAATTTTAACTGCCGCCTGACACAGATTGTTTTCGGGATCCAAATCTCCCATATATATAAGGCCGGTGGGATCTCCCTTGCCCTCTACTATTTTGTTGGTGGCAAGTGTAGTCGAAAGTACAACTGATTTTATACCCGACAGGTCGCTGTGCTTCATTATGGAGGCTCTGATTCCCTCCTGCAGATTGTCCTTTGTGGTCAGAGCTTTTTCCCCGCTTATTATTTTTCCTGTATCGCTGTCCATTATGACGCTGTCTGTATATGTGCCGCCTGTATCTATGCCTAATACTAATGCCATTTTTTTTACCGCCTTTGCTTGTTTATTACAAGCAGAAAGCACCCTGCCCTGAATACAGCCAGAGTGCCTCCTGCCGGTCTCACGTTATTCCCATGGTGCAAGAATCTGATGATATAAATCATCTATAGTATTTTCGTCTAATTGTACCGGGAAGTTTTTTAATCTCATCGGATTAACTGAGGTTTTCAAAATATCAAAATCTTCTTCTTTGGGCACCGGTGGATTCAGCTCCAGTTTTTTAAGTATCCAATCGAAGAAAGCTATTGCTCCCTCAGGAGTACTGCAACCCATTGCTTCTGCAATTTTACTGAATATATCCTTGAGATAAGCCTCGCCTCTGCTGTCAATGCATTTATCCGTATGGTCTATCATGTACGGCCACAACTTTGAAACACACAGAGCTGCCGCATGGCCGTGAGATATACCGTAAAGGCTTGTAAGCTTATAGCACATTGCATGACCTGCTGTTGTCTGAGTTATATTGATAGCCTTGCCACCGAGATTTGCTGCATGAAGCATATTTGCGTTTGCTTCGTCATCATTTGCAACATATCCATCGAAATTATTGATAATATGCTTAATTCCCTCTCTCGAATAGTTGTAGCTCTCCTCATTTGAGTTGACCGACCAGTATGACTCTATGCAGTGGCACAGAGCATCAAGCATAGTCGCTTTTTTCTGATATTCAGGAAGCGTCCTGAGAACCGACGGATCTACTATTACAGTTTCAGGAATACAGCTGTAGTCTGTAACAGACTGCTTGACTCCCTTGTAATAGATAGCCGCATATCTTGTCGCTTCGCTTCCTGTTCCCGCAGTTGTAGGAACAGCCATCAGCTTAATATCATTAGGTACTATTTCCTGCTCAAGATAGTTTATGGAAGGATCCATATTTGCATACAGTTTGATTGCTTTTGCGGTATCCATGACGCTGCCGCCGCCTACTGCTATTATCATATCACAGTTGTTTGAATTAAACAGCCGGACGCCTTCTGCAACACCCTCATAAAGAGGATTAGGCTGTATGTTGTCAAACTTTACAAGTTTAATTCCAAGTCTGTTTTCGATATCTGCAAAGTATTCCCTTATTTTAAGAAACTGCATTGAACCGTCACAGGCAAGAAACAGTGTTTTAATTTCATTATCCTTAAAATACTTATCAAGTTCTTCATAGCTTCCGTTCTCCCTTATTATTCTCTGCTTCATGGCAAGCCTCTCCGCCTAAATATCGGCTCCGGATAAAAAAGATTTTAATCTACAAAAGCACTCCTGTACTACAGGAATGCAGAAGTGCTTTCGTATTGTATATTTTTAGATGGTCTCAATTATTCCCTGACCAGGTCTTTCGCCTCTTCTTAATCTTGGCTCAATCTGTCCGAAAATAATTTCTGGTACATATGATACGTCAGGTACCAGGAAGTCTGGTTTTGCTGCTGCAAGCTTGTCATAATCATTGGAGCCTGATGCATATAAACCGATTGTCCATGCTCCCGCATTGTTACCGCAGATCATTCCAGGTGCTGTATCGTCAATCTTAACTACTGCTTCACACGGAATAGGCTTCTTGGTAATCTTGTATGCACTCAGCATGCAGTCATATACCATGAACGGGCTTGGTCTTCCAGGTACTTTTTCTGAGTTTGTAACTACGTCAAACTTAAGTCCGTATTTATCTTCTAATAGCTTGTTCAGTGCAAGTGAGTCTTCTTCATAGTAACCTGTGTCGCAGCCTACAAGTATGCCTGCCGCTCTCAGTTTCTCTATACACTCAACTGCTCCATCAATTGGTTTTGCAAGATCTTCATCAACGATATACTTTGACATCAGAGGTCTGAATGTTGCAAGTACTGCTTCGAAGTCATCCTCGTTCCAAGGTCTTCCGTATTTTTCTTCCCACTGTGAGGATACTTCCGGAAGGTTAAGAAGCATTCTTAAATGTGTCGGTTTGAAATTACCCATAGGTTTTCTGATTTCTGACCAGTCACATTCGATTCCGAATTCTTTGAGAGCTTCATAAAATGGGATAACCGGTGCCTTGCAGCCTCTTAAGTCGTCCTTTGGCCATCTGTGTCTTAAATCTCCAGGGCCATCGCAGAATGTTCCTGCTGTGTCAAGTACAGCTAATTCAATTTTTCCTGTGTATCTTCTGTTGTACATATTATTTCCTCCATATTGGTGTTAAATTTCTCCGGTAGCTGCGCAGCATATTAATACTGTACAGGTACTTTAATTCCAAGTTCTTTGAGACCTGCTTCGAGGCATTCAAAGAAGTCGTCTATATCCTTAGGTACAATTGTTCCGAGTGCGCATAATCTGAATGTAGGCAGATCGGAAACTTTGCCCGGATAAATTGTGAATCCTCTCTCGTATACATAATCATGTACTGCTTCAAAGCTGAAATTAGGATCGTTTGGATACAGTACAGAAACTACGAGCTTTGACTGTAATTCTTTTGGAATTATAGTCTTGAATCCAAGTCTGTCAAGTCCTTTGTAAATAGCTTCCCATAATGACTGATGTCTTTCCCATTTAGCCTGTTCGCCTACTTCCCAGTATTCTTTGATAGCCTGTCTTGTAGCATATATAGTCTGTACAGGCGGTGTGAAGTGCATTTCACCTTTGTTTTTTATGAAGTCATACTGCATAAACAGGTTAGTGTAATATGATCTTGTAGGGTAATTCTTTGATTCTTCGATCTTAGCCGTATTACCTATTACATATGATAAACCTGTCATTGACATAAGACCTTTCTGGGCTGATGCCATAATGAAGTCAAGGTTGTCTTTATCCATATCTATAGGAATCATTGCATATGTCGAAGTTGTATCAACCACCATTGTTTTGCCATATTTGTGTGCAACTGCACCAATTTCTCTGATTGGGTTAAGCACGCCTGTGCCTGTTTCGTGGTGGCAGCAGTATACTACAGCGATATCAGGATCAGCTTTGATAGCTTCCTCTGCTTTTGCTACATCGATAGGCTCAGTGATAGGCAGCTTGAGGTCTATGTAATCCATATGATAGTACTTTGCAACCTCTGCAGCTCTTCCTGAATATGCGCCATTGTCCAGTACAAGGATTTTTTTGCCTTCCGGAACAAGTGAGTTTACGCATGCATCGATGTTTATAGTTCCTGAACCTGTGAACAGAACTGCTGTATATTTGTTCAGATCACCATGAACAATCTTTACAAGATCTTCACCCATTTCCTTCATAATCTGTCCGAATTCTTTTTCTCTCGGGCAGATATCCGGAACAACCTGTGCATACTTAACTGTATCAGTTGTAGTTGCAGGACCTGGATTTAATAATACATTTCTCTTTACTTTAGGATATTCCATCTTAAACCTCCTTATAATATACATTCATTTATTGAAAATAACAATCAATCAAATCAAATCAAATCAACAAAATTTATTTTTCAATTTCTTTCTTTTTGTTCACTCCCCAGCTTGCAATGATTGCAATTATTATTATTGCAAAGCATGTGCCTCCTATTGCTGTAAATACAAGTGTCCAGTTGCCGCTGCTTGTTAAAACGCTGCCGAAGTAGATTGCCTGAACTGATGCTCCAAGATATGCAAAGCAGTCCAAAACTCCCGCTGCAGTGCCTGCAAAAGCTCTGCCGCCCACGTCAGTAGCATATGCCCACACCAGACCATTTATAGCGTAGATGAAGAAGCCTGCCACAAACAGCAACACACCCGCCAGTACACCCGGTTCGATTCCTTTGAAGAAAAACACTGTAATACCCGCAACTCCTGCACAAATCACAACCATAGGCAATCTGTTCTCTTTGAAGAACTTGTCTGAAAGCCAAGGAATTACGAATGTACCGAACGCCATACCAAGAGGCAGAAGTACGGTTCCAAGTGCCCCGTCTTTAACGTCAACACCGAATTCCTGAACATAATATGTTGGTATCCATGTAAGGAGTCCATATCTTGCGATGCTCGAACCTGCAATGATAAGCAGCCAGCAGTCGAATCTCCATTTTTTTAATAGATATATATACGGATAAAGTTTGCCTTTTTCGGCAATGAGCTTTTTGAGTTCTTCATCCTGTTCATTCACTTTTGCGTCTTTGTCTACATAGTCTTTGAGGCCAATCTTTTTAGGGCTGTCTTTTGCCACAAATATGTATATTATTCCTGCTGCTATCATGAAGATTGCTGGAATAATAAATCCAGCTTTCCATCCCATATCAGGCAACACTATGAATGAGAGGGACACTGTAAGTGCTGCACACACCTGGCCAAAACCTGAGAATGCATTGGCAAAGCCCGTTGCAAATCCTCTCTGATCACTTGGCCACCAGTTTGAAAGCAATGCTATTCCCGGCGACCAAAGCATTGACTGGAAGTAACCGTTGAAGCCCCATAAGATAGCTATAATTACGATGCTTGAAGAAAATCCGATAAATATATTTGCAGCGGCTGCCATAAACATACCGGCAATTATAAATTTGTTTACTCCAAAGATTTCTCCCAATCTGCCGTTAAACAGGTGTCCTATTCCGTAAGTCCAGAATAATACTGATGATAAAATACCTAAATCCAGCTCAGTCCAGCCTTCTTCTTCCATCATTGCAGGCATTGTGTACTGAAGGTTCAGTCTGCCGCAATAAAGGATGCAATACAATACAGAGAATGCAAGCAATACGATCCATGCATTTTTTTTGAAGACTTTGTATTGTTCCGGAGTATAACCAAGCAGATTGTTTGCTTTTGTTTTGTCACTCATTAATTTAGTCCTCCGTTTCTGTACATAATACTTTTGTGTGTTATAATATGAATGGTTTTTTATGAACCTGCTTTATATAGAGTGTTCCTCTGATATTTCGCTGATGCAGAAGAACACTCTGCCACCAAATGCAATCTATATTGTTTCTATTATTCCCTGTCCCGGTCTTTCGCCTCTTCTTAATCTTGGCTCAATCTGTCCGAAAATAATTTCTGGTACATATGATACGTCAGGTACCAGGAAGTCTGGTTTTGCTGCTGCAAGCTTGTCATAATCATTGGAGCCTGATGCATATAAACCGATTGTCCATGCTCCCGCATTGTTACCGCAGATCATTCCAGGTGCTGTATCGTCAATCTTAACTACTGCTTCACACGGAATAGGCTTCTTGGTAATCTTGTATGCACTCAGCATGCAGTCATATACCATGAACGGGCTTGGTCTTCCAGGTACTTTTTCTGAGTTTGTAACTACGTCAAACTTAAGTCCGTATTTATCTTCTAATAGCTTGTTCAGTGCAAGTGAGTCTTCTTCATAGTAACCTGTGTCGCAGCCTACAAGTATGCCTGCCGCTCTCAGTTTCTCTATACACTCAACTGCTCCATCAATTGGTTTTGCAAGATCTTCATCAACGATATACTTTGACATCAGAGGTCTGAATGTTGCAAGTACTGCTTCGAAGTCATCCTCGTTCCAAGGTCTTCCGTATTTTTCTTCCCACTGTGAGGATACTTCCGGAAGGTTAAGAAGCATTCTTAAATGTGTCGGTTTGAAATTACCCATAGGTTTTCTGATTTCTGACCAGTCACATTCGATTCCGAATTCTTTGAGAGCTTCATAAAATGGGATAACCGGTGCCTTGCAGCCTCTTAAGTCGTCCTTTGGCCATCTGTGTCTTAAATCTCCAGGGCCATCGCAGAATGTTCCTGCTGTGTCAAGTACAGCTAATTCAATTTTTCCTGTGTATCTTCTGTTGTACATATTATTTCCTCCTTGTAAAACGTTTTTAATCTTTGAGATAGTTTCCTGACAATTCTGATTATACACGTTTTTTGCGTCTTTGCAACATGTTTTTCTTTTTTTAATTTAATTTTTGCTGTTTTTATTTATTTTTTGCCGTTTTTATGCTTCATTAGTTATAGTTTTGTTTATGATTATTACTACCTTGCTCATTTTCGTTTCAGCCAAAATAAAAACAGCCGATTTCAAGTCGACTGTTCTTTACTCTCTTTCAGATTATCGGATATATTCATTCATAGGTTTTACATAATATCTCGGTGCATTGAATTTATCTGTTGTAATATATCCGGCAGGACCATTAATAGCATCAACTATTCTTGAAACAATCTGCGAACAAATCATTGTGCGATTGTCAATCCTTTTGTTCTCGATATATATATCAGGTTCCCCTAATATAGCCCATTCGTTGGTATCCTCTTCTCCCGGCGCATAAATTTTACCAATTGATTCAGCTTCAATCGTAATACCTTCTTCTGTTTCAATAATTGACTTGCCTGACATTCCTATAATCTCACCGACACTCATAATTCTGCCCATAGTCTTTGAGTCAAGTTCTATATCTGTCTTAACAGGCGTACACAACTGTTTCTGTGACAGCACTGTGAGACCTAAATTTGAAGCAATCCATCCTGCAGCATTCCACATTGGAAGTGCATGGAAATTTCCGTTGTCAATAAGCTTCTGACGTTCTTCATCAGATATCTTATCAGCAGAAGCGATTTTTTCTTCGAACTCTTCGTCTGATAAGCCAACGCCATGATGCTCTGCCAATGCAATTCCATAATCTTCAACGTTATACATTGCACTTCCTTTGATTTTTTCGATTTTATGTGCAGCTGCAGCTTCTGTAACAACAAGATGGCAGTATGAAACATCCTGAAAACCTGATGCAGTCACGGTACAATTTCCCCTCTTTGCCGCCTCGTCAATTTCCTTACAAACCGATGGAGTTGAGTTCCATGCATACAGCCCCTCATCACAGGTGGTTACCACATTAACTCCGTTTTTACAGCAAATCATTACTACATCTTTAATCTCCCGGATAAAACTCCTTGTTGCAACAAGTGCCACATCAGGTTTTATTTCTTTGAGTTTGGCATCCAATTCATCAACATGATATACAAAACATCCGGTTTCCGGAGCATCCATAATTACTCCGCAATCTTTACCGATAATCTCAGGTGCAACATCAAATGCCCCTGAGATTTCACAGCCCTTGTTATGTGCATATTTCATTATATATTTGCCCATTTTTCCGCATCCGATTGATACGCATCTGATTTTTCGTTCCATAATTCTTCTCCTCAAGAAAACAGTCTCACTGTAATTTAATTTTCTTCCGGCATTATAACTTCAACACCTGCTGATTCAAATTTTTCTTTTTCTTTGGAATCAAGCTGGCTGTCACAAAGCAGCACATCAATTTCTTCAATATCGCAAATTCTCATGCATGCTGTCTTGCCAACTTTGCTTGAATCTGCTGCAACTACAATACTCTCTGAAATTGACATCATTTTTCTGAATGTATCTATCTGGCTGAGTCTGAAATCACTTATGCCTCTTTCAAAGGAAATGCTGTTTACAGCCAACAGACATACATCCGCATTATATTGCCCTATCTCATCTTCACACTGTTTGCCATACATTGCATGCTCCTGAAAATCATAAAGCCCGCCTGGTATGATTATATTAAATCTCTCTTTGTGGGAAAAGATTCTCACTATATCAAGGTCATTGGTTATAACGGTGAGTCTTTTGTAATTTGCTGCAATATATTTCGCAACCTCAACAGTGGTACTGCCGCTTCCTATCACAATAGTCTGACCTTCAATAATCACTTTACTTACCAACGCCGAAAGCTCTGTCTTTTTTTCAATATTAACTGTCAGCCTCATGCCGTATATATTGCGTGTATTATTCGCGTCCTTCCATACAGCTCCGCCTCTTACTCTTTCAAGTATGCCATAGCCTTCGAGTGTTTCAAGGTCACGCCTTACTGTATCTACCGAAACTTTGTTTATTCTGGCAAGCTCATTTACCTTTGCCATATTGTTTGATTTCAAATGCTCTATTATATTAGAGAATCTTTCTTCCTGCAGCAATGTCACTACTTCCTTTCAGTTTCATGGTTTTTAATAATATTTATACCTTGTTCCCTATATTTTTTGACTGTATCCTCATCAAGTCCTGAATCAGTAAGGATATAGTCTATACTGTCAAGCGGACATACATTAATGCATGATATTCTCTCAAACTTGCTGTGATCCGCAATTACAGCAGATTTCCTGGCACTTTTAATCATCGCATTTATGATGCCGCTTTCTTCGATACGAAAATCTGTAATACCTTTATCGAGTGATATGCCGTTTACTGCAATTATGGACAAATCCACATTATATAAAGCCATATCAATTTCACTTTGTTTGCCTATTATGGTGTTTTCTTTTTCGTAGTATATGCCTCCAGTCAGAATAACCTGAAAATCCTCTTTTTCGCGAAGAACATCAACCACATTAAGGTTGTTTGTAATTACAGTGAGGTTGTTATAATTTCCGGCCAAAAACTTTGCAGCCTCAACTGTTGTCGTCCCGCCGTTGAGCGATACTGCATATCCGTTTTCAACAAGCACTCCGAGGTATTTTACAAGTTCCTGTTTTTCCCCCCGGTTTATAATGTCTCTGGCTTCAGAAAAAGCTCTTGTCAGATCTCTTTTTTCCCATACAGCGCCTCCTCTTACAAGCTTGACGGCTTTTCGTTGCTCAAGTTCCGCCAAATCCTTTCGTATTGTCACCTCTGAAACACCAAGCATCTCTGAGAGTTCTCTAAAGCTGCCGCTACCGTTTGCCTTGAGATATTCTATTAATTTTAAAAGTCTTTTTTCCTGAAGCATTGCAATTCTCCAAAATATATTTTCTCTTTGTTTTGAATATTATATCTTCTTTATTGTTAAAAGTAAAGTTTCACAAACTGCACTTTTAGATCACATTTCAAGCACACGCGCACAAAAGCTCCCTACCATTTACAGTAGAAAGCTTCTGTTCAGCTATTATAAAGATAAAAAATATACTTTGTTATAGGATTTCTTTTTCTTTTTTTACCTTGTACCCGGCTTTGAACATCATTGTTTCAATATCCTCATCATTTAAGCCGCTATGTCTGTATGAATCAGTTATCACTGCAGCATTTGCTCCTGAAATGAAGGCTTTGTTTGTCCCTGGAGCCACACAGATATTCCTGGTCTGTTTTCCTGATACAAGTCTTGAAACAGCTGTAATCTGTGCGATTCTTTCACTTGAAAAAAACTTCTCACCCCTGCAGTCTGCAAAATCAAGGACGATATATGGGATACTTTTGCGGCTCTGCAGCACGTTAAACAGTGTCGATGCCAGTTCACGTTCTGTGTATGCCCTGCATTCAAATTTTATCAGATACGCATACTCAAGCTGCAGCTTTTTCCACAAATATGCCCTGCCTCCCGTAGTCAGCAATGCTGCTCTATAGGCGCATTCCCGCAAATACAAAGCTGCATGTGATTTCGGATTTGTTCCAAACAGCTCTGTCATCATTTCAAAATCAGGCATCTGTCCGGATATACACAGGTTATATGATTTGTTGATAATTTTGCTTTGCTCCATAAATCTTCCCTTTTGGATTTAATACAACAATGTGATGAGAAAAAGGCATACTGTTTTAACAAATTGTCGCTTTGCGAAGAAGAAGGTAAGATACTGCCTTTTTCAACATTAATCACATCATTTATATATAGTTAACCCCGCTGCCTGTTTTTTTTGCATTGTCAGCCAGACTTGCTTATTTAAATCAAAATGTCAAACGGGTTGGTTTTGGCAACGGGTTTATCTACCAATAACTTTGTTACCCTATATGCTGATTATATGCTATTCTTTGTATCCTGAATACATACTTATGTATACATCATCAATTACTTTAGAATAAAAGAATCACAAGAAATATCAGGCATATTTTTGGTATACCTGATATTATAAAAATATATACTTTTGGCTGTGTCAAAAGTATATATTTTCAATATAATATAATATAGAAAGATAAAATTTGTTAACAAACAGGAGGAAATCTATGAGTGAAATTTTGAAAGTACTGAACCCTGCAGACAACTCTCTGGTGGGTACAGTAGAAATGAAAAGCAAAGATGATTTGGAAAAAATCGTCGATACAGCATATGCTTCGGTTAATGACTGGAAATCTCTCTCTGTATATGATCGTGGAGATATATTGTACAAATTCGCTGATCTGTTAAACACAAAATACAAAGATGAACTTGCAAAATTAAATACATCAGAACTTGGCAAACCGATTCTGCAAAGCATGGAGGAATGTCAAGATGCATCTGAAATCACCAGACAAACTGTGGAGAGAGGCAAACATCTTTATGGCAAAGTCTTAACAAGCAGTACTCCCGGAATCGGCGGAGATCTGATTTACACTAAAAGAGAGCCTTTAGGAGTAATTGCATGCATAATCCCGTTCAATTACCCTCTTGAACTTACTGCTCACAAAATAGCGCCTGCCCTTATCATGGGAAACACTGTAATTGTAAAAGCCCCCACTTCAAATCCATTAGCCGTACTCAAAATGGGAGAAATATTACATGAGGCAGGTGTACCTGAAGGAGTTGCACAGTTCATCACATGCAGCCGTGATGCATCAACAGAAAAAATAATACAAAGTCCAAAAGTTGCAGCAATTTGCATGACAGGAAGCACTCTTGCCGGAATTGAAATTGCCAGAAATTCTGTAGATACTCTGAAAACTTTAATGTTTGAGCTTGGAGGAAATGATGGACTTATCATCTTTGATGATGTAGATCTTGACAAAACATGTGAAGAAATTCTTACAGGGCGTATAATCAATAACGGACAGATATGCTGTTCATCAAAAAGATTGATAGTTCATAATAATATCAAAGAAAAACTCGCATACAAACTGGCAGAAAAATTAGACGGGCTCAAAGTAGGCTCAGCTATGGATCCAGAAGCACAAATAACCACTTTGGTAAGCGAAAGTGCGGCAATCAAGGTGGAAGAATATATCAAACGTACAATTGATCAGGGTGCAACCTGCTTCTATGGTGGCAAGCGTGAAGGAGCACGTGTTTATCCTACAATTCTCACCGACGTAGACAAAGACATGGACATTGCAAAGGATCTTGAAGTATTTGGACCAGTCATTCCAATCATAGGCTTTGATACAGAAGAGGAAGCAATCGAAATAATCAACAATAACAGTTACGGTCTTTCTTCCGGAATACTGAGCAAAGACCTTGAAAGAGCATTCAGGCTCGCACAGCTGATAGATGCCGGAGCAACTGTGATTAATGGAACAGGTCACTACAGACACTATGACCAGCCATTTGGCGGATTCAAACACAGCGGAATAGGCAGAGAAGGAATAAGTGCTACTTTGGAAGAATGCTCCCAGGAAAAGAGCTTTATCCTGAAGTCAGTTTACTAATACAAATCTCAAATATGATGAAAAGGTTGTTATCTCGCTTTGATTTAACAGCCTTTTTTATATAAGAAAACCCGGCATCAGGCGCATCTGATACCGGGTTTACCCTTAATTTTGTTATCATATATTTTTAGAGGTAGGAAATGAACTTTTTATTATTCTATAGCGGTATAGAATGAAGCTGTAATTGGTGAAATTACTTCCATATTTGCTTCAGTATGTACACTGATAACTGATATGCCGCCTCTTGCAGCTGCTCTCTTGAGTGCAGGAACTATATCTTCAATCTTGTCGATTTCTTCTCCCTGTCCGCCAACGATTTCTGCAAGGGCACTGTATTTGAATCTGCCACCGCCTGCAGGTACAATTGCATTTGCAATGTTAACCATATCTTCGTCACCGTATTTAGCTCTTACTCTGGAAGCTATCATTTCATATTTACTGTTGTTGCTCAGCAGGATTATAACCGGTATTCCAAGCTTAGCATATGTGATGATTTCTGACATGTTTTCACAGAATGAACCGTCACCGTCAACGTGAAGTATAGGTCTTCCCGTTGCTGCCCATACGCCTGTAAGTTCTCCAAGCTGTGAACCGATGCAACCGAATTTTGTTCCATGGAAGAATCTGCTTGGGAATGAACCGGCATCATCCATAAGCATACGGTGATATACTCTTGTCCATTCCAGAATGTCTCCGCCACATGGGTTAAGAATATATTCTTTACCTTCTTCGCTGTTCAGGAACTTTATATATTCATAAGTAAGTCTTGCCGGATGAATAGGAGTTCTATCACTTGTGAATGCATTTTCATACAGGCTCTGGAAATCTTTCTTTGTTTCTTCCCAGATTGAATCTGCCCAGCTTCTGTCTTCTCTTTCGGCTGTTTTTTCTTTGACGCAGTCAAGAATCTGACGGGCAATCACATCACTGTGACCTACAACTCCCACTTCACAAGGCATATTCAGGCCGATATCATCATGGTCTGTTGATATGCTTATCAGTTTGGCATCCGGGTTGATATACCACTGACCGAATTCAGCATCAGCAGCATAGTTGAATCCTAAAATAACATCAGCTTTGAGCCCTGCTTCAAATCCTATTCTGAACATAGGGTCTTTTTCTGAAAAGAATTTACCCTTGTTTGTAAGGAGTGTGCTTGTAGGTATTTTAAGGTATTCAGCAAGTTCTCTGAATGCTGTCATATCTCTTGCTCCATACTGTACACCTTCTCCGATGAGCATTGCAGGCTTCTTGGCTGAAATCAGCATATCAGCGATTTCTTCTACAACTTCAGGAGATGCCCCTGTTCTTCTGTTTGCAACATAGTTTACAGGATATACGAGACTTTTTTCATCTACATCCTGCACCTGTAATACATCTGAAGGTATTTCCAGATATACCGGTCCCGGATTGAATCCCTGGCAATGTCTGATACAAACCGAAAGATAATTTGCAATCTGATCAGCATTTTCACATCTTCTTGCATATTTTGTGCAAGGTTTAACAACTGCAAGTGTATCATATTCCTGAAGCTGTTCTGCCAGGTTCTGAGATGCGGGAGCTGCTCCACCTATGAACAGTACCGGTGCATCATATATGTTTGAATCCACGATACCTGTGATAGCATGTGTAACTCCAGGGCCTGCTGTAGCAATTACAACACCCATCTTGCCTGAAGCCTGTGCATATCCCATTGCCGCATATGATGCCATACTTTCATGACTTACAGCATGTACCTTAATTCCGAGTTTTTCAAGTTCAGGCCATAAAAACGTAATATGACCACCTGTAATTGTAAATACACATTCAACGCCTGCGTCTTTAAGCATTTTTGCAACGACATTAAATCCTTTAATTTCTGCCATATCTAAACCTCCTAAAACAATTAATTTACGTATATCGTAATTTCTTGTCTAATTATATGAAACATTTCAAGGTGTTCATACATCCTTTAGCATACAAAGAGATAATAAAAGTATACTATTTCAGATATGCACAACTTTATAATCTGATGCTTTCACACATTTTCTTTCTTGAAAAGTATTCTTTTGTATTGTACAATTAGTTGGGAGGTAACGGAAATGATTGAATCTAACACACAGCTTTTTACTATGTACGAAACCTTTAACAAGCTTCTAGTTGAATTGTATAATGAAGATATACCTCTTCATACGCGGGTAAGGAACTTCCTTTATCTTTTTGCAGATGTAGTATATTATGACCGGTGTTCTATTGTTTTTTATACAAAAACCACAGACGGACGTTACAAAAAACACTCCTCGATCTCTTTGAACTGGGAAGACAAATCTGACTCAATAAAGAAATATAATGAGTATTATTGCTACATGGATGATACATTCCCTATATTGGATAGAGCCAACCCTCTGGTATTCAAGTCAACGGATTTCTTCAACATGGAAAAACGCACACAGACAGAGTACTGGCAGGAATACCTGCTTCCAAATGACTGCGTTTATTCCATAGACGGAAACATCAATCTCAACAGCACCAAAGGCCTTTTGGGCCTGTTTGTATTTTACAGAAACGGCAGCAGATCAGACTTTAATGACAATGAGCTTTTGCTTGTAAAAATGCTGCAGCCTCATCTTTCCAATGTTTTCAAAAACTATATGGAATGTGAGCAGTCTGATGAGATTCCTTTTATGATGGAAAACTACAACTGCGCCGGCATATGCCTTATTGATGAAAATCTGCATATTGTTCGTTCAAACAACAAGTTCAAAGCAATCGAGGCCGATAACCCCGGAATCATTTCCCGTAAGATTATCAGCCTGTGTTGCGATCTCACAGCTGACAAGAGCGGCAGAGACAAGCTTTGTGCAGAATACAAATTTGACGATACGCCTATTTTCCTTGAAGTAAGCAAGCTGGCATCATCGCGTACAGATAATGCTCATCACAGCAACATCAAATACAGCGGAGTGGCATATGATTTATCATACTTCTTCCAACAGACACTTAACAAAGCAAAAGAAAAGTATTATCTTACTCCACGTGAGTTTGATATAATCAAGGAAGTGCTCAAAGGCAAGAAGAACGAAGAAATAGCTTCAGAACTTTATATAAGCATTCCTTCTGTCAAAAAATATCTTGCTTCAATATATAGCAAGATGGAGATAAAAACTCAGAAACAAATCTTTGAAAAGCTGAAATTCATATAAAAATCAAGGCTGTCATCCACGTGCTGACAGCCTTGATTTATAGGTCCGGACTTCCGGTTGCTTCTGCGAGAATGCTTGTCTCCACATAAACTTTTTCACCGTTACCATATGCGTCCAGATATATATCTTCATAATCTATTTTAATTTCGGGAGCTGTACATCCTGCTTTAACAGCTTTTGAGTACACATCCTCTTTAATTGCTCTTAATCCTTCTTCAAGAGCATCTTTCTTATTGCCAAAATGCTTTTTGCTATGAGGTAAAAACAGATAATATTCCTCTTTGCTTTTTTCTTTTCTCACAAGAGCCTTCGATCTCTCATGTATATGGCCAAGTGCTGCTCCCACCGCATTGGCGACTTCACTGTTTTCAGGAATAATAATTTCTGTATGAAGTCTTTTGGCAACACCCGGTAGCCACGCTCTAACAGGTGCCCCTACCGCCACTATCGGTTTTTTCAATCGACCTTCAACATTCAGGAAACTGCCTGTTTTCCCTGAAAACATCTTGTCTGCCAAATAAGCTGCTGCCTGTTCTTCTTCGAGATTTACGTTTTTTTCTGAAAAATCGGCAAAGCTTTGTAAACAGGCCATGAAAACAGTTTTTTCAACTTCTTCTGTCATTATAGCAACAAGTTTATCAAATTCCATGTCCATATAGTCTGCCAGTATCTTTAGTCTTATCCTGGCTGATTGTGCATCAAGTCCATCTGTATAAACACCTTTTATGCACAACAAATCTGTCGGCGTGATGTCAATTATACGCATGTCATCTGGCATTGGCAGATTATTTTTTTTAAAATACATATATGTATGAGGAGCACTGTCCGCATTATCTCCTTTACCTGCACAAATATATCCTCTGCTGTATTTCATCTTTTTTTCATATGATATGGCCATTTCATCTATTGTCTTAAGTTCTTCCAGATATTCTCCGTATCTGCTGCTGATTCTCGCTACAGGCTCTGCCTTCAGCGGACCTACTTTTATTCTGCCACCATCTGCCCTGATCCAGCTGTCACCGCCAATTCCATATGTTGAAACATCGACAGCTCTTACACTTGTTCTCCACTCACCCGCTCTTGCTCCGCCACAGCTTATTTTGATGCATTTATTGTCATAATCTGCCGTATCTATCGTAGTGCCACCCATATCAAGCAGTATCGCACTGTCAATATTACTGAGTGCCACGGCTCCGGTTATACTTGCTGCAGGTCCTGACAGGACAGTTTCTATCGGTCTTTCAGATGCAAGCTTCTCATCCATAAGGCTGCCATCGCTTTTAACTATCATCATTCTTCCGGAAATGCCTTTACTGTATAACGCTGCTTTAGTGGCTGCAATAAACTCACTTACAATTCCAATCAGTCCTGCATTCAGTATCGCTGTATTTGTTCTTTCTTCAAATCCCAGATTTCCCGAAAGCTCATGAGCACAAAAAACAGGAAGACCTGTCATTTCATTTACTATTTCTCTGACTTTGATTTCCTGGGATGGATTCCTGACACTTGCATATCCTGAAACAGCAACAGCATCAACTTTGCCTTTAAACTCTGCTACTGTTTTTTTGATTTCTGTTTCAACTATCGGCTCTGTTTCGCACCCCTTTATATTGATTCTGCCCGAAACTGTATATATATACTGTGCCGGAGTGTTTTCGGCAGGTGTTTTGCCTATGCTTATGAGAGCTGTTTTGTATCCGCGTTTTTCAACTACAGCGTTTGTAGCCAGCGTTGTAGACATGCATACCATTTTAATCAGATTTCTGTCTGCAATATCAAGTTTGTCAATAACAGTTTCTATTCCTGCCTTCAAGTCGTTTTTGGTTGTCAGAGTCTTGGCTTTACATATTATTTCTTTTGTTGTGTTTTCAATAATAACCGCATCAGTATAAGTTCCACCGGTATCAATTCCAAGTATATATGCCATATTTTCACCTGTTCCCTAATTGTGCAATGCAATAGCGGCTCCGTAGGCATTTGCCACTTCCCCATGCTCCGGAATTATTGCTTTTGTATTCATTTTGGCTGCCACCTTGTCCATCCATGCTCCTGCAGGAGCACCAACCGCAACTATAGCCTTGTCAATACTGAATTCTGTTTTTAAAAGTCTGTTTTTGTTTTCAAAAAAACTTTCCAGAATAAAATCCGCACCTTTACATTCATCAAAATCAAATTCAACATCCTCAAATGCTGCAATTCCCTGCATACATACCTTTGACAGGGCATTTATGATTTTCTCATTTACAAGTCCTAAAAATTCCTTTGTTTCAATTCCTGCCGCATCTGCCATTCTTGTTGCTGCAACACGTGAAATTCTGGTGTCCCATTTTGTGAAGCTGCCTTCTGCATGGAGTATGTCTGTAGGAGTCAGTGAAATAAGTCTTACTGCATTTTGTCTGACAAGCCTGTCCATATGCAATGCATCCACATCTGTACCAAAATGCTGTGCTATATAAAACACATTGTGTGGATTGTCTATCAGATACCTTGCTGTCAGCGATTCCATATGATTAAGCCCGATTAGCGATGCTCCCTTTATTCCGATATAGCAGTTAATCTCCTGCGTTGTAATCAATTCATAATTCGCAGGCTTTTGATATGTCAGAATTTCATCATATAAATGAGGGTAATTATATGATGCCACACATAATGGAATTGCTCTGCATGGTCCCACCTGTATATCTTTGCACTGAGTAACTCTTATATAACTGTCTCCGCCTACACCATAACTTTTAATATTCATGGTTTTTTCTTTGATTGTATATCCGTCAATTTTGGCTATGCCATTGAACTCACGGAAGTTTCCGTCCGTAATGCGTGTAACCTCTGAACTTGTGCCACCCATATCCACAAGAAGAAAATCTTTTTCACCGGTCAAAGCTATTCCACCATTCACACTTGCCGCCAGTCCTGAAAAAACTGTTTCAAGCGGGTTAGACACTGCCTCTTCACACGTGATAAGTTTTCCCAACGCATTAACGATAAAAACATTGTCTGTAATATCATATTCCCTGATGATTTTTCTTATGCTGTTTATGAATCTGCTTATCACAGGTTTCAAAAACACTGTAAATACTGTATTTAATATTTTGGTGTAATAATCTTCCTGATTACATATACACGAAGCACTTATGCATTTCAAACCGGTTTTATCTTCAATGCCTTTTGCTATAAAGGTTTCTTTATCCATACCGTATCTTGAAGGTGGTGCCGCTACTACAACAGTATCCACATTACCGTAAAATGTTTTCCTGATTTTTGCCGCCTCATATTCATTTACCTGTATCAACCCTTTGTTGCAGTTTTGAGGTGATTTGAAAACATATTTGTACTTGCATGGAATCTTTCCATCCACACATTTATCTATCTGCAACAAGCCTATGCTCTCAGCACCGCCCTCAAGTATTTTGTTGACTGCTATTGTACTCGACAGGTGAACCTCTTTTATGTTTTTTACATCATCAAAATCCATTTCGGATATACAGCTGCGGATTCCTTCGGAAAGATCAGCATGCGTAGTAAACACCTTGGCTTTAGCTTCAATACGATTATCATCTTTGCTGACCACCACTCCGTCTGTATATGTGCCCCCTGTATCTATACCTAATATATATTCCATATTACAATTACTCCTGTTATGTTAATTATACAAAAAACACAAAGAATAAAAAAGTCTTTTCAGCAGACTGTGTATATTACAAAAGAGCATCTGCCCTATATCATGCCGCAAATGCTCTCTTGTTTTAACAGGTTTTACATCTCTGCTATTTTTCTTATAGTTATTTCAATATCATCATCAGCATGTATACCAAGTTCATCAATGAGTCCGCTTACATCAGAAGGCTCTGAATGTCCAGGCAAAATTCCGTTGAGTACTCCGCCCATAAATACAAAGTATTCTTTCTGACGTGCATTTGCAAGTTCTTTCAGGTTTCTGGCAAATCCGAGTGCCTGCCCGTTATGAGCACTTATCCCTATAATATTCGAATCTTCCTCATCGGCGATATCAAGGATTTCTACTGGTTCAATGTCAAGTCCACCGTTTACAACATCAGCACCCGCCCATTTTAATGCACCCTCGACAAGGTTCAAACCATATGTATGGGTATCAGCTGAAGCCACTACAATTTTTTTGTCTTTTAGAACGCCTTTGATTCCATCCGCATCCATTCTTTCAATTATGCAATCTCTTTTGCATATTGTATCGCGACCAAGCTCTGTAGGATAATACGGCCTGAACTCTCCAAATTCATCAACACTTGGATGAAACATGGTCTCAAAGCTGCTTCTGTTGAATTTCTTCAGTACAAGAAGCCATTCAAGAGGATCTTTTATATCAATTCCGGCAGCTTCAAATCCTTCAAGTATATTATTGAACATTTTTTGGGCCTGCTTTATGATACCATCTCTTTTCTCTTCATAAAGGCTCCAATCAATTATCTTGTCCCATTCTTCGATATTTTCAAGCAACCTCATGCCTGCTGATAAAATATTGCAAAGTTCCTGAGTCGTAGGAACTCTCAAAGCTTCTGTAATTGAAACAGGATTAATGCCAAGTCCCATTCTGTATTTCCTCTCACACAGAATCTCCATAAGAAATTCCTGAGATGAAAATCCGTAATTGGCATCAATGTCATGAGCCCACTGTTTTGTAGTGGAACTATTAATATATGACAGTCCCGGCTGATCTTCAACGGAAAGCAGTTCAGACAAAGCCATGGCAAGCGGCATTCTCGATTCACACTCTGCGAGAAGTCCACCAAAGCTGCATGTATATCTTGCTCCGCACAAATCAACTGCTATATATTTTTCAAGCATCGCATATGCCGCATATGAAACAAGATCCATACAAAATCCCGGAAATCCGTCATCAAGATAACTTTCAACGACGAAGAACCTGTCTCTCTTTGATGCCATGATTCCAAATGATCTGACCATGTCAGAATATCTTTTCACATCGTCATTGAATCCCGGATGATCCCATATAAACTGTGAGAATTCACCAACGTGAGTTGAACCCGCTTTGATGGCATTAATGGTTGAGTTAATTGAGTCAGGAGTGCACAAATGATGATCGCAAAAGAAGATTTCAAGAGGTGCTGCATCAAGATGTCGTTTATAATCCTCAAAATCATCAACCAGATAACTTGTTGTCTTTGGTGCCTGTGCTCTCAATTCTTTTGGGAGTGCAACTATAGGCGATGGAATTGTCTGAATTACATTCATTTCAAAGCCCAGTCTCTGACAGTATTCATAAATATCCCTGATACCTTTAATCTGTTCATCCAATGTGCCCAGTCCCAAAAGTATCTGCCAGACAATCTTGCCTTCACGCATGCATTCTTTTTTGTATTCAATATGGTTGTCATATCCTTTTTCAAGACAGAATCTATTGTATCCGGCTTCAAAGGTTTTACCTATCTCCAGTCCTTCCTCTACAAGTTTGCTTCCCTTTGGCAGCTCTTTCGGATACATGTTTCTAACACTCTGTATGTATGTTATCATATCTTCTCTGTTTTTTTTCATCCTGCAAACTTCTCTCCTTTTTGTTATTATGAAATATTCTTCTCCGCTGTATCACTTATGGATATATTATCTTATAATTTCAACCGATAATATACCTACTTATGGTTACTTTTAGTGCATCAGTTTGCTTAATTACTTTGCTATGCCGCCAGATGGTATATTTCAGCGGTTATACTTCAGTATATTATACTTCGACTGCGGTTATATCTCCACTGGCAAGTTAAATGTTTTGCGCTATCTGCAACTGCCTGATTAATATTCTTCATTACAGCCTCCGCATTATCGCCGGTTTTCACTGCAAATCATATCAATCACACTCTTCCAATGTGCCTTCCTGTCTCTCACACATACAAAAATGTACTTAATGCTACCCCAAGAATATACATTGGGATATATTGCTTTTCCGGGAACTCCGTTATAATTGCCTTATCAATATCGCTATGGCCTCAGGGCTTTAGCAGTACATATTTATGATTGTAAACAGACTGAGGATTTTCAGTTCTGTTATCAAGAGATGGAGGTTTATATATGTATGTATCAAGAATGGGTAAGCCCGGTGAAATTTTTTACGAAGAAGTAAAAACACCTGAGGCTGACGGAAAAAACGTTCTGGTCCAGATTCATGCAGTCGCAATATGTGGAACAGATAAACACGGATTTATGGACGGAAGCATGGAGGGTCAGATCTGGGGTCATGAATACAGCGGCACAGTAATAGACCCGGGTGAAATGGAAGGGCTTAAAGCCGGAGACAAAGTAGCGGTATTCCCGAATCATCCATGTCACAAATGTGAATTCTGCAAGGCAGGACTGACAAATTTATGCCCAACAGTATTTCGCGGAACAGGTGGCTCCTCAGCTGCAGCTGAATATCAGCTGGTACCACCTTACAATGTTATCAAAATTGATGAAAACATGACATTTGAAGAAGGTGCTCTTATTGAGCCTACTACAGTAGTTTATCATGCCCTTAAAAAATCAGGAATCAAAGCAGGTCAGGAACTTCTGATAAGCGGCGTTGGCGGACTTACCGGACTTCTTGCCGAAACTGCAAGAGGACAGGGAGTAAGCAAAATTGTAGTTACTGATGCTGTATTGGAAAGAGCACAGCCGTATCTTGACAGTGGAGTAATTGATGCTTTTGTCAACTGTAACGAGCCTGGTTTTTACACCAAACTCATGGATCTTGCAAGCAGCGAATTCGGATATGATGCATATATCGATATCAAAGGCGGTGTAAGAAATGCCAATGAACATATTGTATGCATGAAAAACGGCGGCACTGCTGTAATCGTTGCAGAGGTTCCCGGTGACAGAGAAGCACTGAATCTTTATGACCTTACTGAAGATGAAAAAGCTGTTACAGGTAGCTACGGATATACAAAACCTGAATTTGAAGAAGTAGCAAAAATGATTGCTGATAAAAGAATTGATGTTACAAAGTACATCGGTAAAAAATTCAAACTGAGCGAAGGTCAGCAGGCATTTGATCACGCTATGGACAGAAGCGTTTTACCATCAAAAATTATTATTGAATTATAGAGCCGGAGGTGAAATTTATGAAGTTTGTAAGACCAAATCTCAGATTGTTTGAGGCTATGGAAGTTCCACAAGCAGTTGAAGTTATAAGGAAGTATGCACCGGCTGTAGCTGATACTCCTGAGGATTCAAGTTATATGAATCAGACTTTGTTCAGAATATTCAAGGATGACTACCCTGAAATTATGAAAGAAGTTTTATCTGAGCTTGAACAGATAAGTTATTAGTATGCTTGCATAACCATTGGCCTCTCCAATGGTTATGCTTATAAAAAGGAGAAATTACGATGAAAGTATTAGGTTTTGTTCATGCAGGAGTCGTTGTTGAAGATATCAACAAGGCAATAGAATTTTACAACGGTGTTCTCGGTCTTGAAGTTGCAGACGGCCCTTGTGAATGGGTAACTGACTTTA
The DNA here is from genome assembly GCA_964507795.1 of uncultured Oscillospiraceae bacterium. Classification (GTDB taxonomy): domain Bacteria; phylum Bacillota; class Clostridia; order Peptostreptococcales; family Anaerovoracaceae; genus UMGS973. The sequence goes on along the minus strand of CAZDQV010000005.1, from coordinate 5,421 downwards.
ACGAAACAAGAGCCATGGGACTTGGTGATGTGCTTCACAGAATCGCACATCTAAAATGTGCAGACGGCAGCCAAGTTGAGTTGATTGAATTTGAAAACTCAAGAGATCTTGAGGGCTCAGACATGTCAGATTACAATGGCAAAGAACACATGTCATTTATGGTTGATGATATTCACGGCTTTGTCGAAAAACTCGCAGAATATGATATTCATCCTTTTGCCGCACCTATGGGATGGGAAACTCCTGATGCAGCAAGCGGAACCGCTTACTGGATGATGTTCAAAGATCCGTTTGGTGTTGTTATTGAAATGATGCAGATGTAAATCAGTAAAAAACACAAAACCAGAGGCAGGGTTTTATTGTCCCTTCTCTGGTTTTGTTTTATCTGAATTTCATTTTTCATCATTCCGGGGCTTAAGCTGTGAAAGCAATACTGCTATCAGAATAAACATGCACCCTGCAAGTTTCATCGCTGTTATTGTTTCACCAAGCAATATTATTCCGAACAAAAGGCCAAAAACAGATTCAAAACTGCATATTATGCCTGCAGCAGCCGGTGACACCCTCCTTTGTCCTGCAAACTGACAGAAATTTGCCACCCCCAGAGACATTATTCCAGTATACAAAATCGGGAATATAGCTCCCTGTATCATATCAGTCTCAAACGGTTCTGATGTTATAACCGCCATTGCAAGATTCACAAGAACCCCCATACCTAATTGTATGATTACTAATACTAAAGCATCATTTGACTTTATAAATTTTGATATGACTATAATCTGCAATGCAAAACAGAAAGAACACATAAGAAGTATAAGCATTCCGCTATTGGCAGTAATACCTCCTCCTGTCACAAAATAAAGACCCATGCCTGAAAGCACAACAGCAACCCATACAACAGGGCGTATTTTTGTTTTGAACACAACCCTTGCAATCACAGGCACCATGACTGAATAAAGAGATGTAACAAAGCCTGTCTCACCTGCAGAAACGAGATTAAGGCCAAGCTGCTGAAATACAGAACCTCCAGCATAAAGCAACCCTATAATTACACCCGCTTTCAGTTGCTCCCTAAAAGCATTATCTGTCTGTTTTTCCTGCTCTATAAATTTTCTTCGTAAAAAAAATATAATCAGCATAAAAATAAATGCCGCAAAAAATCTCAAAGCATTAAACATCAACGGTCCCATATCAGCCATGGCTGCTTTTCTGACTGCAAAAGAGCTGCCCCAAAGTACTGTAGCTGCCACAATCAGAAGTGTGCCGGTCAATTTATAAAGCTTATTCTTTTCGCCAATTCTATTCACTGCTTTTACCTGCTTTCATTAAGATATTTTCTCTGAAACAGATAAAGACCATCCAAAGGGACAGTCCGTTATCTGCTAAAAAGAGGTGTATTTTATTCTATATCTGCAGCCTGAGAGGTTGTAGTCTGTTCCTCCTGAAGGTGCTGCTGCCATGTAGTAGTATCTGCCTTACCAAATCCGAAAGGTGAGAAAACACAGTAGAACAGAACTGTAATAGCTATGATTGCAACTGTCATATGTTTTCTGTATTTCCAAGGTGTCATATCAACCTCATAATGTCTCTCTGCATTTTCAATAAAGTCTTCAGGACGAGGCTTGAATTTTGACACAACAACCATAATCAGACAATCTATTATAAACAATACTGCTGTCCAATAGAAGTAATGAACCCCTCCCAATGCAGGGAATGCCATAGGCAGCAGATAATTCAAAAGCACATACGCTACGATGTGTGTCACCATCATGAATTTTGCAGCATAGGCTGATGATTTCTTTGAGAATATTCCAAACAGCAATATTACCAGTATCGGTGAATTCAGTATTGCCAGCGATGACTGAATAAATGTTGTAACTCCTGCCATAACGATAAGGCATGGAGCAAAGCATGCTGAGAATATTGCCACTATTATAGCAAAGCGTCTTCCGATTTTAACGCACTGATGATCCTCTGCGTCTTTATTTATATACTGCTTGTATATATCCATTGCAAACATTGTCTGGATAGAGTTTATTAAACCGTTTACAGTTGAAAGGATAGCACCGAACAAAACGGCTGCATATATTCCCAGGAACCATGTTGGAAGTATTGCCTGAGAGATTGTACCGAATACTGAATCGCCGTTCCCAAAGTCTGCACCAGGCCATGCAAGTGCCGCACATATTCCAGGCACTACAAGGAATATAGGGCTGAAGAAATCAACAAGTCCTGCCAAAATCATACCCTTTTGGGCTGAAGCAAGGCTCTTTGCTGCAAGAGCTCTCTGTATAATTGACTGGTTTGCTCCTGCGAAATATACATTGTTAACCAGAAGTCCTGTAATGAGCACCGGCCATGGCCACCAAGGCTCGTTTGATGTAGCTTCATTCCATGCATTCATCATTTCAGGCCTTGTAGTCAGGAATTTGTCAAGTCCGTCGAGGAAAGATCCGTCTCCTCCAAGCTGAGTTGAAAGGAACACAAAGCATGCAATAGGTATTATAATACCAAGTCCGAACATTGCTCCGCCAAAAACTGTATCTGAGACTGCAATTGCTTTCATTCCGCCGCATAGAACATATCCCAAAGATATTGCAAGCAGCAACATTATTACAATTACAATTGCTGTGAAGCTTGATACTCCAAGCATTTCGTCCAAATCGATAAGATTTACAAATATCTGAGCTCCCGCATACAGTGCTGCAGGTAAAAAACATACTATGTACGACAAAATCATTACAACTGCAATAATAGCTCTTGTAGCTTTGTCAAATCTTTTTTCAAAAAACTGTGGTAGTGTGATAACACCTGCGTTAAGCAGTGCCGGAAGAATTACCAGGCCGGCAATAACAAGGCCTGTCCAAAACAACCCTTGAGTTGCCCATACGCCCATACCTACAAATACTGACTGACCGTTGTTGCCGACAAGCTGTTCTGCCGAAAGGTCTGTCATTACTAAAGATGCGCAGATAACAATACCTGCAAGGGAGTTTCCTCCCAAATAGTAGCCTGTTGAAGATTGCAAATCACTGCCTTTTGTTTTTCTGTATGAAATGTAAGTAACAATTGCCATACATAGGACGAATGAAATAACAATCCAACCAAATGAATTAAACATTTTAACCTCCTTATTTAATCCGGCTGATTCCAGGTAGCATAATATAATAGTGAATCAGCAATAAATCCGTTGATATTATAATAGAGAATATTTTGGCTACTGTATACAATCTTTAGTTCACTATTCACATATCTCTTAGTTCAATTATACATGTTAAAAGTATAAACAGCCATATACTTTGGTATATGAATTGTCTCACCGGCCCAATATAAAAGCAGGGCCCCTCGTGTAAATACAAGAAACCCTACCCAAAAGTATCTTATTTGATTTTTTTGAAGAACTTCATAATATCACTGGTAACATCTTCGGTTATCTCCTGATTGAGTTCATGCGTGTTATCAGGATATATTATGTAATCGGCATGTGGAAGCAGTTTCATCATTTCTTTTTGATGTTCTTCTGTTACCAGATCATCCAAGCCTCCCCATACCATCATTACAGGTGCCTTAATCATGCATGCAAATTTGGTGAAATCCATGGTCTCCAGCCCGTACCAGCCTGCCTTCCAGCAATGTCCGGGCCATTTGCTCATTGCTTCCTCAATATAGTCCGGGAATTCTTGGTCATAATAAGCCCTATAATTCGGAATCCATTCTTCTTTGGTAGGCGGAGTTTTTTCGTATGTGTCAAACATATCGTTAAAGGATTTCATATCATTGTCATCATGATGAAACCTGGCAAATGTTGATATAAGGAACAGTCCCTTTACGCGGTCTGGCAGTGAAAATCCAAGACCCTGCAATACAACACTTCCCATGGAATGTCCCACTCCGTAAAAAGATTCTATTTTCATCTCTTTGAGAAATGATGTAACATCTTCTACATGCTGCTCAACAGTATACGCAAACTGCTTCGGCTTGTCTGTATCTCCATGTCCTCTTAGATCAAGTGCATACATATGATATTTGTCTGCCATGATTCTCATCATTTCCTTGAAACCCCTTGATGAATCAGTATATCCGTGAAGCATAATTACAGCTTCACCTTCAGGATTGCCCCCTTCCACATAGGTCATATTTATCCCTGTGTCTAATTTAATGTGCTTTTTCTCTTTGTCCCATTCTGTATTCATTATCATTTATGCCTCCAGATATTCGTCTGCACCAATAATTCCTGTCGCACGATCCTCTTTTTCATATTTTTCAACAGTTTTCTTAACAAGAAGATCAGCAATCACTATTGCTATAATACCTCCGCAGATTTTGCCCAGAGTTATAAAAATAAAGAAGTTAGGCTGGAAATTCATTGTAAATGACAGTGCATCAGCAAGTACATATGAAGAACATATTGCAAATGCCAGTCCTCTTACCTTATCCTTAGGTCTCAGATCAGGGAACAATCTTACAAATGCCATGGCATTGCACATGGTTCCCACCATCGCTGTCGCACCTAATTTTGTAAATCCTATTTTTGCTCCTATTCTTTCCAATGGTTTTGCAAAAGCCTTTTGTATGCAATAAATCATAGGATATGCACCGCACAGCATCAGACCTATTGCAAAGCAAAGTTCAGCGCCTCTGAACAAATCCGCCTCATCGGCCAGTATCGGCTGAAGCTTCCATGCATCACCGAATAGTTTTGTAAATATTCCTGTATAATAGTTGATTATTGACAAAACAAATGCGACCTTAAGTATTATATTAAGAATATTAGCAAACCATAAGAATATTTTTGTAACCCAATCGGGCTTGAAGTAAAGACCTATTGCGATTACAATACAAAGAATTGCCATAGGCAGTATATTCATAATAATCGTGTCCCATGTATAATGCAGCTGCATTGTACTTTCTCCTGAAGTGGTGATTTCCGGACGCAGTTTCGGATTAAACAGCTTCAGCAGAGTTGTCGTTATAAATATTCCGAAAGGAATAGACATAATACCTGCAAGCAATCCCAAGCTGAAATATTTATGGTCTCTTTTAGGGAACAATGCCAGACCTATTGGAATAAAGAAACAGATTACAGGCCCCAGCAGATATCCCGAAGTTGTAGCCATCATCCAGACTTCATTTGATGTGGACAAATCTTTAGCAAGATAATAACCGCCCATGTCAACAGATACAAATCCGCTTGCCAGAACTGACGGATCAACTCCAAACAATCCGCAGTATTTTGTAAATACAAGCTGTGCCAGCATTTCGATGTATGGAAGCAGTGTCATAAATCCGCATACTGACCAAGAAATGATTCCAATCTGTTCCAGACCCAGCATCCATTCTCTACCTAAACCTTTTTCGCTGTTTTTTAGTGAAAAAATCATACCAATAACAGCAAAAATCATCATGACCCAGACAACGGCC
>CAZDQV010000004.1:9997-49189 GCA_964507795.1 uncultured Oscillospiraceae bacterium | reverse complement strand
GTGTGAATCCTGCTACAGCCTCAGCAGTATATGCCGCTTTTACTACTTTACTCAATTTCATTTACCTCCTTTTATATGATTTTTACCATCATTTTGCTTAATAATTCAAGTTTCAGATATATGAAACTAGTTACAGTCAATATAATATCATATTTTTTTATATTTGCAAGTAGGCACGAACTATTTTTTAAAAAATTCTAAAAATTTGAAAGCATTTTTCATTTTACAAATGTGTCATATTGCGCCCCAACGCATTGAAATAAGTATAAAAAAGCAATAAAATAGTTATATGGTAAAGAGGTGATACATTGAAAGAAAAAACAGATATGCTCCATGGCTCCATATGGAACAAACTTCCCCGCTTTGCACTTCCTGTAGCTGCAACCGGTATTCTCGGGCAGCTTTTCAATGCTGCAGATCTTGCGGTTATAGGGAATTTTGCAAAGGCAAACAAAACAGTTGCTGTTGCCGCGGTAGGCGCCAACAGTCCTGTCATAGGCCTTATACTCAATTTTTTTATCGGGATTGCACTTGGTGCAAATATTGTAATTGCTCACAGTGTGGGTCGGGAAGACAAAAAAACAATTCAAAAGGCTGTAAGCACCTCCGTTATAATGGCGCTGACAGGAGGTATTGTTCTGACAGTTGCCGGCGAGCTTGGCATAAAAGCGCTCCTTGACTGCCTCAATATCCCCGGTGATGTGTTTCCCTACGCTCTTTTGTACATAAGGATATATCTGCTTGGAATGCCTGCAATACTGCTATATAATTTTGAAGCAGCTATTTTCAGAAGTATCGGAGATACAAAAGTACCTCTCGGAGTGCTTGCAATATCAGGCATACTCAATGTCGCACTGAATCTGTTTTTTGTAATCGTACTGGATATGACCGTAGACGGGGTTGCCATAGCAACAGTTATTTCAAATGTTGTGTCGGCTGTAATACTGTTTGTGCTGCTTGTTCGCACAGACAAAGCTATACATATAAATATAAAAGCCTTTCGCTTCGACAACAAATGTTTTAAAAAAATCATCAGAATAGGTCTCCCCGCAGGGCTTCAGAGTGCGGTATTTGCTCTTGCCAATATTGTAATACAATCGGCAATCAACAGCCTCGGAACGATGGTTATTGCTGCTTCAAGTGCGGCATACAATATTGAAATAATTGCATATTTTGTGCTTAATTCTTTCAGTCAGGCATGTACTACGTTTGTAGGTCAGAATTATGGCGCCGGTCAGATAAAGCGATGCAAAAAAATATTGTTTTTGTGTATTTTAGAGGATGCAATAGCTTCTGCCTGCGTAATTGCACTGGTGTTGGCATCCGGCAGGCTGCTGCTTTCGCTGTTTACAAATGATCCGCAGATTATCGAAATCGGATATACAAGACTTGCCATAATACTGTCTGCATATGTTTTCAGTATGCTTTACGAAAATATGTCAGGATATCTGAGAGGCTTTGGCAATTCTCTTACACCTGCCATACTTACAGTCATAGGTGTATGTGTGGTCAGAATCGCATGGATTTATACGGTTTTTCAGGCTCACAAAACATTTACTTCAATCATGATATCCTATCCTGTCAGTCTGTTTACTACAGCACTTTTGATTTTTGTGGCGCTGATAATATGCAAACCTTCAAAAAAATATGGCAACATACAATAAATTTATTTATACTTACAAAATGCGCCTGCCACATTTCTATGCGGCAGACGCGATTTTATTTATTCTTTTACCCCTTTTTGACTTTATTTGAACAGGTCTTTGATTGCCTGTGCAAACCCGCTTTTCTTTTGATAGCAGTCTTCTTTTACTTCCTTTGCCATAGCTTCGATGGCTTTCTTTTGTTTATTGCTTAGCTTGGTTGGTATTTCAAGAACGACTTTTACATACAAATCACCCTTGCGGTTTGTTTTTACCGACTGCACTCCTTTGCCTTTGAGTCTAAATACAGTCTCAGGCTGCGTTCCGGCAGGAACCTTGTATGAAACCTTACCTTCTAATGTAGGCACTGTAATCTCTGCACCGAGAGCTGCCTGATCAAATGATATAGGCATGTCAAGCCATAAGTCATTGCCTTTACGTCTGAACATTTTGTGAGGTTTGACTCTGATAACTATATATAAATCGCCTGCAGGTCCTCCGTTTGTGCCCGGCTCACCCTGCCCTCTGATCGATACTACAGAGTCATTATCGACACCTGCAGGGATATCAACAGAAATTGTGACACTTTTTCTTACTCTGCCACTGCCATTGCAATCAGTGCAAGGCGACTCGTTAATCTGGCCTGTGCCTCCGCACTTATCACATGGTGAAGCACTCTGGAAAGTTCCAAAAGGAGTTTTTTGTGAAGTCTTAATCTGACCTGTACCTCCGCACTTGTCACAAGTTTTTTTGCTTGTTCCCGGAGCTGCTCCAGTGCCGCTGCATGTCTCACATACAACATATTTGTTGAGATGTATCTGTTTCTTGGTACCGAATGCCGCTTCTTCAAAAGTGATTGTAACTGACTGCTGCAGATCACTTCCCTTGCGTGGCCCGTTTCTTCTGGAGCGGGAATATCCTCCTCCACCACCTCCAAACATATTGCCAAAAATATCAAATATATCGTCAAAGCCGCCTGCTCCGCCGAATCCTCCGAAACCGCCTGCTCCACCAAAGCCTGCATTAGGATCAACGCCTGCATGACCGAACCTGTCATACTTGTTTTTTTTGTCCGGGTCTGACAGCACAGCATAAGCTTCGTTTACTTCTTTGAATTTCTCTTCGGCTTCTTTGTTGTCAGGATTTCTGTCCGGATGGTATTTCATAGCCATTTTTCTGAATGCTTTTTTGATTTCATCATCAGAGGCTCCCTTTTGTAATCCCAACACTTCATAATAATCACGTTTTTCTGCCATATGCCTACCTTCTTTTTACGTGATATGCCCGTCAGAATTCTAACGGGCATTCCTTAATATTAACTGTTTACTGCTTATTTGTCGTCATCTACAACTTCATAGTCTGCATCAACAACATTGTCTCCGCCAGGTGTGCTGCCTGCATCTGCCGCTCCCATGTCAGGACCTGCTCCGCCGGCTGCCTGCTGCTGTGCTTGAGCCTGCTGATACATCTTCGCTGAAATTGTATGGAACTGCTGTGTAAGAGCCTCAGTCTTGGCTTTGATATCGTCAATGTTGCCTGCATTAAGTGCTGATTGCAATGCATCCTTGGCTGCAGTGATATCATTCTTTTCCTGTTCTGTAAGCGAACCTTCAAGCTCCTTCATGTTCTTTTCTGTTTCGTAGATAAGAGTTTCGGCCTGATTCTTTACTTCGACTTCTTCTTTTCTCTTCTTGTCTTCTTCTGCATATTGCTCAGCTTCTTTTACCTTGGCTTTGATTTCATCATCTGAAAGCTTGGTTGATGAAGTAATTGTAATCTGCTGTGATTTGCCTGTTCCCATATCTTTGGCACTTACATTTACTATACCGTTTGCATCGATATCGAATGTAACCTCAATCTGAGGGACTCCACGTGGTGCAGGCGGAATACCTGTGAGCTGGAATCTTCCGAGTGTGATGTTGCCTGCAGCCATTTCTCTTTCACCCTGCATTACGTGAATATCTACTGCTGTCTGATTGTCTGCTGCAGTTGAGAATATCTGACTCTTCTTTGTAGGTATTGTAGTATTTCTTTCGATAAGCTTAGTTGCAACTCCACCTAATGTTTCGATTGAAAGTGAAAGCGGTGTTACATCAAGAAGAAGCACATCGTTTACTTCACCTGTCAGTACTCCTGCCTGTATTGCAGCACCTACTGCAACGCATTCGTCAGGATTGATACCTTTGAAAGGTTCTTTGCCTGTAACTTTTTTGACAACTTCCTGAACTGCAGGAATTCTTGTTGAACCTCCGACAAGGATAACTTTTGCGATGTCTGCATTTGTAACACCTGCATCTGCCATTGCTTTTTTCATCGGTTCTACAGTTCTGTCAACGAGCCCTGATGTAAGCTGTTCAAACTTGGCTCTTGTAATGTCCATATTCATATGCAGCGGACCGTTTTCGTTCACTGTGATGAATGGAAGATTTACATTTGTTGTCTGTGCTGATGACAGTTCTTTTTTGGCTTTTTCGGCTGCTTCCTTTAATCTCTGAAGTGCCATCTTGTCTGATCTCAAATCAACACCGTTTTCTTTGGCGAATGAATCAGCCATGAATGCAAGCAGAGCCTCATCAAAGTCATCTCCGCCAAGTCTTGTATCACCGTTTGTTGCAAGAACCTCGAAAACTCCTTCACCCAGTTCAAGTATTGATACATCAAATGTACCACCACCCAGGTCATATACCAGGATTTTGTGAGATGCCTCGTCTTTGTCAAGTCCGTATGCAAGTGATGCTGCTGTAGGTTCATTGATGATTCTCTTTACATCAAGCCCTGCAATTTTGCCTGCATCTTTTGTTGCCTGTTTCTGTGCGTCTGAGAAGTATGCTGGAACAGTGATAACCGCTTCGGTAACTTTCTCGCCAAGATAGCTTTCGGCATCTGCTTTCAGTTTGCCTAAAATCATAGCTGAAATATCCTGCGGCGTATATTCTTTATTGTCTATAGATACCTTGTAGTTCTCACCCATGTGTCTTTTGATTGATGAAATTGTTCTGTCCGGATTTGTAATCGCCTGTCTTTTGGCTGTTTCGCCGACAAGTCTTTCACCGTTTTTTGCAAAGCCTACTACTGATGGAGTCGTCCTTGCACCTTCTGCATTAGCTATAACTGTAGGTTCTCCGCCTTCTAACACTGCAACGCAGGAATTGGTTGTCCCCAAGTCTATTCCTATTACTTTACTCATTTTGTTTCTCCTTTTCTATTTACAATTTACATTTTTAACAAAGTTATTAATTTGCAACCTTGACCATAGTTGCTCTGATCACTCTGCCGTTAAGCATGTAACCCTTTTGAAGAACGGCGCTTACTTTGCCGCTTTCGTATTCTTCGGTATCTTCCATCATAACCGCATTGTGGAAATTGGGATCAAAATCAAGTCCCAAAGCTTCAATTTCCTCAACATTCGAGTTCTTAAGAACATCTTTGAGCTGTTTGAAAATCATTTCCATGCCTTCTGCAAAGCCTTTCTCTGCAGTATCAGCACAGTCCAAAGCTCTCTCAAAATTATCTATCACATCAAGCAGCTGTACGACGATTTTTTCGTTGGCATATGCATAAACATCTGCTTTTTCTTTTTCGCTTCTCCGTTTGTAATTCTGAAAATCAGCCATCAGCCTGAGATATTTGGTTTCCAAAGCTTCGTCTTTTTGTTCTTCCTGTGAAGCCTCTTCTTTGGTATCTTCCTCTGGTGCCTTGGTTTCTTCGGCTGTTTCTTCTTCAAGAATCTCTTCTTTTAAATCTTTTGCGTCACTCATCAGTATCCTCTCCCTCTGTTATTTTGAATGTATTGCTTATATTATCCGTCAGATACTCAATAACTGACGTTACCTCGCTGTATCTCATGCGTGTAGGTCCTATAACACCTATCTTGCCTGCCAGCTTGCCATCCACATGATATGTGGCTGTTATCAAGCTGCAATCAGGCATTATCTCTTCATCATTCTCATCACCTATTGTTATAATCACACCATTGTCTCTGTTGATAAGAGTCTTGGTAAAGTCTTCTTTTTTGTTGAGCATCTCAAGAAATGTCTTGGCTTTGTCTATATCGTTATATTCAGGAATTGAGAATATGTTCGTAAGACCGTCCATGTAAAGGTTTACATTAAGCATCTCCTCAAGAGTCTTCATAAAATCAGGCATTATATTGGCTGCCAGTGAGCTCATGGCATCGAAATCATTATTGAAACTTGATATGATGTCTGATGTAAGAGCCTCGCTGATTGTCTTGCCTCTGAAATTGTATGTCATGGTCTTGGCCAAAAGTTGCAATCCTTCCTCAGTATAAGGTGCCTTGATGTTAAGTGCAGTGTTGGTAACTTTGCCACTCTCTGAAACTATCATAAGAACTACAGTCCTGTTGTCTACCGGGAGCAGGTTTATATATTTGAGTACATCCTCATCCTGTTTGGGTGTCAGTACAAATGATGTAAGATTTGTAATCTCAGACAGTATACGTGCCGCATGTTTGATTGTCTTGTCAAATTCGTGTATATTCTGTCTCAGCTGTCCCGCTATGACGTTTTTGGTGCTCTCTGTAAGTTCCTGTTTGTTCATCAGCTCATTCACATACAATCTGTATGCTTTCTCTGACGGGACACGTCCTGATGAAGTATGAGGATGCGTAAGATACCCCATCTCCTCAAGGTCTGACATCTCATTTCGAATCGTTGCAGGACTTACTCCAAGATCATGGTTCTTTGAAAGGCTCCTTGAACCTACCGGCTCCGCAGTATTCACAAAGTCTGCAATGATTGCCTGAAGTATTTTCAATTGTCTTTCACTGAGTTCCATTGTCTTCCTCCTGTTAGCACTCACTTGGTTCGAGTGCTAATTACAAGTATAATGTACCACCCACCGGCAGTTATGTCAATAGGTTTTGCGTTTTTTTTTGCAAAAAAACATATTCAGAAACAAATCAGCAACTGGAACAAAAATTCCTGCTGCTGATTTCAAAAAACATATTAAAACTTCAAATCACTCAAACAAAACAGATATGAACACAATTGCTGCTCCAATTGCAATCCCTGCTGAATATATCTTAAAATTCCAACGTGATACCATATACGGGACAAGTTCAAATGAAACTATATAAATAATCATTCCAAGTGTCACACAGGTAAGTATTTGTACAAATACACCGCTCATACAGTTTCCCACAAGAGCCATAAGGACTCCTCCTGCAAAAGTTGATATCATAACTGCAAAAAACACTGTGTATTTTTTGATTCGTGTCTCTTTTTTGAGGGTTGAATAAAAAAGCATACCCATGGGAATATTGTGAAGTCCCACGCCCGCTGCAAATATAATTCCCTGCCTGAGTGAATCTGTTCCGAGCTCATATACAGCCATTCCCTCAATTATATTATGCAGTATTACGGCAAAGGCTGCTACAATGCCTATATGTATCACGGCACCGGGGCTTTCATCGTCTCCGTGATGCTCGGGCACGAATCTGTCCAGAATCATCAGCAGAACAACCCCTGCTGCTGTAAAAAATATCACTTTTATAAACTCTGCGCCTTGAGTCTCATGGATGATTTCAGGAATAATATCCACTATCGCAAGAGCACTCATAGCTCCTGCAGCAATAGCTATTGAAATACCTTCGATTTTTTTTGCATCAGAAGACACACGCGAGGTTACGGCTCCTGCAGCAAAAAAAAATCCAAGTAAAAACGTTATAACCAGTATCATTTTAAGTTTCTCCACAATAATCTGTTATCGTAAACAAAGCATTCAATCCTGCCTGTTTTTTTGAGCCAGCCAATGTTGGTTCTGACTATTCCCATTATGAGTATGTATTTTTCACAGTTCATCTTAATACCACAACGATTAAAAAGACTGTTTGTAATTTCCTCCATATCCGATGGAGTCTCACACAAAGACAAAATCATATCGGAAACTTCATATACATTCTGTATGTTTGCCTCTATAAGTTCGGATATGTCAGATACAGGTTTTGCATGTGACGGCACAAATACAGATGCTTTCATTTGTTTCATCCGCTCCAGCGTTTTGAGCACTTCATCCGGATCATATATGTAGCTCAGCGGGTATTTTTTTAAACCTTCAGCATCTATAAGGGTGTCTCCGACAAAAAAAGTACCGTCAGGAAGCATATATCCTGTATGGTCCAGACTGTGGCCGGGCAGGTTTACGATTTCTATTTCTTTTGGAAAATCATCATGCTGCACATCAAAACATACGCATGGCTGTGCATATATATCGCTTCCCAGAAGCTCGTCTACAGGTTTGCCTCCATATGCAACCATCGGATCAAGTATTGAATTATTTATGAAAACAGCCTCCATACCATATGCAAACACAGGGCATTTGTACCTCTTTTGCAAATATGCATTTGCTCCCGTATGATCAGAATGGCAGTGGGTGCACAAAATACCTTTGAGCCTCCAGCCTCTGCCTTGCAATATTTTTTCTGTTTCTCTACCTTCGTTTTCGTCAGTTCCCGGATCTATAATATAGACTTCGTTTTCACTTTGCCTGTAAACGCCCGTATTTGTAGCTCCGCTTATATAATAACTTTGTTGTCCCAATTTTATCAGCTCTCTCATAACGCCTTTCTCCATAACATCCTGTTGTCTTTAACAATGCCTTCGATTCTCCCGTCATCTACAAGATAAGAAACAAATGCCCTTACAATCGCAAGAGTGAGAGCATACTGTCTGTAATTCATATTCATCCCGAATCCGTCAAATACGAATTTTAAAATATCCTCCATAGTCTCAGGCTCGCTGCATATATTCTCAATCTTATCACATATATTTTTGATATTTTCTATGTTGTTTTGTGTCACAGGCACTATATCTGATGTCACCTGTCCGTGAGAAAGCACAAACAAATCTGCTTTTATTGTTTTGAGTTTCTCAAGGCTTTTAAGATATTTGTTCACATCAAGCACATAAAGCACAGGATATTTTGCAAGCAAGCTGTCACCCACAGCACTGTCGCCTATGAATACAGTGCCATCAGGTAATCTGTAGCCTACATGTTCTATACTGTGACCCGGCAAATCGATTACTTCAACTTCCTTAGGAAATTCATCACTTGTAACATCATAACATTTGCTTGATTTTGCAAAGAATCCGCTGCTTCTGGCTTCTCTGAAAAGGTGTGCACCGTAGGTAATAACAGGCTCTATCTGTGTATTTGATGCAATTGCAGCCTCAGCGCCCTTTGCAAATGCAGGGCATCCGTATATATCCTGAATATATCTGTTGCCTCCCATATGATCCACATGAGCATGCGTATTCAATATGCCTTTGAGATTCCATCCTTTTGCTTCGAGTATTTTTGCTATTTCTTTTGCATCATCATCGTCATTGCCGCTGTCTATAATATATACATCTGTTGCTGTCTTTTGATATATTCCCACTTTGGCATAGCAGTTTATATACCAGCTGTTTTTTCCCAGTCTGTTTAATTCGTACATAATGCTCCTTCAAAATGCTCTGTAATTTTGTCCATTATCATGTCTTTCAGTTCTGATTCTTTATAGCTCATCTCATAACCGTGTCCGTCATCTGTAGTAACTTTGACAACATTGCAGTTTTCATAATCTGCAGCACATTCCAGGCTTGTCTCAGGCAGCACCACATTATCGAGAGTATTATAGATAACAAGTACAGGTTTGTCTCCAAATTTATATCCTTTTTGGGCAGGATTGTACTGTTCAAATTCGTCAAACCATTCCGGCGTCAGCTTCAGTCCTTGCTTGATGACATATCCTTTCCCGGCAGCCTCAGCCTTCATCTCATTCCATTTGTCCCTGCCGCCCATATAATATGTCATTGCGCTGTCATTTCCCGCCGGAGCAACAAGTGCCACAGCTTTGTAATCATATCCATTGCTCTCGTTTGCCATTATCATCATAGCTCTGCCGCCCATGCTTCTGCCATAAAGCCCGATTCTGTCTGCATCTATATTGTATTTGCCGATGCAATACGATATGGCGAGCACTGCATCATCTGTCATATCTGAAAGAGTATATTCATCTGTTTTAGCTGAATCCTCCTCTATCCCAAGCCTGCTGTTAAAGTCAATCCTGACAGTAGCGATTCCATTTTGCGAAAGCTTCTGCGAAAGCTCCGCAGCTCCTCCACTGTTCATGCTTCCCTTAAATCCGTGTGCCATAAACACAAGCGGACAGCTTTCATCTGTTTCGGGCAAAGTTATCTGCCCTGCCGTATATGTGCCTCTGCTGTTTTCAATAACAAAGTCGTACACACTGTAATCATACTCCGCATCACCTGTTTGAGTACATGAAACATGCAATATAAAGCACATGATTATTGCAATGCATATTAAAAATTTATTTCTGTTTTTCTTCATTTTCTTCTTTGAATCCCGGGCCTTTGAGCCATCTTGTGATTACAGGAAGCTTTGCAGGTCCGTCCACAAGGATATCATAAAGTCTGATCCAGAACGGAGTTACAAATGAAAGGCCTGCTATCAAAGCTCCTCCATATACAAGCAGATAATAAAGGAGTCTGTTTTCAGGGCAAAGTCCGTAAAGCGATGCCAGACAGCCTGAAGAAAACATAAAATATATTCCTGCTATTGATATGACAATTGCAGATATATATATTCCTGTATTCTGCACTTTTTTATGTATAAGTGACAATACTCCAAACCAGCATACAACAAGGCAGGATATGAACCCGATATACAAGCCATAAAATTTTATCACATATCTCAGCGTCAGGTGAAATATATATACGGGCATTGTATTTGTGCCCACATATGCAAGGAGGCCCTGCTTCGATGGCAATATGTTAACCATGAAAATTATCCATCCACTTGATATAAAAAACAATGCAATTCTGAGCAATGTATCCTCATACCATGCCATATGAGGAAAATTGTCAACTGATTCTCTGAGCAGATACCAACCGACATTAGGGCCGTACATGCACAGAAGTACTGATATTCCAGCAAGTACAACTCCAAGAGCTGCAAGCGCTACAGGCTTTGTCTTGAGGCGTCTTATCCATGCAAGTCTTTCTTTGGAGCAGTAAAATCCCAGCAGGAAAAACGGAAAGTATGAAAATACTCTGCCAAGTGCCAGATAATCACCAAACTCTGTTACCTGTCCAGCCACAAGAAACATTACAAGGCTGAGAGGCAAAAGCCATTTGAACTTAACCATATCCTTCAAAAAGAACCTGTAAAAGAACAATGCGAATAAAAACCACAATGCAAACGGCGGTGACAGAAAATCAAGATGAGCATTTCCAAAAAAGAAATATCTTATTCCAAAGTATATCACAGTGAATACAAGGTAAGGCCACATAAATGTCTTGAAGGCCGTTTCTCTTGCTCTCTCAGGTTTTTTTGAAAAATATCCTGAGAGAAACATAAATGCCTGCATTACAAACACGTTAATAGTGATATATATAAATCCTCCAAATGAGGCCTGCGGAAATCCTCCTCCAAGATAAAGCTCTGAATACAGGTTGCCTGACATCTTGGTGAAATGCGACATCGGTATTGACAGCATCAGAAGTCCTCTGAACGTATCAAACATATAATCTCTCTGTTTTATTTCTCCCATATTATTTACTCCATTCCAGAACACAGTTTACGGCTTTTTTCCAGCCTGCAAGAAGCTGTGTCCTCTTATCTTCATTCATTGACGGTACAAACTCTCTGTCTGTTTTGAGATTTTGCACTATATCATCTGTATCTTTCCAGTATCCTGTTGCAAGTCCCGCAAGATAGGCTGCACCAAGCGATGTTGTTTCTATGCAGCAAGGTCTTATGACAGGTCTTGCAGTTATATCTGCCTGAAACTGCATAAGAAAGTTGTTGGCACATGCACCTCCGTCTACTCTGAGTGAAGAAAGCTCATAACCTATGTCTTCTTTCATTGCTTCAAGCAAATCGTTGGTCTGATATGCCAATGACTCCAATGTTGCTCTTGTCAGATGGCATTTGTCCGCCCCTCTTGTAAGTCCGAATATGGCACCTCTTGCATATGGATTCCAGTAAGGTGCTCCAAGTCCTGCAAAAGCGGGAACAATATATACACCATTGGTATCAGGAACGCTTGCTGCAAGTTTCTCTGATAAAGGCGCACTGTCTATCAGCTCAAGTTCATCTCTAAGCCACTGAATGGCAGCTCCTGCCACAAATACAGATCCTTCAAGTGCATAACTGATTTTGTCATCTATGCCCCATGCAATGGTTGTGACAAGTCCGTTTTTGGAATACACAGGCTGTTTTCCTGTATTCATAAGCAGGAAGCATCCTGTTCCATAAGTATTTTTGGCCTGACCTTTTTCAAAACATGCTTGCCCGAAAAGTGCCGACTGCTGATCTCCTGCAGCTCCTGCAATCCTGACAGGCCCTCCAAAAATATGGTCTTCAGTCTCTCCGTATACAAGACTTGAAGGCATTGGCTCAGGCAACATACATGAAGGAATATCAAGCTCAGAGAGTATATCTTCGTCCCATTTCAATTCATTTATATTAAACATCATGGTTCTTGAGGCATTGGAGTAATCCGTAATATGTACTCTGCCTCCTGTAAGCTTCCAGATGAGCCATGTTTCTATTGTTCCAAACAGCAGCTTCCCTGCGTTTGCATCAGCTCTTGCACCATCCACATTATCGAGTATCCATTTAAGTTTACTTGCCGAAAAATATGCATCAATGGGCAGTCCTGTTTTGGCTCTGAATGAAGGTTCAAGGCCCTTTGCTTTGAGGCTGTCACAATACTCGGCTGTCCTTCTGCACTGCCACACAATCGCATTATATACAGGTTCTCCTGTTTCTTTGTTCCATACTACTGTGGTTTCTCTTTGATTGGTTATACCTATGGCCTCTATGTTTTCATATGTGCAGTTTATCTTGTAAAGCGCCTCCTGTGCCACGCCTATCTGAGTTGACCATATTTCCATTGCATCCTGCTCGACCCAGCCCGGATGTGGATAAATCTGTCTGAACTCCTTTTGAGCCATGCTGACCATCTCGCCTTTTTGGTTGTACAAAATACATCTGCAGCTGGTGGTTCCCTCGTCAAGAGCCATTATATATTTTTCCATGCTCTGCTCCTTATACAAATTCTGATAATATGTCATTTGATATATTTATTCCGTCATATGTGAGTTTAAGAATGTTTCCGTCATATTCAACAAGACCTGCAGCCTGCCATTTGCCGATATTGCTCCTTGCCTTAGGAAATACCTCAAAAAAGCTTTTGTTTGTAAAGTTCCTGAATTCATCAAGATTGATTCCAGAAGTTTTACGAAGCCCTGTAAATACAAATTCTGACGCATTGTCAAAGTCAGTGTTAAAATGAAATTCATCAATACATCCTGCTGCCTTGAAACAGCTGCAATCATCGGCAAATACGCTCCCACTTGAAGTTCTGATATATGCATCCAAAGCTTCTGTGTTTTTAAACCGTCTCGATTTAAGATATGATGATGCTCCAAGTCCAAGTCCCAGATATTCCTGCATGGTCCAGTATTTGAGGTTGTGTCTTGACTCAAATCCAGGCTTTGCGGCATTTGATATTTCGTAATGCCTGTATCCACTCCCTGTGAGAAACTCTGCTGCATGTTTATACATTTGCCTGTCTGTTTCATCAGGTGTCTCTTCGAAGATTCCTTTTTCGTACATCGTGGCAAATGGCGTGTCCTCTTCGATCTGTAAACTGTAAAATGATATATGCTCAGGGCAAAGCTCTATTGCCTTCTCTAAAGTTTCATGCCATATATGCTGTGTCTGGCCTGGCAATGCAAACATCAGATCCATATTTATATTATCAAAGCCAAGCTCTCTTGCCATGACAAAGTTTTCTTCAAATTCTATTGCGGTATGGATTCTGCCAAGACGTTTTAGAATATGTTCATCCATCGACTGTACGCCGATACTGAGCCTGTTAATGCCATATTCCCTGTATGCTGCAAGCTTTTGTCTGTCCAGTGTGCCGGGGTTTGTCTCTATCGTAATTTCACAGGTACTGTCAATATCAAACGCCTCCCTGACAGCCGCGAGTATCTGCCCTATATATTTATATTCTATTGAAGAGGGTGTCCCTCCCCCTATAAATACCGTATCAACAGTATATTCATCCGCATACATATCACCATACAGCCTGATTTCTTCTATCAGAGCTTTGATATAGCGGCTGTGAACATCATCATGCATATGTTCAAATGATAAAAATGCGCAGTATCTGCATTTACATATGCAGAAAGGGATATGTAAATATATCCCCAGCTTCGGTCTGTTATTTGTTGTCATCATATTTGAGTACTGCTGTAAATGCTTCCTGAGGGACTTCTACTGTACCAAACTGTCTCATTCGTTTCTTTCCCTCTTTTTGCTTTTCGAGCAGCTTTTTCTTTCTTGATATATCTCCGCCATAGCACTTGGCTATTACGTCCTTACGATAAGCTTTAACAGTCTCTCTGGCTATCACATCTTTACCTATTGCAGCCTGTACAGGAACCTCAAACTGATGCCTTGGTATTATCTCTTTGAGCTTTTCACATACAAATTTACCTCTGGCTCTTGCTTTTGACTCATGAACTATCATCGAAAATGCATCCACAAGCTCTTTGTTTAGAAGAACATCAAGCTTGACTACGTTTGATTTTTCGTATCTGACAAATTCATAATCAAGTGAGCCATAGCCTCTCGTTTTGGATTTGAGAGCATCAAAGAAGTCATATATAACCTCGTTTAGTGGCATTTCGTAATGAAGCACCACTCTAGTTGGAGTAATGTATTCCATATGAAGTAATTTACCTCTGCGATCCTGGCATATTTCCATGATGTTGCCCACATACTCGTTAGGTATCATTATGTCCGCCTTGACTATAGGCTCTTCAATGTGCTCTATTTCAAGAGGATCCGGCAGATTTGTAGGGTTTTGGATGAACTCTTCTTTGCCATTTTTGAGTACGACCTTGTATATTACACTTGGTGATGTGGTAATTACTGCCAGATTGAATTCTCTCTCAAGTCTTTCGACTATGATTTCCATATGAAGAAGTCCTAAAAATCCGCATCTGAAGCCATAACCGAGTGCTGATGATGTTTCGGGTTCAAAATTGAATGCAGCATCGTTTACCTGGAGTTTTTCGAGGGCATCCTTTACGTTTTCATATTTTTCACCCTCTGCAGGATATATGCCGCAATATACCATTGACTGGACTTTTTTGTATCCCGGAAGTGGCTCATCTGTGGGGTCACAGTCTAATGTAATGGTGTCTCCGACTCTGGCATCAGCAACCTGTTTGATGCTGGCACAGATATATCCTACCTCTCCTGCTCTGAGTTCCCTGCAGGCAACAGGCGACGGTGAATATGTCCCTACCTCTGTAACTTCGTGAACCATGCCTGTATTCATCATGCGTATCATATCGCCTTTTTTGACTCTGCCGTCAAAAATTCTGGTATAGATAATAACGCCTTTGTAATTGTCATAATATGAGTCAAATATGAGGGCTTTGAGCTTACTATTGATATCTCCTGACGGAGGCGGAACAAGCTTTACAATTGCTTCCAAAACCTCTTCTATACCCATACCCGCCTTGGCTGATATAAGGGGGGCATCCTGTGCTTCTATGCCTATTACTTCTTCGATTTCATCCTTAACTTCATCAGGCCTTGCACTTGCAAGATCCATCTTGTTTAAAACAGGAACGATTTCGAGGTTTTCGTCAAGTGCCAGATATACATTTGCCAGTGTCTGGGCCTCAACGCCCTGGGTTGCATCAACTACAAGGACCGCGCCCTCACAGGCTGCAAGGCTTCTTGATACTTCATATGTGAAATCCACATGGCCCGGCGTATCAATCAGATTGAAAATATATTCGTTGCCGTCATCCGCCTTGTAGACAAGTCTTGAAGTCTGAAGTTTGATTGTAATACCTCTTTCTCTTTCAAGATCCATATTGTCAAGAAACTGCTCTTTCATATCACGCTCTGCAACAAGACCTGTTTTTTCTATCAATCTGTCTGCAAGGGTTGATTTGCCATGGTCTATATGTGCTATAATACTGAAATTTCTAATATATTTCTGATAAGAATTCATAAATGCTCCTTAAAAAATTTACTAACTAATATATTTTACAAAAAAATACCGGAAATATCAACACAGCAATAAAATTTCAGAAAAAAGCCACTCAGACTGAAGCTGTCTCCAGTCTGGGCGGTATACATAACACACTTTATTTTTTTCTTCATATGAAGATGTTTACTTTTGTGAATCTATTGTCTCTTCTCTGTAAATATCTCACTCACTGCTTTTGCAATTGCATCAATGCTGATTGGCTTTGCTATATGTCCATTCATGCCGGCTTCGACAGCAGCTTTTTTGTCCTCATCAAACGCATTTGCGGTCATTGCAATCACTGGGATATTGGCCTTTTGCGGGTCTTCCAGATTACGAATACGGCGGGTAGCGCTATGGCCGTCCAGATTCGGCATCTGAATATCCATGAGAATCAAATCGTATGTCTGATTTGGTGCGTTCAAAAGCATATTGACGCAAGCGATACCATCTGCTGCATGATCAACCCTTGCTCCGGCATTTTCAAGAATTGTGGCAGCAATCTCCGCATTCAGTTCATTATCCTCTGCCAGAAGAATCCTTAAGCCTGCCAAATCTATATTGTCGTTTTTTTCGTCCGGAATTTTGGGGAGCATATTTCCCGTACTTTCGGCAAAACGAAATTGCAAAGTCACTGTAAAAGTGCTTCCTTTTCCAGGGGCACTTTTTACTTCCACATGTCCATCCATCAAATCAACCAGTTTTTTTACGATTGACATACCAAGCCCTGTACCCACAATCTTACTCTCTGTTGAATTTCGCTCCCTGGTAAAAGATTCGAAAATTTGCTTTTGAAATTCTTCTGTCATACCAATTCCCGTATCTGATATTTCATAAATATATGTACCGTATCCAGGTTTATCACATTGCTCCTCCCTCAGCCGTATAGAAATTTCACCGCCATCTGTAGTGTATTTCACAGCATTGGATAAAAGGTTAGACAGAATTTCCTGTAATTTTTGTTCATCTGCATAAACATATCTGTGCATAACGTTTAAATTCTTTTTAAAGCTCAGATGCTTTTTTTGAATGTCATTTTCAAACAGTACAAATGTTTTTTCATCACCCAAATCCGTAATATTTTCATCCAAAACTTCTTCTCCGCTATCAATTCTTGCCACTTCCAATACGTTATTAATCAAACCAAGCAAATGTTGACCTGAAATTTTGATTTTTTCCAAATGAGCCTTTAACTTATCTGGCTTGTTGAGTTCTTTTTCCATCAAAGTAGCAAATCCCAGTATTGCATTCATAGGTGTGCGAATGTCATGCGACATGCTGAACAAAAACACTGATTTGGCACGGTCAGATGATTCAGCCCGTCTTCTAAGCTGTTCTTTTTCTATCAGTTCTCTTTCCTTTTTCCGAATATTTCTCACAAGGAATATGATAATAAGGGTGATAAGGATTCCTGCCGCTATAAAAAACTCTACCAAATGGGCTTTAATGTAATCAATAACCCCATACGAGTAAAAGCTGGCAATATACTGGTAAGCATAGTCCGTGCCATAAGATGTTCCAAGAACCTTGATTGCGCGATTTAAGAGCAATAACAAATTCTTGTTTCCATGCTTCACACCAAAACATTTCCCTGTGCTGGCTCTCAACTGGACATAACTGAGTCCGTCATATACTTCATTGGTCGTTACATACTGTACTCTCAATGTATCCATGATTGTGCCGTCTGTTTCTCCTTCCAGCACAGATTTCAAACAATCATCAATATCAGGATAATATACTATCTTTGCCTCCGGATATGTGCTTTTCGAATATTCAATCTGAAGTGAGTTGTTTTCATTGACAGCAATTGTTTGAATATCTTTTTTCTGATTTGCTGATTTATAGAATAATGTTCCACTGTCAGACACTACTTGAGAGCTGGCATGTATCCCGGCCTTTTCCAATTGCCAAAGATCATCTGTTACCGGGAAAACAAGATCAACTTCTTCATTTTCAAGAGCTTTAACCATTTCTTCGTAGCCCGAAAAAGCAACATACTGTATATCGGGCATTTCTTTTAATTCCAACGCTTCAAAAGCACTGGACAAAGCATCCGTTACCAACCCCCGGACTTCACCGTTTTCATCCTGATCCGAATAAGGCAGATAATCATCCAGGCACCCTACTACTATCACATCATGATTATTCAACCACTGTGTTTCCCCGTCTGAAAGTTCCTTGCCAGAAAGAGCCGAGCCGTAGTTTTTGTACTTCAGACTTTGCAAAATATATGGATCAATAGAAATCATGGTGCTCAAAGCTTCATTAAGTTCTTCCAGTAAATCTTCTCTGGAATTGCTTACTGCCAGATAATAGGATTCCACTCCAACCTTTGCTACTTCTCTGATTTTATCTGTTGCAAGAGCACTGTCCAGAGTTGTAGTTTTTAAATCAATTTCACCGTTGTCCAGTGCCTCATCTCTCTCTTCAAAGCTCTCATAATATACCGGTGTAATATCTAATCCCTGCTCTTTAATCCATCGTTCCGTGTATTCAGACATAAGATTGTGATAAATAAGTCCCACTTTCTTCCCGTTAAGAGTATCAAGGTTCTCTGCTGATATCGTATTATCCCTTGTCCTTTTGCACAAATAATAGTCTTCTACACCCATTTCAGAATCAGGAAAGAGCATTAATCCTTTGCGTTCTTCTGTGATAGATACACCGCCTAAAAAGTCGATTTCTCCGTTCTCTAACATCTCATAAAGTTCTGGCCAGCCTCCATATACATACTCATATTCCCAGGAAGCATAATTTGCCACCTTCTGGAGATAGTCATAGCAATACCCGCTTTTGGGTTCTGATTCTGATGCGCCTTCCTGAAACATGTCACTTTGGTACCATCCTACACGTACCTTTTTCACATCATTATCTGTTATTGCCTGTGCCGATACCGGAAACAATACCGAAGCCAATATAAATACAACCAGGCTCAGGCTCAGCAATCTCTTGATCTTTTTTGGGGGGAAATATGTTAAGCGATTATTTTGCATCATCTTCAATTATTGCTTTCTCTTTATTTTATGCTGATATATGTTACTCCGGTTTGTTTTTCATGCGTTCCATGGCCTCTTCACGGCTGATTTTGCCCTCTGCTGCAAGATTCATAAGAGCATTATCCATAAGAATGCTACCGCTTTGCTTGTTCATGGTGATAAAATTCTCAAGCTGAGGAGTTTTGCCTTCTCTGATGAGGTTTCTGATGGCACCGTTTACAATCATCACTTCACAGGCTGCAACTCTGCCTCCTGAAACCCTGGGTACAAGTTGCTGCGAAAGCACTACTCTGAGAGTGGTAGAAAGCTGCATCCTTATCTGCTTCTGGCGTCCGTCAGGA
Organism: uncultured Oscillospiraceae bacterium; assembly: GCA_964507795.1. Lineage (GTDB taxonomy): Bacteria > Bacillota > Clostridia > Peptostreptococcales > Anaerovoracaceae > UMGS973. Next base: position 30,117 of record CAZDQV010000004.1, on the reverse strand, counting down.
AATACACCTACAATTCTGTCTATGGAGTCTGCTGCCGAATTGGTATGCAATGTGGCAAAGACAAGATGGCCTGTTTCGGCTGCCGTAAGAGCCGCTTCAATTGTATCAAGGTCACGCATCTCTCCTATAAGGATGATGTCTGGGTCTTCTCTCAATATGGCACGGAGCCCGTTTGCGTAACTTGCTGTATCTTTACCTATTTCTCTCTGGTTGATAACGCATCTGTCCGGTTTATACACATATTCTACAGGGTCTTCAAGTGTGATGATGTGTTCATCTCTTGTATGGTTAATCCTGTTTAAGACAGCAGCAAGTGTAGTTGATTTGCCTGATCCTGTCTCTCCTGTAACAAGCACTATGCCGTTGCTGTATTTGGGAAACATGTTTACTGCCTCAGGCAGGTCAAGTTCTTCAATCTCCGGAATATGATTGCTGAGTATTCTGATTGCAGCTGATATCTTGCCGTTTGATCTGAATATATTAATCCTGGTTCTGGCTCCGCATTCAAATGTAAGAGCCATATCAAGCTCACCTATTTTTTCAATATGATTGTAACTTGCGCCTGCAAGCTGCTTTGCTATCTGTTCACATTCTGCTGCCGGTACAATTGTCTCATCAAAAGTTTTGAGGCGTCCGTCTATACGACATTTGACAGGTCTGTCAGCCACCAGATGAATATCAGATGCATTCATCATCTGTGCTCTGTTTACTATACTGTTTATATCAATCATGCCTGCTCCTTTAGTCTGCTGTTGAATTGATGGCTTTGAGTGCTTCCTCTGTGGTTGTCACTCCTGAAAGTACAAGTTCTCTGCAGGAATCTTTCATTGATTTGAATCCTCCTGCCGCAGCTTCTGCTGCAATCTCTTCTTCAGTGGTTCCCTCTGAAATCATATGGCGCATTTTTTTGCTCAGGGTCAGTATCTCAAACACTGCCTGTCTGCCTGAATAACCTGAATGGTGGCATTCAGGACATCCTTCTCCTCTGTAAATCTTCACGTCTCCTGTCTGTGAAATTCCAAGAAGCTTGATTTCTTCATCTGTAGGAGTATATGACGTCTTGCAGTTAGGGCAGACTTTTCTGATGAGACGCTGCGATATTACACCTTTGAGTGCGCTTGAAATCATATATGGCTCAACACCTATATCCATAAGCCTGTGGACTGCCGATATTGAGTCGTTTGTATGAAGTGTTGACAGCACCAGATGTCCTGTAATGGCAGCTCTTGCCGCTATAGTGGCTGTTTCACTGTCACGGATTTCCCCCACTCCTATAATGTCAGGGTCCTGTCTCAATATAGCCATAAGTCCGCTTGCGAATGTCATTCCTGTTTTTTCGTTGATCTGGCACTGGCTGACTCCTGCAATGTCGTATTCAACAGGGTCTTCAAGTGTGACCACGTTGACTTCTTCTCTTGCAAGCTCTGAAAGCATAGCGCACATTGTTGTTGATTTACCGGAACCTGTAGGCCCTACAAGCAATATGATACCGTTGCTGTTTTTGAGAAGTGCATCATATTTGGCTTCGTCTTCTTTGGTAAGCCCTATAGTATGCTTTGATATTTCATGTGATGATTTATCAAGAAGCCTTATTACGACATTTTCTCCGTATATGGTTGGCATTACAGACATACGGAGATCTATACTGTGATTTTTGACTGTAATCATAGCATGACCGTCCTGCGGTATTTTGCGCTCTGAAATATTCATGCCTCCCATTATCTTGAGTCTTGATATAACTGTGCTTTGTAAATCAGAGGGTACTGTAAGTATTTTGTGCAAAAGTCCGTCTATCCTCATTCTTACAACGACTTCGTCTTTTTGGGGCTCTATATGTATATCGCTGGCACGCTCCAAGAAAGCTCTCTCTATTATAGAATTGACAAATCTGATGGTCGGAGCTTTGTTGATGTCCTCATCTGCTGTTTCTTCCTTATTACCAGGGAGTATATCACCTCTGCCCATCTCACGTTTCATATCTTCTATGGCACGCGCCGTTCCCTCGCTGCCATAAAGAGTTGCTATTACCTGTTCGATGGATTTTTTGGTTGCAATCATCGGTATGACGTTTTTGCCTGATATTTTTTTGACTACTTCCTGTGCAATGAAGTCAAGGGGGTCGCTCATTGCGATATACAGATTATCATCAACAAGTTTAACAGGTACTATGCAATGCTCTTTGGCTACATTTCTTGGTACGAATCCTGTCAGTTCAATCGGAATCGATACTGCAGTAAGATCTATGAAATCGATACCAAGCTGCATTTGCAAAGCCTCTATAAGTTCATTGTTTGTAATAAAGTTATATTCTATGAGTATATCTCCGAGACGCTGTTTTGTTTTCTTTTGAATATCAAGTGCAGCTTCAAGCTGTTCATCGCTTATGATGCCTGATGATTTGAGTAATTCTCCTAATCTGATATATGCCATACATACCTCCTGTCAAATAGCCTTAGCTGTAATAATTTTACCTTTTTCAATATATTTTTGTCAATAGTGCATTTGTGATGATAGAAACTCCATTGCCTCATCGTAAGGAAGTGTACGGGAATAATAATATCCCTGAATATAGTCGCATTCTGTGTTTTGCACCATTTTTCTCTGCTCTTCTGTCTCCACTCCTTCGCATAACACTTTTGCATTCATATTATGTGCAAGAGATATTATACCATTCAGCAGTCTGAATCCTTTTTCATCAGTTCCTGCAATAACGATATTTCTTTCGATTTTAACAAGATCGATTTCACTTCCACAAAGATCAGCTATTGATGAAAATCCGCTGCCCATATCATCTATTGCAATTTTGAATCCCATTCCCCGGCATTTTTCAATATTATATGCAACCATACGGTTATCTTTTGCGATAGAATCCTCTGTCATCTCAATCACAAGTTTTTTGTGTTCGAAATTGTATTTGTCGGAAATCACTTTGATTTTATCTGCAAAATCTTTTTCTGACAAAGAAAATCTCGTAAAATTACATGTAAGGAACAGTTCTTTGTACTCTGTGGTTTCCCAGTGCTCCAAAAGCAGGCACAAGTTTTCAAATATATAGTAGTCGTGCTTGGTGATTGCTCCTGTGTTTTGCATGATTTCAATATAGCTGTCTGGCCTCAGCAGGCCTCTTTCGGGATTGTCCCATCTTGAAAGCATCTCGGCGCCGCAGATTTTTTCAGTTGTTTTGTCTGTGATAAACTGCATATAAATCTGAAATTCTCTGTTGTCAATCGCTTTGCCTATGCTTTGTTTCAACCTGTCATTTGCAATTTTTTTGCTCACAAGCTTTTTTTGAGAAAATACAATGGAAAGCTTGTGATCTACTGCATACATATACCCCTGTTTTGCACTTTCAAGCAAAAATCTGCCGTCACGCCCCGGATTTTCTGCAAAGGAACATATGCCTGCAGCAAAGCCTTTTAACGGTTTTACAATTTCCCCGATGCGCGCCTTGGCTATTTCTTCACTGCTGCTCTGATAAACAAATGCAAATGTTCCTTCAGATATTCTAAAAGCATATTCATCTGCAGCCAAACCGGTTTTGAGATGCTGTCCTACAATCTTTTGAACTTCAATGACTTCCTGTTCACTTAATGCTTTTTCTTCTTTTGAGCCTGCAAATGATATATATGCAATATAATATAAGTCACTCAGCTGCTTTGGAATCAGATGCTCGATACTGTAAAAAAAATATCTGCTGTCTCCAAGACCTGTAAGCTCATCAGTCATTGCATTCATTTTAATCTTTTCGATTTTTTTACTTTTGTAAAAATGAACAGCTATTGCAGTTACAATTGCTGCAATCAAGGCTGCAATAAAAACAAAAATCCATGTCGTGTTGTCTTCCTCCGGTCTGTTATTGATGGAATGAGAAATAGCTGCATTGGCTTTTTCAGAATCCGGTATGCTTTCAAAGGCACTGATTATCTCGTTTTGCAATTCCTCAGAAGCAATGGCGGTAAATCCTATACATATATCACACTGCTTGCCGTCAATTGTGGCTGTAAAAACAGGAACCTGGTTCGGGACGGCTTTATTGTTAAAACTGCCTTTTGAAAATGATGTCACAATTTCAACCTGATTATTTCTCGCAAGCTCAAGCTGATTGTTCTTTTGACCTGCATCCACATAAGCAAAAGAGAGCCCTGTAATCTCTGATACTTTTGAAAGGAGCTCCGGCATCAATCCTTTGTAGGTCTCAGATTCTGTATCATAGTATTCAACAAGATACAAATCCGGATTTCCTGCAACATAAATGTATTCTGCAGGCCCTGTTTCTTCTGTTGTAGTAATAACATCTGCGAAGCATTTTGAATACGAAAAAACAGATACAAGCAAAATTACAATTCCTGTTATGCACATTGCCCTTGTTATATTACTGCGGTTTTTTACACTCATATCTTTACTCATCTTCTTTTGCAACAAGTTGTTTTTGTATATCTGAAATCTCATGTGAAGTTCTGACAAAGGAATCATCCAGGCGCTTGAGTATTCCAATAATACATTCATGCATTTTATCAACATCTTTTTTGTGCTTGTCCAGTCTGTTTTGAAGTTCTATGTTGCGTTCATCATTTTTACGGCATATTTCCTCGTTTGTTTTGTGCAGCATGAGATTTTCCTCTCTCATGTTGTAAACAGTCGATTCCATTTCTTTTTTTTCTGTTTCCAAAAGTTTATTCTGCACTTCAAGCATATCAATATTTGACTGCATTTGTGAAAGGGTATTTTTTTCTTTTTCTTTTTCTTCATTCAGAGCCTTTGAAAATTCATCATTCAGCTGTGCAATATATTCACATACATCTTTTTTGCTGAATCCGAATAATGATTTCTTCATATTTTTTAAGTCCACTGCCTTAACCTCCCCTTTTATTTAAAATTTATTTTTTTCCGTTCTATTTGTCCCCATTGAAGTTTTTTATTTTTGTATCCGATAAATGCTGTTGCTCTTACCCATGCAAGAATAAATCTTAAAAAGGTTATTTCAAACAGGCAAAGCATCCCGGCTTTTATTGCATCCAAAAAAGTTACTTTCATACCTGTAGTATACATTCTTGCAAAAAAAGCACTGAGAGACAAAACGCCTCCAAATACCGCATAAATCAGGAAGAATAATATCATAAAAGGCACATTAATCAAATCAACACAAAAGGCGAGCACCATTGTGAATACACCGAAAATTTCTATATACGGTGAAAGCAGTTCATAAATCAGAAAGTATGTATATGATACAAAGCTGACTGCACCGAATTTTGGATTGAAAAGAATTTTTCTGTGTCTATGCATACTCTGAAAAAGACCCAGATGCCATCTTTTTCTCTGTTTTCTCAAATCTTTGAGTTTTTCGGGAGCCTGTGTCCAGCATATTGCATCGGTTGCATATCTGATGACATATTGAATATTGTTTACTGTACAATATTCATGAAGTTTAACAACAAGTTCCATATCCTCTCCGACTGTTTCTTCATTATATCCGCCGACTGAAATCACAATATCTTTTTTGAAAAGCCCAAAAGCGCCGGATATGATAAGTGATCCGTTATATTTATCAAACAGAATCCTTGCAGCAAGAAAAGAACGTGCATATTCAAGTACCTGCATACAGGCAAGGACATTTCGCGGCAGTCTGTATTTTACAACACGACCTTCAGACAATGTGACACCGTTTGATATACGCACAAGGCCTCCGACTGCAACAACATTTTTGTTTTCCAAAATCACCTGCGATATTTTTTTCAGGGAATCATATTGCAAAACAGAATCGGCATCCATACAGATGAAATATGGGAAGTTCGACGCATTAATTCCCATATTGAGTGCATCTGCCTTACCACCGTTTTTCTTTTTTATAAGGGTAATGGGTACTTTTGATTTACGTGTTTCATATACAAACTCCTCCGCCTGGCATTTTATTTGCTTGCGTATAGGTCTGTGCACCTGTCTCATTCCAAATGTTTTTATCAATTTTTGCGATGTATTGTCATTTGAGCCGTCATCAACAACAATAATTTCATAAGCTTTGTATTCCAAAGCGAGAAGAGAACGTACTGTATCAACAACTGTAACTTCCTCGTTATATGCCGGAACTATAATTGTTACCGGAATATGATAATCATTTGGGAGATAGTTTTTGAGTCTTGTCTGTCTGTGTTGCCTGTAAAGCTGAGCTGAGCCTACAACAACTGACAGAAACAGAAAACTTGAATATCCTATAAGGTAAATGACAAAAAACACACCAACGATTTTAAGGAATAAATCTATTGCATCAAGCATGTGTATCGTCCTCCTTCCGGGTGATTTTTTTAATATCAAACCTGTATCTTAATATCTCGGTAGCATATCTGTCTTTGCCCTCCATTACATCAATCAAATCAAGATATGTAAGTCCGAGTCTTTCAAGACTCTGTGATGAGTTGAACCTTATATACCAGTTTTTGCTGTAAAGATTGCGTTTCAAAAGCGAAATAGTATCATCTCCCGGATAAATCGCAAGTGCTGTAGAAGCAATTGCGCAGTATTCCCATTTGAGCCCGTTATCTTTATCCGCAAGAAATTTGAGATGCTCATAAGCACCGTCAAGATGATATTTCCCAAGGTACCTGATGCAGGCATAACAAACCTCATCGCCGGTGTTTTGGTTTTTCAGGAGTTCAAATGCAAATTCAGCATAATCTCCCGAATCAAATCTTATGAAATTAAGAAGCGCAACCTGCATTTCTTCAGTAAATTCAAAAAAGTTTTTTATCAGTTTTTCGCAAAGTTCATCATGATTGCCTGTAAATTCCAGCATGCCATCAGCAAGAAGTTTTTCGTGAAAAAAAAGTCCGCTTTCGTCAATTTTTTTGAGTGCTTTTATAACGCACCCCGCATCGCCGGTTGTATACAGTGCCTGCATTGCATTTTCTCTGCAATAGATGCTTGTTTCATCGAGTATCTCAATCATAGCATATGCAACAGTTCCCAAGGCTCTGTTTTCTATCAGATGATATTTCTTAACAATATATGCGAAATATGCTGTTTCAATTCTGCCTTTTTTGCCATATTTTATAGTCAGATATACTATCACGCCGCCAAGCTGTGAAAGATATTCCAAAACAGATGATCCATCTTTGTTGTAATATTTCTCAAGGATTTTATCAAAAGCAATCATATTGCCTACATGTCCGAGTTTTTTCATGAGATATTTCCGGTGTTTTTTGCTGATTTTGCCTCCAGCTTTCACTATGTCTATCTGTTCTGTGATTTTTTTATAAAAATTGTTGCTTACTTTGTTTGTTTTTTTGTCTTTTTGTTTCAGGATAATTCCTGTTACAATATTAAAGACAATCATTGAGGTACATATGAATAAATACACAAAAAGCAATGTTTCGATATTCACTTGAAACCTCCTCCATTCTTAATTCCACAACTCCTGCATGATATAATATGAGCTCTTCAGCCTTTCGTGGTATGTAACATCATTGCCCCATGGTTTTAATTCGAGCGATGGCATTTCGCAACGGCCCTGCTCTTTGCCTGAGGTTACACCGACATACATTTTATCAATGTTAATATATTCTATACCGTAATTGCCACTGTAATAGTCATCAAGAATGGACATCCTTGACGGGTCAGAAAAATTCATAAGCTGCCATGGTATTTTGATTTCCACATAATCTCCGTTTGCATTAAAATCTGCAAGCGAATCAAAATCCTCACTGTCAGGGTTGGCATTACCGTATTTGAGTTTACCTGTTTCAAAGGTTGCATCTACAGACTTGTCACCCAAAAGTTCTGCTCTTCCCTCACCTTCATAGGGAAATATTTCAAGAATCATATCAATATTTACAAACCCCGCAGCATTTGGGTCAGGCAGATTTTCTTCGAGATATGTATCAAATCCTGACACATTTTGCGAATATGTACTTCTTAAAACTTCATATGCCTCCTGCACCATAATTCTGGAGTTGTCCTTCCCGTCTATAACAATGAGAAAATCCGCTCCTCTGTCAAATTTCAGGTCAAAATTCTGGCAATAACTTGATCCCGTTTTTTGTGTAGTGTCAATCGGCAGGTAAATTTTATCGTTATCCAGGTCGAAATCTTTTTTGTTTACAAGAAAATACATGAATTTTTCGTCGTATTTTACTGAAACACTCATATTTTCGGTTTGGCTTACCACATCTGATTCATCCCATTCTGAAATGTCACCATCCACATAACATACAGATGTTGTCTCTCCGGGATCAAATGACAAAAGACCGAAATACTGCTCATTTGTCTGGTAATCAGACCAGTACGGAGTTCTGGTAAGATCTACAGCATACATTGTATTCCATGTTCTTTTGAACCATTCATCCTGCCAGGAGAATATGCATGAACCTGCGCAGCCTACAGACATAATATCTTTATAGCAGTCAGCAAGAGCCTGTCCCTGTTCTTTTTCTGACATATTGCCCTGATTTCTTCCCGTATTAAGATCCCGATGAGCCATGCCTCTGCCTGTTGTAATACCAAATTCGGCAATCACAACAGGAATGCTGTGATGCTCTGTAAGCATGCTCAGATAAGCTTTGTATGTATTAAGCTCCCCTTCATCGTTATAGAAATCTTTTTTGCTTTTAATGCCAAGAGATTTCCAGTCATCAGTCCAATAAAGATAATCAGGATAATATGGATACACATGATATGATGCAAACTGACCGGAAATGAATTCATCTGTCGTTTTAATGTTTTCAACATCGACATAAGCACACTTCATATACAGTTTTTTGATTTCATCCGGATATTCAAACGGATCTGTAGTAGGCCAGTTTGAAAAAGCCACAAGCTTTTGTGTTTTGTATCTTTTGGATTCGTATTCTATAACTTTGTTTCCGACTTTCGCCAAAAGCACTTCAAACGGCGATGCATCTTCGCCTGTATACATATATTCACCATCAAAGGAATCATATCCGCTCATCCCTGCATATGTATCATCTGTATATGCTACAGTCACATCATCCCATTCCACTCCCAGGATATATCCTATCACCCATGGCGATACATCTTTTTTGTATGTACCATGCCCTGCACTTGCCATTCTTCCAAGTGCAAGTTTTTTGTTGCCATGAATCACATCAAGCATTGTTTTGCAATCTTCTAAAAATGTATCGTAAAAATCTTCGTCATATGCGTCACGGTGAGAGTTCTGCACATAGTCATTTACCCATACTCCATGGATCATATACAGCGGGTCAGGGTTGTCTTTGTTGTATTCATAAAAAGCATTATAAAATGTGTCCTGCTGCACAGTATAAACACGAATTGTATTCGCACCCATTTCCTTGATATATCCAAACCATCGAAGGTATGTTTCCTTATCTATATCAAAATCTGTTGACCATTCGCCCGGCTCTCCTGAGCCCAAATTCACTCCTTTGATTTCAAAAGGCTCATAACCGTTTCCAGAGTCCATGTAAATCTCTTTGCCTACCGTTTTTACAAATGTGGTGGCATTCTGATCGGGATGAAAATCTATATATATTCCCATGCGATAATAAGCAAAGTCAAAAGCCAGATACAAAAGAGCAACAGCTGATATGATGATTATGAATTTTTTCACGTCATGCCCTCCTAATCTGCAACTTCGTTGTATTTTTTTACTTTTGATTCAGCACTGTACTGACGGAGAGTTTCGATATTCTCATCCATCCAGTCGCCTCTTTCTTTTATGAAATTTTTCAGTTGTGCAACTGCCTCTTCATAAGAATGAATATTTCTTTCTTCCGGAGAAAGCAAATCATCATCATCAAAGGAATCTCCCCATTTTTTGAAATTACGCTCTATTGCAGGCCCAAGATATTCGATAGTATCATCAATATATTGCATAAGATATTCCTCAGAAAGAACGCCTTCCCTAAGCTGCCTGTAGCGGCTGATTATATTTTCGATAAAGTCCTCATCCTTTGTAAGCATCACATACCACAGCCTGTTGTGCATTTCAAAATGCTGTACATCCATTGTTGAAACTTCCTGATAATTGTCACAGGAATTATTGAAATCCCAGACACATGTTTTGAATTTACCACTCGTGTCCTTGTATATGTATGTGGAATATGCTCCTGCGTCATAATTTGTTGTAAATTCGCCGATTATAAAATAGTCAACAAACGACATCTCATCAATATATGTTTTATAGCCGTATTTTTTGCTGTCGTAATCATACGAATACAAGGCTTTTTCAAATTTAGAGAAATCATCTTTAATTGATTTTTTCATTTCTGATGTGAGCTTTGAAGGACCCGGATATTCAATTTCAAGTTTCAGGTCAATGTCATTTCTGTATGTATACGTTGTAAGGCTCTTGAGCCAGTCTTCCGTACTGTCATCATATCTGTCAAGACGAAGCAGATATCCGCTGTATGTGTTGTCTTTGGCATCAACATCAAGATTCAGCCTGGAGCCTTCTTTCCCTGCTTCCACAAGTTCTGTAAGCAGATACAGTCCCTGATATTCACCGTTTATCACAAGTTCACAAAAGCGAACATTCGGTGCATATTCCATGCATTCTCCTGCAATGTTGTACCACATATAGTTTCGGATAAGACTTTTGTCAAGATACGGTCCGTGAAGTGCCCATTCATGATGAGCGCTCATACCCATCAGCTCCTGCGGATTGTTTTCTCCATTTTGGTCAACAAGCTCGATCCTGTAGCTTGATTTGTCAAAATATCTTGAAGAATTGCCTCTGACATGAATGATAACATCGCTTGTTACATCCGGGCTGTCAGAAATGTGATTGTTTTGTGTTTCGTTATCTATAACTGACATATCAGCAACAATCCTGTCACTGCCGTCAGATGCTTTGGTAAACCCTATATTTTTTCCCTCTTTGTTTCTGATACCTTTTCCGGGTATATCCTCTCCGTCTGTATCGATTACAACAAGTGGAAGATGAGTGCAAAGCTCATTTTCTGTATGTTCTGTGCATGGCTCTTTTGCAGCAGCTTCGATATGCTGATGATAACGTTCATTTTCATCTTCTGATGAAGAAATCACAAAATAGCCCAGATAGCCTATAATCAAAATGGCAATGCAGCTTATTATTCCTATTATCCTATACTTCATTTTTTTTAATTTGATATTTCATCATTTTGCATAACTATATTAACATATTCAATACTTTCGAGAGCGTAAATGCTGCCGGCAATATCAATATCAGGTTCGTTTTTTTCAGCTTTCTGGAGCATTCTTTTGGAAATTTCATAAATAAGTTCAACTGTTTCAGCAGTTGTGTTTTCTACTCTCAAGATTGCTTTTGAGGCAAACAGTTTGTAAACCTGTGCTTTAATGGCATTGTGCCTGCTGCGGGAGCCCCGGATAATAAGGAGCATCCTGTTGTCATTTTTGATGCCTCCCAGAATCAGAATCACGACAAATACTATACAGCTTCCGATTGCTGCAACCACATAATCGCCTACTCCGCAGCATATGCCGATTACAATCGCCCAGAAAATATATACTGTATCTCTTGAATCTTTGATAGCTGTACGAAAACGAACGATAGATAAAGCACCTACCATACCAAGTGACAATGCTATGTTGTTTCCGATAACCGTCATGACAGTTCCTGTCAGTACGGTCAATATAACAAGAGAGGCATTAAATTTTTTGCTATAAATGGTCCCTCTGTGTGATATGCAGTATGATATGAATATAAAAAAGCCCAAAAGCGCCGCTACTGCGATATTCATAAATATCTGTTCAGGCGTCATATCGGTAGGATTTGTGAAAAGACTGTAAATTTTTTCTCTCATAACGTTGTAACTCCTTGTAATCTAAAGTCTGGTGCAGTATCCGTTTTGTCTTGCAAGTACGTATTTACTCACCGCTATTTCACTGCGATTCACGCTGTTTATCATTTGCCTGATATATTCAAGCAAAAAACCATTAAATTTAACTTCCATAATGACATCGTATTTGTCCAGCACAGGATTCATGTTAAGATGCTCTGAAAACAAATCAAATGAGCTTTCAGTTGATACAATATTATTGTCAAACGTCACGCGTATTTTGTTTTCTTTTGCAATATATGCTTTACGATTATACTCTACAATGGTTTTGGGCAGATAGCAACGGCATTTCATCATTGCATAACACTCCGTTGCAAAAGGGTCCTGGTATTTCAGCAAAGGAGAGTAATCTCCTTTTGTAAGGCAAATGGCATCTTCTCTTGAAACACGCAGCGAACGCTTGAGCTGATTTGCTCCCTGCTTCTGTTTCATTTCAAGCATTGCAAAATCTGCCGCCGGATCATAACAGCGAAGGCGTATTTTACGCCTGGTTTCAACTCCTGCGATTTTTTCAAAATAGTCTCCGTCATAAACTGTATCAAAATACAGCGACCTTATAACATATCCATTTATACCATTATGCGAATCCTCATGCATCACCTGACTGAGCATATGACTTTTTTTAATAAATTCGTCAACACTTATCAGGAATTTTTTTTCTTCTCTGAAAACCCTGTTCAAAAAACTCCTCCAAAAAACAACTGACTGCATCCTCAAATGCAGTCAGTCAAGCATACCAAAAGGATTAGCCACTAAACTTTGCGTCCCCGTATTTCTGCGGGTTTGCCAAAATCATAAATATAAGTTTGATATTAATGTGCCATGTCAGAACTGCTATGTTTTTGTGGTCTTTTTGTCACATTTGATGCGATACATTTCTTCATCTGCAGCATCCATAAAGTTCTTCCAATTCTTCATATCGTGAGTATAACACTGTTTTCCGATAGAAACAGTCAAATCATATGGCACCTCCGCTGCCGAAAGCATCTTTGTGATGCCATCAATTATCCTGGCACATTCATCTTCCGGATCAGCATGGTGCAGTATGACAAATTCATCTCCACCACTTCTGCAAATGAAATCATCTTTATCGCAATTGTATTTAAGTGCCTCGGCGACAATCTGCAGTGCCCTGTCACCTTCAATATGGCCATACTTGTCATTGATTTCTTTGAAATTGTCCACATCGATGACAAGCAGAAACAGTTTGCTTCCTGCATTTTGCTCTATAATAGCCTCTGTAATCTTTTGATCCAGCACGCGGCGGTTGTTGAGTCCTGTCAACGGGTCTGTAAGCACCTGCTGCTCCTGCAGTGATATATATACATAAATCAGTGCAACAACAGTGCCGACAAACAATACTGACATATCATGCAAAATTATCTGTGCCACACCTGCACATGTAGGCGCAACAGCAAAAGATACAATTGACAGTGACTGTCTGCGCGCCTGCTGCGATCTGGCATTTCGTGCACGTTTGAGCGCAAAGATGAGTGAAAGAAACATATATCCATAAGGTATCGCTATCTGAAGGATATACCCTGCTCCGCGTGTGAATTCACCCTGCTCTGATACATGGAACATAAATCCTGTATGTTTGGTCGTTGCAACCAATGCAGTGATAATGACAACGGGAAGCAGCACTGCAATGAATCTGGTGCGACTTCTGATCAGATAATTTCCCTGAATCACTTCGGCAAAAAGCAGCCATGTCATTCCCAAAAGTGACAGTGAAACTATATCCAATCCATTGAATATATAGCTCAAAGTAATTCCTCGGGCCGGGAATGTCTCTGTAATAGAGTAAAATCCGTTGTTGAAAATCCATATCAGATCGCTTGCAGCAAGAATAATGTTGCTCAGCAATACAAATGAAAAGTACTGCTTGTGGCTTGTTATAAAGTTTGATGTGTATGCTTTGTATGTCAGCATTATCAGTAAAATTATACACAGAATGTCTACCTCTGCATAATAATTTGCAATCATTCTAGTTGCCATCAAATCAAGTCTCCCTGCTTTCTGTCTGTTTTGAATATTGTACCAAATAAGCGGTAATATAGCAAGCTATGCTTTATAAATATCCAAACATTTTTCGCTGTGTTTTCTATTACTGGTTTCCCAAACTGTCGCAACTATAAGCAAATCTGTTGTACAAATGAAATAATTCAACAAATAACTACCGACTATACCTGTAATCTTTTGCAGAAAAATTGAATGATAAGTCTAATCCCCCAGCTATGCTGGGGAGAATGGAATAAGCAGGAGCGTATGGGATATCAATAAAACTCCTCCTATGCTAAAATGAGAATGGTGTCGCAAGCCAAACTCAAAAATAAGCATAGGAGGAGGTCCCAAATGGACAATAAAAGTTTATCACATGTAAGATGGAAATGCCAATACCATATAGTTTTCATTCCAAAATATAGAAAGAAGGTTTTGTACGGAAAGTTAAAAGAAGATGTACGGGATATAATTGCAACATTATGCAGATATAAAAATGTGGAGATTATAGACGGTGCAGTTTGTTCGGATCATATACATTTAAGTGTAGCCATTCCGCCTAAATACAGCATATCAAAATTTATGGGGTATTTAAAAGGAAAGAGCACACTAATGATATACGACAGGCATCCGGAATTGCAAAGCAAATGGGATAAATCATTTTGGGCAAGAGGCTATTATGTCTCAACGATTGGTAATATCACAGAAGATGCAATAAAAAATATATAAGAGAGCAAGCAGAAGAATCAAGAAAAGCTGATAGTAACAGTATCGCTTTATAAGCGGAACAGTAATAATGCTTGCGATACCCGCCCTTTTGGGCAAGCAGGTAACAGGCCCTTATGAGGGCCAATACAAACCACCACTTGAAGTGGTGGTTGTGAGTTAAACTCAAAGATAGCATCATCCTATATCACGGGAGCTACTGTGTAGTCGATAAAATAAATCTTGCCAAATGTTATCGGGGCAAAGACTTTGGTAAAGGATTCTATTTGACAACTTCATATGAGCAAGCACGGAAATTCGTTAAGCTGTCAGTGAAAAATGCTTTCAACACTGGCCTGTTGAATGAATCAAAAAACTTTGGATACATAAATTCATATATTCTCTGTCTCAATGATAAAATCAACGAATATGATTTCCCTGAAGCTGATGCCGAATGGCTGCATTTCGTATCAGGTAACAGAGACCAAAAGCTTTTCCGCAAAGTAATCAGCGAATTTGAAAAATATAATGTGATTGGAGGCAAGATTGCAAATGACAAAACAGCAGCTACTCTAAACCAATATACCAACGGTACATTCGGTGCTCCCGGAGATAAGACTGCAGACGATATTGCAATAAAACTTCTCCTTCCAAACAGACTGGATAATCAGTATTGTTTTCGTACCGCTGATGCAATTGCATGCTTATATTTCCAAAACGCAGAGGGGGTATATATATGAATGATTTGACAACAAATCAGATGGAATCCGCTACATTGTCAGTAATTCAAAGAGCAATGGAAAAATACTCAGAAAAGCAGCATGTTTCTTATGAAGATGCATTTATAGCATTTACTTGTTCAAACACATATAAAGAATTATTTGATTTTGATTCTCTGCTATGGACCCAAGGCCCGGATTATCTGATTGACATCTATGAAGCAAAGCTACAAAAAGGAACTGACACTTAAATTCGCCAGTTCCTTTTTTTCATTTGTATTTGTTAAGTAAGGTGTGTAGGATTTTTTTCGAGGTTCTTGTGTGCCGTTGCCATCATGAGCTTTATTCTGTTGAGCTGGTTTACACTGCTTGCACCGGGGTCGTAATCTATAGCTGCAATATTCGCCTTCGGGTTGTATTTCCTTAGTGCTTTGAGCATACCCTTGCCTGTAACATGATTTGGCAGGCACGCAAACGGTTGCAAGCAAACTATGTTTTCACATCCGGAATTTATGAGGTCAACCATTTCACCTGTCAGAAGCCAGCCTTCTCCGCACTGGTTGCCTATGGATATAAGCTTGGAAGCTTCTTCTGCTATTTCCTCTATATGCAAAGGTTCTTCAAACCGGATGCTTTCTCTCAGGGCCTTGCGATAAGGTTTTCGTAAAAGCTCAAGTATATCAATTGCAATCTGATTTCCCTTCATTTGCTTCCATGTGCCTGAAAGATGCTCGTAATTGAATTTCTTGCTGTACATACCGTAAAGGAAGAAATCAAGCAAATCAAGTACAACAGCCTGTCCGCCTTCGCTCTCGATAACGCTGACTATGTCATTGTTTGCCGTAGGATGATATTTGACAAGTATCTCACCTACAACTCCCACTTTAGGTTTTTTGATATCCCGAAGCGGCAGTGCATCAAAATCTTTTGCTATACCCTGCAGGATTTTTTTGAAGCGGCTGAAACTGCCGTCTCTGATGTTATCATCTGCAATGGCCGCCCATTTTTCGTAAAGTGCATCAGCAGAACCTTTTACCTGTTCATAAGGTCTTGTTGCATACAAAACTCTCATAAACATATCACCATAAATAACTGCCATCATACCGCTTTTAATAAGCGGCAGCGTTATTTTAAATCCGGGGTTTGATTCAAGCCCTGCCATATTTACTGAGATTACAGGTATCTGACTCATGTCAAGATCCTTGAGAGCTTTTCGGAGCAGTGACACATAATTGCTTGCTCTGCATCCTCCGCCTGTCTGTGACATAAATATAGCTGTCCTGTCAAGATCAAACTCTCCTGATTTAAGTGCCGCTATAGTCTGTCCGAGGCTTACTATCGTAGGATAGCATGCGTCATTGTTGATATATCTGAGTCCCTCATCTACAGCCTTTACATTCACAGGTGGCAACTGTACCGCTCTGTAACCGGCTTTTCTCATTGCAACTTCAACGTGCCTGAAATGTATAGGTGACATCTGCGGAATCATAATAGTATATTCTTCCCGCATTTCCCTGGTGAAATATTTTCTCCGAAATCTGGTATTGTGCGGAGTTGCTTTAATCTTGTTTTTTTCACGTTCATCAACAGCAGCCTTAAGTGACCTTATTCTGATTCTTGCAGCTCCAAGATTTGATCCCTCATCTATCTTGAGAACCGTATAAAGCTTGTTGTTGTTTGTGCATATTTCCTCGACCTGATCTGTCGTAACCGCATCGAGCCCGCATCCGAATGAATTGAGCTGGATGAGTTCAATATCATCTCTGGTACCTGCAAACAAAGCAGCCTTGTAAAGTCTCGAATGGTATACCCACTGATCAAGAACTCTGATCGGTCTTTCGAGTTTGACTTTGTCTGCAACTGAATCCTCTGTTATCACTGCCATGTCAAACGAAGTTATGAGTTTATTGATACCATGGTTGATTTCAGGATCAAGATGATACGGTCTGCCTGACAGAATCACCGCTTTTTGGTGATTTGCCTCTATATATTCAAGTATCTCATCTGCTTTTGCTCTGACATCTCTGTGGAATCTCTCATCCTCTGCTCTGGCTTTGTCAACAGCATCTGATATTTCTTTTTTGTCTATGTCAAATACTCTTGAAAGCTCACGTTTGAGCCTTTTGTCATCATCATAAGGCAGGAAAGGATGTATGAATTTCACATCATATTCAATGAACACATCATCCATATTGCTCCCTATAACTTCAGGATATGTAGCAACTATAGGGCAGTTGTAGTGGTTTGGTGCGGATGAGTCCTCAACTCTTTCATAATTGATACTTGGATAAAATATCGTTTTGACATTGTTTTCGCAGAGCCATTTGATGTGTCCGTGAACAAGCTTTGCGGGATAGCATGCCGTATCTGAAGATATTGTATCCATTCCCATTTCGTATATGCTCTTCGATGATGGAGGCGAAAGCACTACCCTATATCCAAGCTCTGTAAAAAACGTATGCCAGAACGGGTAATTCTCATACATATTAAGAACTCTTGGTATACCTATGATGCCCCGTGGTGCATCATTCTCTGCAAGAGGCTCATAATCAAAAAGCCTTTTGAATTTGTATTCATACATATCCGGAACAGTATTCTCTATATGCTCTCTACCCTCACCTTTTTCGCATCTGTTACCGGTTATAAATCTGGATCCGTCATTGAAACTGTTAATGGTAAGCATACATCTGTTCTCACAGCCGTTGCACCTTGTATGAGTGTTTTTAACTCCAAAGCTTTCGAGCTCTTCAAATGAAAGTATACTGCTTCTGCCTTCTATATATGTATCTTTGGCTACAAGTGCGGCTCCGAATGCTCCCATAATACCTGCAATATCAGGTCTTATAACATTTTTGCCGACTACACGCTCAATACTCCTGAGCACTGCATCGTTCAAAAATGTACCACCCTGAACTACTATCTTCTCTCCTGCTTCTTCAGGATTTCTTAGCTTGATTACCTTGTACAGTGCATTTTTAATTACGGAATACGAAAGCCCTGCGGAAATGTCTCCTATGGTTGCACCTTCTTTTTGAGCCTGCTTTACTTTTGAATTCATAAACACAGTACATCTTGTGCCAAGATCTACAGGATTCGATGCAAAAAGAGCCTCTTTTGCAAAATCCGACACACTCATATCAACAGACTTGGCATAAGTCTCTATAAAGGAGCCACACCCCGAAGAACATGCCTCATTAAGCATTATATTATATATGGCACCGTCTTTTATCTTCATACATTTCATATCCTGACCGCCTATGTCAAGTATGAATTCAACTCCCGGAAGAAACTCCTGTGCAGCTTTGTAATGGGCAATTGTTTCGATTTCACCTGTATCTATTTTAAAGGCTGCTTTGATAAGTCCCTCACCGTATCCTGTTGCTGCAGCTCTTGCTATATATGCATCATCTGGCATTTGGCTGTACAAGTCTTTCAGCATCTCAAGTACTGTTTCAAGCGGCTTGCCTTCGTTATTTTTGTAAAATGAATAAAGTACTCTGTTATGACTGTCTATAACTGCTGATTTGGTGGTTGTAGAGCCTGCATCTATGCCAAGGAACAGTCCTCCTGATGCTTTGGCAAGTTCACCTGTTTTGACCTTGTCAGCAGCATGCCTGTCTGCAAATTCATCGTATTCTTCCTGATTTGCAAACAGAGGCTCTATGTGTTTAGTATCTGATACTTCTGAAGAATCTATTCTGTCAATGGAATCTGCTATTGCTCCCAGTGTTGTTTCGCTATATTTATCTGACAGAAGTGCTGCACCTATCGCAACAAAATATTTTGAGTTCTCAGGGAATATGACATTCTCAGGTTCGAGTTCCAGGGTCTCTGTAAACCTTGCCCGAAGTTCTGAAAGAAATGACAGAGGGCCTCCCAAAAAAGCCACTTTGCCTTTGATTGGATGGCCGCATGCCAGTCCTGAAACGGTCTGGTTTACCACAGCCTGAAATATAGAAGCTGCAAGATCCTCTATGGCTGCGCCCTCATTGATAAGGGGCTGTATATCTGTCTTGGCGAATACACCGCATCTTGCTGCTATAGGGTAAATCATTTTGTGTTTTTTTGCAGCATCATTAAGCCCTGCTGCATCAGTATTAAGCAGAACTGCCATCTGGTCTATAAATGCACCTGTGCCTCCTGCACATGTGCCATTCATTCTCTGCTCTATGGAAGCTCCATAAAACGTTATCTTGGCATCTTCTCCACCAAGCTCTATTGCGGTTTCAGTTTCCGGTATGAGTTCCTCTACCGCTTTGCTGCATGCAATAACCTCCTGTTCAAAAGGTATTCCGGCTTTGTCTGCAAGTGATAATCCTCCGGAACCTGTAACTACCGCTTTAACTGTAATATCTCCTAATTGTTCATAAGCTTCTTTGACAAGCTCTTCAACTTTGTCAAAGACATTTGACATATGCCTTTCGTATTTGGAATATTTTATTTCATTGTTTTCGTCTAATAGAACCAACTTTACTGTCGTTGAACCGACATCAATACCTAACTTCATAAATTAACCTCTTTAACTAGTAATCCAATAATATTCTACCACTCAAACTGAAATTTTAAACATCACAAATTAATTTTTTTCAAAATAGTACTATAGTTCTAAAATCACCTTAGTCATTGAAATTTAAACACTTATCACACTTCATTCACGTAAACACGCAAAAGTCATTTCCTCTTGTATCATACGGCATTAGAGAATATAATAGGAGAATCAAATCACTGGTGGTTAGGTCCTTCGCCGTAGATTTCTACCAATCGTGCTTCGCATTCTTGGGAAATCC
Organism: uncultured Oscillospiraceae bacterium; assembly: GCA_964507795.1. Lineage (GTDB taxonomy): Bacteria > Bacillota > Clostridia > Peptostreptococcales > Anaerovoracaceae > UMGS973. The sequence goes on along the minus strand of CAZDQV010000004.1, from coordinate 10,095 downwards.
TTGAAGCCCTAATCCGGTTTGTGCAAGCAAACCGTGATAGGCCTCATGCAAAGACTCTATGTATACTGTTGTAAGAGTCTACTGCTTGAACACCTAAC
>CAZDQV010000004.1:0-9897 GCA_964507795.1 uncultured Oscillospiraceae bacterium | reverse complement strand
GGGAAATCCTGACGTTTGACCTACCTGCCATTTACTTCATAAATGGGGTTAGGTCATAATGAAATCAAGAATAAGAAAAAGTACATTTAAAGCAATCTACAGACTCCTTGACAGAGTCTCTCCGGTAGACTATGACTGCGGCACATTGTGTGGCGCTGCTTGTTGCACCTGCGGAGGAGATTCCGATGATGGTGAGTTTGATCTTGGAATATATCTTCTCCCCGGTGAGGACAAGTTGTTTACAAAGCGGGAGGATTGGATTAAATGGAGCTGCGAAAACGCAGAAGACTATGAATTTCCTGATTCATGGCATGGCAAAGTATATTTTATAAGGTGCGTGAACCCACCCATATGCGATCGCAAAATGCGCTCAATCCAGTGCAGGACATATCCTCTTGCTCCGCATATTGATGATTATGGCAGGCTTTCTCTCATATACAACGTATCTGATCTGCCATATGTATGCCCTCTGATTGAGGACAAAATCTCGCTGAACAGGGATTTCATACAGGCCACATATACAGTATGGAAACATCTTATCAGAGATCCTCTCATATATGATATGGTTGAGATGGACTCCCAATACAGGGATTTTGATGGAGTTGAATATGAGACAGTAAAGGAACCCGAATAGGGCTGCCTTAGAATTCCCGTAGCAAAAAAGCCATATACAGCGGCAATGTCAGTATCTGCTCTGACCGCCCTATATTATAATCTCCAAGTTTAATTGCATCATGAACATGATATTTTTCAGGATGTCCAAGTATTGTCTTAACACTTTTGGCGTTTCCCGTATTTGCTTTGACTTCCACAAGTGTGCATTTACCCTTGTACCTTATAACAAAATCGATTTCAAGACCTGAGTTTTTGTGATAATAATAAAGCTTCCTTCCCATTTTGGCAAATATATCAGCTATAAGATTTTCGAATATTGCACCTTTGTATCCATACAGATTACCCTGCAGTATATCAAACTGAGTGCCATCTTCAAGCATACTCACAAACAAACCCATATCACGCATATATACTTTGAAGTTCTCTTTTTTGGCGTTACCGTCAAGCGGAAGTTCTGTAATTGAAAGGCTATAGCATCTGGATATAATGCCTGCATCCTCAATCCACTGCAGACTGCCTGCATATTTTGAAGCAGAAGTCCCTTTTTTTACTACAGAATACTGAAACTTCTTATTTTCCTTGGCAAGCTGTCTTGGAATTGACTGAAAACATTCTTTAATCTGCGCCTTGTCTTTTTTGTCTGCATATTTTACCATATCATCTTCATATGATGTGATGATATCCCGTTGAATAGCAAGGACTTCATTCATCTGCTTTGTTTCAGCGAATTGCTGAACAACCTCCGGCATTCCTCCTACCACTGCATACTGTATTAAAAGTTGCTTCATACGATTGTGAATAGCCTCTGGTACAGGCGTTTCACTTTCAAGATGTTTTTTTAGAAATTCAATAACAGGCTCTCCAATATCATTCGCCCATAAAAACTCCTCAAAATCAAGCGGATACATATCTATAATTGTTTCTGAGCCTACAGGTACGGATTTAGGCTCTTTGCCGTATCCTTTGACCCCAAGAAGCGAGCCGGTTCCTATAATATCATATCTGCCGTCAATTCTAAAAAATTTCAAGGCGGTTCTTGCCTCCGGACACTCCTGTATTTCATCAAGCACGATAACGGTTTCACCGGCTTCAAAGACTGCTTTTTTTCCAAGCAATGCTGAAAGCATTATGACTATATTATCTATTTCAAGTGAGCCTGAAAAAGCTGATGCGTAATTCGGATTCTCAAAAAAATTAAGGTATACTACATTCTTATAGTTGTTTCTCGCAAACTCCAAAACAGAAAAGGTCTTGCCGCACTGTCTGCACCCTTTTATAATTAGCGGCTTGCGCTCAGATGAATTTTTCCATTCTATGAGCTTGCGTTCTATCTTTCGTTTGAGCATATCACCCTCCGTAAACCATTTTTATTATATGATATATCGGTTTTTTAATTTTTTCAAGCGACTTTTTTGAAAATCAGCAACTTTTTCAAGCGACTTTTTGTCGATGTTACAACTTTTTCAAGTGACTTTTAATGACTTCGATACAAAATTGTATCAGTTATTCTCTATGCTCATTGTTTTGATTTCTCGCCTGTAAAGCCATATAAACGCACAGATTACATACCCCGTTCCAAGTATCTCTGCAATAGGGAAAGCAAGCCATACACCTGTCATGCCTATAAATCTGCTGAATATGAAGGCCGCCGGAAGTGCTCCTACGAGCTGCCTGATAAGAGAACTCCACAAACTCAGCACGCCATGACCTGTGCCCTGAAATACAGTAGATGTTGTAATGCCATAAGCTGCAGGAATGAAGCATATTGATATTATTCTCAGTGCTTTGCCGCCTATTTCATACATCTGATCTGTAGCATTGAATATCGAAAGCAATACGTCAGGGAATACCTGAAAGAATATGAAGCCGGCTCCCATTATTATCAGAGCCACTCTCAGTGCAAGCTTGTATGTATGCATAAATCTTTCTCTGTTGCGTGCACCGAAATTGAATCCGAGTATAGGCAATGCGCCCTGCGTAAGCCCGAAAACAGGCATGAATACAAACGACTGCAGTCTCTGATATACACCAAGCACCGCAACACCTGTTTCAGATATCGCACCGAGTATGGCATTAAGTCCAAACATCAGCACTGAACCTATAGCCTGCATTATAATTGCGGGAAGTCCTACAGCATATATGTCCCGTATAATCTCTCCTTTGAATTTAAAACCTTTGAATCTGATTGTCACAGCATGATTCTTGCCAAACAAAAGGAAAAGCCCCAGTGTCATTGAAACAGCCTGCCCTATTACCGTCGCTACAGCAGCACCCGTAACTCCCATTTCGGGGAATATCCAGATGCCGAATATAAAGCATGGGTCAAGGATGACATTTGTTACTGCCCCTGCCAGGCTGCATATCATCGGCATAATCATATTGCCTGTGGATTGCAATATTTTTTCATTGGTAACCTGCACCATAAGGAATATGCTCCCTATAGTAGTCACCTGCAGATATGCGGCACCGTTTTCGATAATATATGGAGTCTGTGTAAAAGCCTCCATAAACATTTTGGCAAAGAAAAGCCCGAATATAGCAAATATAGCCCAGTTGAAAAAAGACAGCCTGAAACCATGAGATGCTGCATCATTTGCCTCATCAAAACGTCTGGCGCCGAGTCTCCTTGCTATAAGAGAGTTGATACCTACTCCCGTACCTACAGAAAATGCAATCATAAGCATACTTATAGGGAATATATAGGTTACTGCTGCTATAGCCTGTTCATTTATAAACGACACGAACATGGTGTCTACGATGTTGTACAATGCCTGAATCAGCATTGACAGTATTGCAGGCCACGACATATTAAGAAGCAGTTTGCCTACGGGCATTGTGCCCATTTTGTTTTCACTCATTTTTACTTCTTGTGACATAGTTTTTCTCCATCTAAATTGTTGATATAACAAGTATACGGACAATCGGAAAATTTTTCAATATATATAAAGCAAGTCAATATATTCAGATTATTCAGAAGGAAAAATAATTCAAAAATACTCTGTTCTAACACACCTTATTATGATAAAATTTCTTTTGGAAAAAATTTAGGAGAAACAAAATGACAGGTAATATAAACGACAGAAGGATATTCGGTATAATTTCACACCCGGATGCGGGCAAAACAACTCTGACAGAGAAACTACTGCTGCATGGCGGGGCAATCAGAGAGGCAGGTACAGTCAAAGCAAGGCGCAATTCAAAATTCGCGACATCTGACTGGATGGAAATCGAAAAGCAGCGTGGTATTTCTGTAACTTCATCTGTAATGCAATTTACCTACGCAGGCAAAATAATATCGATAATGGATACTCCGGGCCACAACGATTTCGGCGAAGACACTTACAGAATACTCACATCTGTAGACAGTGCAGTAATGGTAATTGATGGTGCCAAAGGTATAGAGGCACAGACAAAAAAACTGTTCAGAGTATGTTCTATGAGAGGTATCCCGGTATTCACCTTTATGAACAAATTTGACAGAGAAGCAAGAGATCCTCTCGATCTGATGCAGGAACTTGAGGATGTGCTTGGGCTTCCCTCAACAGCAGTAACATGGCCTATAGGCTCAGGACTCAATTTTGAAGGAATCTACGATATTTTGAATAACTGTGTATATCTTTACAAACAGGGCAAGGAAATCAATCTTGGTGATGATGGCGTATTCGGAAGTGAACTTGAAGGCGAGATTGCAGGATATAATCTTGATACACTGAGAGATGAAATGGAACTGGTTTTAGGCGCCGGAAACGAATTTGACAAAACTCTTGTAGAGGCAGGTAAGCTTTCACCTGTATTCTTTGGCTCTGCCCTTGCGGATTTTGGTACAATTCCATTCCTTAATCATTTTCTTGACATGTCCCCTGCTCCCGGAGCAAGGAAAACAACAGATGGTGAGGTTAAGCCTGATGATCCTTTTTTCAGTGGCTTTATATTCAAGATACAGGCAAACATGAATCCTGCTCACAGAGACAGGCTGGCATTCCTTCGGATATGCTCAGGCAAATTTGAACGCGGTATGAGCGTCAGACTCTCAAGAACAGGCAAGGAAATGAAGCTGTCGCAGTCAACCCAGCTGTTTGCAAACGAGCGTGAAACAGTAGACGAGGCATATGCCGGAGATATCATAGGTATATATGATACAGGTAATTACCAGGTTGGAGATACTTTGACAACTACCAAAGATCCTCTGTTCTTTGAACCGCTCCCTACATTCCCTCCTGAACTGTTTGCAATGGTAATGCCAAAAGACACTATGAAGGCAAAGCATTTTACCAAGGGTGTTGATCAGCTGGCACAGGAAGGTGCTGTACAGGTTTACAAAACAGAATACAATGAAGTAATATTAGGTGCTGTAGGACAGCTGCAGTTTGAAGTATTTGAATACAGACTCAAAAACGAATACAACTCTGAAGTCCGCATGGATTCTCTTGATTTCTCGGTTGCAAGATGGCTCATTACTGATGATATCTCCGCTGTCAAGAAAACCCTGGATTCAAGAACCAAGCTGGTATTTGACCACAAAGAAAGGCCTCTCGTACTGTTCAGCAATCAGTTCACATTAGACTACTACATGCAAAAGCACCCCGACATAAAACTTGTCGAGGCACTGGAAGTAAACGAAAGATTATAAAGATAGAGAGCATATCACAACGGTATGCTCCCTTTTTTTAATCATATATTCTTGTAATAATCCAATATGTCATCATTATTTATTATATTTTTGCTGCTTGCATTCGCTGGCAACCCTTTTCTTGCTTTTTTCCAGGGTTCTTCAATATGTGTAATTCTGCTTATTTCTTCAGGTGTCATTTTGTCATAAACCTTAATAACTGAATTTATCAGTTCTTTTTCACTTGTTGAAAAAACATGTGCCTTTATATCTGAAAAATCTTCAGGAGAAACTATTTTCATTCCTTTGTGTTTTTGAAAAAGTTTATCATTAACCGGGCCGTTTATCCATGCTTGGAATTTTTCCTTGAAAAGAGGTTCATTGTACCATACCAATGACCAGACGAGACAATAATATGTAAGCTTTTCGAGCATCATTGCCGTACTCTTCCCTGTAATATCCAATATATACTTTGCCACATCTTCAATTCCCGGCGATGTTGAAACAAAGTCGCTATTATACTCAGGGGCATATCGATCCATAGCTTTATTCACCTCAAGCCATTCCTCAGCTACAATTTTGACATTGTTAAGGGCCTCATCTATAGAACTTCCATCTGATATACACCCTGCAAGAGCAGGAATTTCTGCGATATAACAATTATCCTCTTCGCTATAATAATGAATAGCATTGTACTTATTCATCGAAATTCCCTCCTAATTTATATTTGCTAATTATAAGTCTGACCTGCTTAACCTGATATGACTTGGCATTTTTGTCATTGGGCTGAATATTTATTATCTCATCTAATCCATCGAACACATATATATGGTGGTCGCCTCTTGTTCTGACAAGCCGAAAGCCTGTTTTCTCCAAAAACAATTGAAACTCGCTAAATTTAATGTTATTACAATTTTCTGATTTTATAACCTTATTGTAAAGCTTATTGTAGCTGGTCATATATTACTCCCGTAATTATACTTCAAACAATTTACATTTGTCAATCCGCGCTCAAGAACAAGTGTTCTGTATATAAGATACTGTCTTTTTAGAAAAATGTCAATACAATCATAATAATTATTCCTGCAAAAACAAGAGAGCATATCACAACGGTATGCTCTCCTGTTATTTTACTCACTCAATCTTTACATTGTTCAAGTTTATTCCCTATTTCAGATAATACTTTGTAGCCCATTCCATAAGTTCTCTCTGCTCACCCTCAGGGTCATTCACCATTGTCATACTGCAGTCATCACCGATAACCATAGTTGCTCTGTCAGAAAGAGTGTACGGAGTCCACTCTGCATCATCATTGCTCGGGTCGCCTGTTCTTGCGAAATTAGTCCATGATGTGCACATATTATCAGCAAGTGTTTCATCGACTGTACCTGAGAATATTGTTTCATCAATGTTATGGAATACGTATGCAAGTTCTGATGCATGGCATGCACCTATGAAATCAAAGTTGTCTGATTTCTTGCAGAAATAGTACATGTATGCAGTACCGCCACCTTCGTTCTGAGCCTCTGCAACAGCAATTGAAGGCATTCTGAATCCTGTCTCGTTACCTATTTCGGTGTATTTCCATATAGTTTCGTCCTCGTCAACAACATCAAGGAATTCTTTAAGCTTTGCTTTTTCTTCATCATTTGCGGCTGCCATAGCGCTGTCATATTTCTCCTGGGCAACATTTTCTTCATACATGGCCATGTTTTCAGCTATTCCGTCTTCATCCATTTCGGACATTTCAACTTCACCCATTTCATTTACCCAGTATCTCCATTCGTCTGCATTTGTACCTATTATCATAGTTACATCTTTTGCAGAACCATCCTTGAGTGCCTGATACGGATCTTCAGGGATAATGCTGTCATCGCCTCTCAGCGGCATGTTATAGAAATCGTTAAGACATATGCCCTCATCATCATATGTAGTATATAATTCGATGAGTTCATCTTCAGGAATTGCCATAAGGTCATCCATGTTCTCTGCACCGGTCTTTTCCATCAGAAGCTGTGTGAGTCCCACATTGTCAAAGTCTTCTTTGGTATATGTAAGGTTTAATGAACCGCTGTGAGCTATGGCTTTGTTAAACAGTCCATTTGCTTCGTCTACTGCACACAGAATTGATACGAATGCTCCGCCTGCTGATTCGCCGAATATAGTTACATTGTCAGGATCTCCTCCAAAGCTTGCTATGTTCTGCTGAACCCATTTAAGGCTCTGTATCAGGTCAAGCACGCTGAGATATCCGCTGTCAGGGAAATCCTCGCCGCCCTCAACGTCGCTGAAATCTATAAGGCCCATCATGCCGACTCTGTAGTTGGTAGTTACAACTACAACATCTTCGTTTTCTTCAACCATATATTTGCCATCATACAGGTTATCGGCAGTACCGCCCCATGCGAATCCGCCGCCGTGGATATAGAACATTACAGGCTTGTCTTTGGTTTCAAGATCCTTGGTCCATACATTTAAGCTCAGGCAGTCCTCGCCTATTTCATTGTATGAGCCTCCCTCTGAATGCCATTCATACTGTATGGATGATTTGCCAAATGTGTCAGCAGTAAAGTCCTCGTCGCTTTCTTCTACTGCTTCCGGTGCCTTCCATCTCAAGTCACCTACAGGTGCCTTGGCATAAGGTATGCCCTTGAATGATATTACACCATTGTCTTCAACTACTCCGGTAAAGTTGCCGTTGTAGCAGTCTGCCGTAGTGTTTTCACTTTCACTCTGTCCGCATCCTGTAAGAGCAAACACGATGCAAAGTGATAATACAAAAATAAGTGCTGATAGTTTTTTCATTAAAAATTCCTCCTTTTCTGAATATTTAATCTGCTATCATTCTATCAAAAAAGAGGAATTTGTGAACTACCCATATGGGTAGTTTTATTTATCCTTGTGTGCTACATCCTTGGAATTTACCAGATGTACCAGTTCCATTCTGCTTGACACTCCCAATTTTTCATATATGCTTTGTATATGTTTTTTGACTGTATTTTTGGATATGTACAGCTTCTCACCTATTTCAGGATTGGTATATCCTTCATACACCAAACTTATCACCTCGCGCTCTCTGACAGTAAGTTTGTGATCTTCTGCAATAATATCGAGGCGGTCTGCCTGCTCTGTCTCTTCCTGGACAAAATATATAGGGCTGAAATCTTCTTTGAATACAAACAAAAACACCGTAAGTGCAATTACAAGCATTACAGGTCCCGTCGGATCAAATGTCTCAAGCTGCCACGCTGATTTACCGAATCTGCCGAAATAAAGGCCCGTATCAACTATAACCTGATTGATATCCCACATTACAAGAAGTGCTGAAACAATTCCCGTAAATTTTTTCTGATGTGTTCCGGCATTGTCCCTGATAAAAGCTATCGTATATCCGATAATGATAACAGCAGTAGCGATGCTTACCACCACTTCAAAGCACGAATAGAAATTCCTCGCTCCAATATTCTCGATGCTGTAATAGCAATCCATATATACGATTGTAAAAAACACACCGGCAAGACAGCGAACTGCTCCTATTGCTATAGCCACTGCCCGTATATGTTTTGTGTTTTCCTGAAAACATGCTATGACTAAAAGCCAGAGGCAAAAGACAATCCCGCAAAGTATATAATCTATAATCCGCCATATGACTGACAGTTCATACATGCCCAGCACGTTTTCTCTGTAATAAAAGAGAAAGTACAGCACTGATATCATCAGAATATTGACAGAAAAGTTCCTGACGCTTTTGAAACGCTTAGTGGTTTCAACACGATTTTTCATCACAACAAGCACAATCAGAGCTATACCTGTAAGTGCCAGAAAAATAGCAAAGATATATCCTAAAAAAACAAAACTCACATACATAAAATTCACCTTCATTCCCTGTCTCTATATGTCAAGCTCCAGCATCACAGGGCAGTGATCCGAGCCCATAATATCCGTAAGGATTTTTACATCCTTTATCAGGCTGTTTAATCTCTCGGATATCAGAAAGTAGTCTATTCGCCATCCTGCATTGTTGGCTCTAGCATTGAATCTGTATGACCACCATGAGTATACTCCGGTAATATCCGGGTAAAGATATCTGAATGTATCAGTGAATCCAGCATCAAGAAGCTCTGTCATCTTGCCTCTCTCCTCGTCCGAAAATCCGGCTTTTCCTCTGTTTGGTTTAGGGTTTTTTAAATCTATTTCCTGATGAGCCACATTGAGGTCTCCGCAGTAAATCACAGGTTTGATGCTGTCAAGTCCTGCAAAGTATGCTCGGAGGTCATCTTCAAACTTCATACGATAGTCTATCCTTGCAAGGCCCTCCTGCGCATTAGGCGCATAGCAGTTTACCATAAAAAAATTATCGTATTCAAGCGTAATTATTCTCCCTTCATCCGTATGCTCGCCGTTTATTCCAAATTTAACGGCAAGAGGCTCATGTTTGGAAAAAACAGCCGTGCCAGAATATCCTTTTTTCTCTGCGCTGTTAAAATAACAGTGATAGCCCTCCGGTTCAAAATCCGCCTGGTCTGGCTGCATTTTGGTTTCCTGTATGCAGAATATATCCGCATCTATACGTTCAAAAAAATCTTCAAAGCCTTTTTTGAGTACAGCTCTGAAGCCGTTTACATTCCATGTTACAAATCTCATATATGCTCTCCTGTCTTTAACTATTTCAA
>CAZDQV010000003.1:0-51155 GCA_964507795.1 uncultured Oscillospiraceae bacterium | reverse complement strand
TTTTTTATCCACAGAGTTATCCACAACTTTATTCACAGGTCGGAGTTTTTTTAAAAAACAGGTAAAAAAAGTGCTGAAACGGTGTATTTTTTACATAAAAATTAAAAACTTAACAAGCGATGCTAAAAAATAGCAAAAAGATGTTGACAGGATATGTACCGAAGAATATACTATGTGTACCAATTAATTGGATGCGAAAGGCGTATGAAGAAAAATGTGTAAAATTTATACGAAAGGAAGTTGTTATGGATGAAAAAATTAATAAAGGAAAAATTATTATAAAAAAGTACGGGCAAGAGTATAAGTTTGAAAATAACGCGTTGCTGCTGAGAAGAGGGGCTCCACTGCAGGGAGTTGGATTTCAAATAACAGCGGCGGAAGATATCAAAGACAGCTCCGGCAATACTATTTATAAACAAAATGACTTTGTAGTACCTATCCTGTACACAGATGAAAACGGCATGGTACAAACAAAAGAACTGGAATACGGGAAGTATGATATATACGAAACGACTGTAGTAGACTGTTATAAATCAGATGACCAGCATGTAAAGCAGATTGAACTTAAAGAGAAAGAAATCAATGTGAATGTTGACTCTGAGCTTGTGCTTGGCACACTTAAAGTGTGCAATAATACAGACGATGCTATGGCCTTCAGTATATTCAATGACAGCAGAAAACTGGTATTGACCAGCATGGTAGAGGCAGGATGTGCAATAAGTTATGATGAAATGATTCCGTTAGGAGTATATTTCTACAAGGATATCAATCACAATATTGCAAAGATTGAAATCAAAGACGATACAAATCTGATATCAGTTGATGCCAGCAAAAAAACAGTTGAAGTAAAGAGAATTCCTAAAAATTCATGTCAAAACGAATTCGTATTATACAAGGTGGATGATTCGGGTAAACCTCTGATGGGTGCGGTATTTGGCCTTATAGACCTGTACGGTACTAAAGTTTGTTTCTCATGCTCAGACAAAGATGGACGGGTTTTGTTTAAACATCTAAAAAAAGGGACATATCTCGTAAGAGAAGTTGAAGCCCCGAAGGGATATGCAGAATCATCAATTAATGTTGTTTTCTCTATCGATGAAGATTGGGTAAATCAAAGCAAAAGAATTGATTGCGGAGAAAAATTCGAAGACGTATATATAGTCGTTGCAGACAAACTGCACACAGACTGTGACAAGAGATATAATCCGGAACATCTTTGTGAGAGTGAGCCTGAAATCATATATGCGGTGGAGGAAATTACAAACGTCGCAGGAATTGTATTTAATGCTGATACGAGATAGAAGGTGACAGCATGGAAAAATATTTTAACAAAGAGTTTCTGATGCAGCATAAGAAAAAAATAATACAGATTGGTGCTGCGGTGCTTATAATAATTGTTGCAATTGCAATTTATGCATCAGGTCACAGCAACAAAGATGAAGACATCGATGTTGCCGGAGCTTCTACGGATACCAATGCTGCAGTACAGACTGCAGAAGAAGAACCGGAAGAAGTTATTGTTGACATATGCGGCGCTGTAAATGACAGTAAAGTCGTCACACTTCCTGCAGGTGCCAGAGTTGAAGATGCGATAAAAGCTGCGGGAGGCACTACAGATGAGGCTGATCTTTCAGGCATCAACAGAGCTGCAATTCTTACAGATGGCGAAAAAATATATATACCTACCGCTGATGAAGTTGAGCGGGGTATCGAACTTCCGTCATCAGAGAATGTCACAACTTCTGATGGCACCATAAACATCAATGAAGCAACAGCGGAAGAGCTTGAAACTCTAAATGGTATCGGGCCTGTAACCGCTGAAAAAATAATTCAGTATCGAACCGAATACGGCAAATTTGAAAACAAAGAAGATTTAATGGAGGTGAATGGTATAGGAGAAAAAACATATGCACAGATCAAAGATAAAATCCGTGTATAAACGGAAAAAATAATGTTAAGTTTTAGCATTATATAACCTCTAATCAAATACTCTACATACAAGACAGCTTTTTGACAACAGGAAGCTGTTTTGTTTGATTGTACGCCTGACGGTGCACACTTAGAGAAATCAGGGTTCAGGGTACTTCCGGAGATTTTAAGTGCGTGGACAATGTGTTGATTTATTTGCTGTTTGAGATATAATTTGTTTGTTGTATTTTGCGGGTGTGTGTGATATAATGAACATATATTTCAGAAATGTGGTATTATGAATGAGATAATGTACAGAGGAGTTAATGATGGAAAACAAAATCACCAAAGAGCTTGTAGACAGAATCAACGCCCTTGCCAAAAAAAGCAAGGCAGAGGGACTTACAAGCGAAGAGAAGGTTGAACAAAAACTGCTAAGAGAGCGTTATCTCAAGGCTTTTAGAGAAAATTTCAGAGCACAGCTTGAAAATATTGAGATTGTGGACAATGTTGAAAAATCGAATTAACATTATCAATAATTTTATAATGTTAATGCAGATGTTTAATAAGTATTTTCCCCAAAAGGGTTTAAATTTCGCTGAAATTTGATATACTAAAGGGTAGCGTATAACATAGAAAAAGGAGTATTTAATGAGAAACGTTTATTTGGATTATTCAGCAACAACACCAGTTAAAGAAGAAGTATTAAAAGAAATGCTGCCTTATTTCTCTGATATGTATGGAAATCCTTCCAGCTTATATACAATGGGGCTTGAATCAAAAGATGCCATTACCAAAGCAAGAGAGCAGCTGGCAGCGCTTATAGGTGCCTCACCGGCAGAAATCACATTTACAGGCAGCGGTACAGAAGCAGACAACTGGGCTCTCAAAGGTATTGCAGAAGCCAAGGCCTCAAAAGGCAATCATATAATCACATCAAAGATTGAGCATCATGCGATTTTACATTCATGCGAATGGCTCGAAAAGCATGGCTTTGATGTAACATATATTGATATTGACAGCGAAGGCTTTGTAGATATTGAGCAATTAAAAAAATCTATCACAGACAAAACCATTTTAATCAGCATAATGCTTGTCAACAATGAAATAGGCACAATTCAGCCAATCAAAGAGATTGCATCCATAGCAAAAGAACATGGCATTATAATGCATACAGATGCTGTGCAGGGACTTGGAAATGTACCTATTGATGTCAAAGACCTGGGAGTGGATCTTATGTCAATGTCAGGTCACAAGATATATGGACCTAAAGGCATTGGAGCATTATATATCCGCAAAGGTATCAGAATACCAAGCTTTGTTCATGGCGGAGCGCAGGAAAACAAAAAAAGAGCAGGTACTGAGAATCTGCCGGGCATTGTGGGTTTTGGCAAAGCAGCAGAGCTTGCAGACAAAAACCTGACAGAACACATCAAAAGAATAAGCAGTTTGCGTGACTATTTCATAGATGAAGTCAAAAAAAACATACCTAATGTTTATGTAAACGGTAGCATGAAACACAGACATCCGGGCAATGCAAATATCACATTCGAATATATAGAAGGCGAAGCCATGCTCCTTTATCTTGATGCACAGGGCATAAGCGTATCAACAGGCTCGGCATGCTCATCCAAATCGCTGGAACCTTCGCATGTGCTTTCAGCACTTGGAGTGCCTGTTGAAAAAATTCACGGTTCGCTCAGATTTACGATAGGGGAGTTTACTACCAAAGAAGATCTTGATTATGTAGTCGAGAAGCTCGCCGCAACAGTTTCAAAATTAAGAGAAATATCTTCAGTATCAGAAAAGAAAGGTTGGTAAAAGATATGGGATTATATAACGATAAAGTAATGGATCATTTTATGAATCCTCACAATGTCGGAGAAATCGAAAATGCAGACGGGACAGGCACATATGGAAGCCCTGTATGTGGTGATATGATGCAGATCACACTCAAGATTGAGGATGATGTTATCAAAGATGCCAAATTCAAAACATTTGGTTGCGGCTCAGCAATTGCATCTTCAAGTGTTGCAACTGATATGATTATAGGCAAGACAATAGACGAAGCGCTTGCTATTACAAACAAACAGATTATAAATGAGCTGGGAGGACTTCCTGCAGTCAAAGTTCACTGCTCAGTTTTAGCTGATCATGCAATCAAGTCAGCAATTTATGATTACGCTCAAAAAAACAACAAAACATATGCCGGACTGGAAGGATTCGATCCGGATGCAGATGATGACGATGAACACGGATGTACGGCGGAAGACTAAAATGAATTATAATCCAGACAACAAAAAAGTGGTTCTTGGTTTGAGCGGCGGTGTGGACAGTGCTATCGCCGCTTTGTTATTAAAAGAACAGGGATATAGCGTGACAGGGCTGTATTTTGATATAACACAAGGCAATACATCAGGCATAGAAGCAGCGCGTAAAGTTGCAAAAGAGGCAGGTATAGACTTTGTTTACCAAAATGTCCACGATGATTTTTATAATATTGTTGTAAAAAGCTTTTGTCAGGAATATATTTCTGGACGGACACCGAATCCTTGTATAATATGCAACCCTGATATTAAATTCAAAACCCTCACAGACTATGCAGACAGTATAGGAGCATACTATATTGCAACAGGGCATTACGGTTCTACATGCTATGATGAAACAACTGAATCATGGTATATCAAAAGAGGTAAAAACCACAAAAAAGATCAGACATATATGCTTTACAGACTGCCGCAGGAAACAATAGCAAGATTTCTGATGCCGCTTGCAAACCTCGAAACCAAAGATGAAACACGCAAAATAGCATATGATGCAGGTATGAGTAACGCCCATCAAAAAGACAGCCAGGAAATATGCTTTATACCTGATGATCAGACATATCTTGACTTGTTAAACCAAATGGGATACAAGTCATGCCCCGGCGATTTTATTGACATTAATGGCAATAAAATCGGAGAGCACCAGGGAATAGTCAATTTTACGGTAGGACAGCGCAAAGGGCTTGGTATGACATTTGGAAAACCGATGTTTGTTCTCAAACTTGACAATAATAATAATACGGTAACTCTTGGAGATAACAGTGATCTTTTCAGTAATACCGTATATTCAAAAAACAATTTCTTCGCAGCCACAGGCTCAGGTATTATACCAAAACAGTTTGACAAAGCAGAGGTTGAGGCAAAGATAAGATATGCCGCAAAACCGGCTAAAGCCGTAATAAGACAGCTTGATAATGGTGCAGTCGAAGCAGTTTTTACAGAGCCTCAAAGAGCTGCAACCCCGGGGCAGTCCATTGTATTTTATTACAATGACATGGTAATAGGAGGGGGATTCATAGAATAAAACAGCGTAACAGATTGTTTCTGCTACGCTGTAAATTAATATGCTAAAACATAATAATCGCTCTTACAGGGCATTTGGGTGCGCAATATCCGCAGGTCAGACAAATACTGTGGTCTACCTCTGCAAGACCGTTTGAATTTCTGAATATGGCATGATTCGGGCACCGTTTGATACAGGCGCCGCACCCTTCACAGTCACCCTGATCTATCCTTATTTTCTTTTTAGAAACATCAGGCTGGAAATCAGGCTCCATAACACCGTCTATATAATCGCAAATCTGATCTATCTCATGTTTTTTACCAAAGCCTATCATCATAGAATCCACTCCAGGCAGATTTTTAACATAATCAAGAGCCTGCTGATATGTTCCTGTAAGGTTACCTCCTCCAAAGACTTTCATAGCAAAAACACCTTTACCTTTTTCTGAACACAGCCTTATAGCCTCCGCCATATCTTCTTTTGTGCCGGGACCATCGCCGCATCTGATACCAAGGCTTTTGTAATTGATAAGTGGAAACAGCATGTCACATTCAGGAATAAGAGTTGCCTTATGTGCTACATCTGTATGATGAGTCGATATACCTATTGCTTTAATTATACCTTTTGCTTTGTAATCATTAAGGCATTCCCAGGCACCTGCTCTGAGTTCAAAATCAGGATCATTTCTCACTTCATGCAAAAGAAATATATCTATAACATCTCTATCAAGCTCTTTACGGGCTTCCTCTATTGCAAAAGACATGTCTTTGTAAGTATAGTCAAGACATTTTGAAGCTATGACAGGCTCAAACCTGCCACCTCTGAGAGCTTCATGTATATATGGATATGTCTGATAATACTGGGCCGTATCCAAAAAATTGATTCCTTTTTCAAAAGCATACCTGAGCACTTCAGCACCTTCTTCAATAGACAGATTAAGCTGAGAGCCACCCATAGTAAGAACACCAAAACCTATTTGACTCACTTTGATTTCTGTTTTACCTAATTCAGCGTATTTCATAAGAATGTCAGCTCCTTTCAGTCTCAAAATTATATCACAAAAGTTGATGACTTTACAGCTTTTGTATGGTAAAATAAATAAGTTATTAAGCAAATTTTACGGAGGATAGTAATGGAAAAACTAGGTTTGAATGAAATCAGAGAATTATTCCAGAATTTTTATATAAGCAAAGAGCATTATAAGAGGCAGAGCTTTTCACTTATTCCCGAAAATGACAAGAGCCTCCTCATAATCAACTCAGGTATGGCACCATTAAAGCCATATTTTGCAGGCCTTGAAACACCGCCAAGCAAAAGAATGACAACCTGTCAGAAATGCATCAGAACAGGCGATATAGATAACGTGGGCCACACATCAAGACATGGTACATTTTTTGAAATGCTCGGAAGTTTTTCATTTGGCGATTATTTCAAAACAGAATCACTCACGTGGGGCTGGGAATTCATAACCAAAGTTCTCAAAATGCCTGAGGACAGAATATGGGCAACAGTTTACGAAAACGACGAACAGGCGGTTGAAATATGGAAATCTATCGGCATGCCTGCCGAAAGGATAGTCAGACTGGGCAAAGACGACAACTTCTGGGAAATCGGCACAGGTCCGTGCGGACCATGCTCTGAAATCTACTATGACAGAGGAGAGGAATACGGCTGCGGCAACCCAGACTGCAAACCGGGCTGTGAATGTGACAGATACATTGAATTCTGGAACCACGTATTTACCCAGTTCTCCAAAGACGACGCGGGCAATTACAGTGACCTTGCACACCCTAATATTGATACCGGTATGGGGCTCGAAAGACTTGCGTGCATTATGCAGGGAGTGGACTCAATATTTGATATAGACACAATCAAATACATACTTGACGGCGTTGTAGACAAATCAGGAGTTGAATACGGAAGCGGCAGCAAAGATACAGACGTAAGCATCAGAATCATAACCGACCATATCAGATCATTGACGTTTATGATTGCAGACGGTATTATGCCAAGCAACGAGGGCAGGGGATATGTCTTGAGGAGACTGCTCAGAAGAGCTGCAAGACACGGCAGAATACTGGGAATTACAGGTTCATTCCTGCCAGAGCTTGCAGACAGAGTAATAAAGGTTTCAGGCAAAGCATACCCTGAACTTGAAGAAAAATCAGACTACATCAAAAAAATACTTTCAATCGAAGAAGAAAAATTCAATTCGACAATTGACCAGGGTACAGCTATTCTTGATGAATATATGCAGGAGATGAAGTCTGCGGGCACTGACAGACTGGAGGGCGAAAAAGCCTTCAAGCTATATGATACATATGGTTTCCCAATAGAACTTACCAAGGAAATTCTCGAAGAACAGGGATATACAACCGATATCGATGAATTTGAAATCTATATGCAAAAACAAAAAGAAACCGCAAGAGCTGCTATCAAAGATAAAGACAGCATAGGCTGGAAAGAAGCGGGCGCAGAGCTCGACTTTGACAAAACTCAGTTTACAGGCTACGAAGTTAAAGAGGGAAATGCCAAAGTGCTTGCTATACTAAAAGATAATGTACAGCTGACTGAGGCGGATGCTGCAACGGGTGAAGTGTCTGTGATACTTGACAGCACACCGTTTTATGCCGAAAGTGGCGGGCAGGTTGCAGATAGAGGTATAATCAGCACAGATGATATGGATGCAATCGTGGCAGATGTTCAGAAGACAAACGGAATATTTGTACACAAAACAACTGTAAACAAGGGAGTTTTGAAGACAGGTGAACTCATTACGGCAAAAGTTGATTTAGCTGTAAGAAATAACATTGCAAGAAACCATACAGCGACTCATTTGCTCCACAAAGCACTAAGAGAGGTTTTGGGAAACCACGTAAATCAGTCAGGCTCCAAGGTTACAAAAGAAAACCTCAGATTTGACTTCAGCCATTATGAAGCAGTGAGCAAAGATGACCTTGCAAAGGTCGAAGCCCTTGTAAATGCAAAAATCAATGAATTTACAAATGTTGAAACAGAGATAAAATCAGCCGAAGAAGCAATTGCAGACGGAGCTACCGCACTGTTTGGTGAGAAATACGGCGACACAGTAAGAGTCGTTAAAATAGGCGATTTCAGCAAGGAGCTGTGCGGCGGTACCCATGTTGCCGATATAGGTGAAATAGGCTCATTTAAGATAATAAGCGAAAGCGGCGTTGCTGCGGGAGTAAGAAGAATAGAGGCCGTTACAGGCTATGGTATTTATGAAAAATACAATCAGAACACAGCATTACTCAATGAGACTGCTGAGATCCTCAAAACAAACCCTGCAGGCATAGCTGAAAAAGCCGCATCGCTTACTGAGGAAGTAAAGAGCCTGAAAAAGGAAATAGAAGAACTCAAAAAACAGGCGATGGGTGACCAGATGGGCGATATTCTGGCAGGTGCTAAGGAAATAAATGGTGTTAAGCTGATTACAAAGCAGTTTGATGACCTGACAATAAACGACCTCAGAACTTTGTCTGATGACATCAAAGCAGCAAACAAATCAGTTATAATGGTATTTGCTGCAGCAAACGGAGGCAAGGTAACCTTTATGGTTTCAATCACAGATGACCTGCTTGACAGATATCATGCCGGAAATATGATTAAACAGATTGCAGCGGCAGCCGGCGGCGGGGGAGGCGGCAAGGCTGACATGGCTCAGGCTGGTGCCAAGGATCCAAATAAGATTCCGGATGCATTCAAGGTTGCAGAAACCTTAATCTAAATAATTTTACTTGTTGTTTATTCATTCTGAAACAAGTATAATATATATATTAGGAGGTAAGGCCAATGGATAAGAGAAATACTATCATGTATAACGCTGACAAACTCGAAAAGAAATCAACAGCAGAGATACTCTCAGATGTTTATACTGCACTTGATGAGAGAGGATATAATGCTATTGATCAGCTGGTAGGATATATTCTGTCGGGAGATCCTTCATATATTACAAGCCATAACAATGCTCGTAATATTATATGCAGAATGGAAAGAGATGATATTGTGGAAGAGATGCTCAAAGCGTTTCTGAACAAATAAAAGACTAAAGCAAACGGTATTCGGTCAACCGGCCAGATGCCGTTTCTTTTGTAATATTAAAAGAAACGGGGATATTATGAAAAAAATAGGTTTAGATGTAGGAGACAAGACAATAGGTGTTGCAATAAGCGATGCTTTGAATATAACTGCGCAGGGAATTACTACCATTGAAAGAGTAGGAATCAGAAAAGATGCAGGCAAGGTAATGGATTACATCAAAGAGTATGACTGTGATACTGTTGTCATAGGCTTGCCAAGGAGTATGGATGGGCGTGACAGTCAGCAGACAGAGAAAGTATACGAATTTAAGACAATGCTTGAAAACAAGATGAGAAGTAGCGGCATGGCTGATATCAAAATAGAATTCTATGACGAAAGACTGACAACTATGATGGCTGAGCGTGTCCTCATAGAAGCTGATATGCGAAGAAACAAAAGAAAACAGATAATCGACAGACAGGCTGCGGTTATAATCCTGCAGAGCTATCTAGACAGCCTACGAAATACTTTCAATTGAATTATCGGAACAATTATCTATGGTATAAGAGAGGGAGGCATTTAACAGGTGCTCCCCTGATTTATGTTTTTTGTAACTATTCCTAAAATCACAATTTTGGGAATAGTTATAGTTAAAATGATAGGCCTGAGCAATTTCTTTGTCTATATACCCAGGTCTACCGGTTTGTTTTAGAGTTTAAGGAACTATTATAATTTGATAATTATAATCTTTATATATTTTAACCTCTTTTGAGAATCGCCTCGAATTTTTGAGGCTCTATTTTGCCTTTTAAGCGATTTTATATATCTGCAGGTATCCTATTGCCTTGCAGGTAACACTTTGCAAATAAGCTTATGCGTATTCAGGTACCAGTATTGTCTGTCCCGGCTGCAGTCGATTGTCTATATCGTTGACATTCTTTAAAATATGAACTGCTTTGCGTTTGTCCATATCAGGCGGCATATATTGCTCGGCTATGGTCCATAATGTATCTCCGGAATTTATATTGACTTCAATATATTCCTGTTTTGTCAAACCCGCAGCATTGTTCAAACCAAACGCTGTATTAAATAAACCTGTAACTGCAAACAGCATGACAAGCACAAATGCTGTAAACCTGAATCTTGATTTTACTTTCAATGTTTTTTTCATAACGCTCACCCTCTCTAAACATTTGTTCTTGAACACATTATAAACGAATATTCGTTCACAGTCAAGAGAAATTTTAAACAAATGTTCTAAAAAGCAAGAACATATCATCTAAAGAAAACCACAAAGAAAAAGATGATAGATTTTTTGATTTCCGGAGATAACCGTCTTACAACATATCTTAGTATTTCAGATGGCTTAGTTTGTCATATACCCTGTCGCTCCAGTCAAGTATTTTCTGCTTGTTTTTGAGGCACAGCAGCGTAAGTATTATAACCGCTATAACAAGAACAACCACAAGTGCATAGTTTTCGGTCTTGGTGAACGTACCCAGCAGTATACTTCCCATCATTGCAGGGATTCTTGCTATTGATGAGATTATAATGAATGGTCCCCATTTGAGGTTTGAAAGCCCTGCAACATAGTTTACAAAATCCTTAGGAAATCCCGGTATGAAATACAATACAAACAGCAGTATATATCCGCGTTTAGAGCTGAATTTTTCAAGGTATTCGACTACTTTCATCTGGCCGAAGCAAAGATACATAAAATCTCTGCCCAGAATTTTTGCAAGGAAAAATGTGATTGTTGCCCCCATAGCAATACCAATCAGTGAAAACAACAGCGACTGCCACGGGCCGAAAACATATCCGGCAGCAAACTGAAACGGCTGCCCCGGTATAACGCAAATTATAATCTGTATTACCTGAGCACAGATATAAGCAAAAACTCCTGTTCTCTTATGCTCTGCAAGAAAATTCTCGATATCACTGACGCTCGTAAACTGTGTTATAAAGTCGCGCTGAAAAAAGTAAAAATACAGCGGTATCCCCACAAGAATAACCAGTAGAATAAATGCTTTGAAATAAATATTTATTCTTTTTCTTTTTTGTTCAGTAATAACCATGTCCAATCTCCAATCCTTATCCCTAAATCCTATATATTCAGAAGTTTTTCATCATAAAGTTTCTGCAGAGCTTTTATAACTCCGAACTTTGAATGTTCATAGGTAATACCTCCCTGAAAATATACATTATATGGTTCTCTAATCGGTGCATCGGCAGAAAGCTCTATTGATGATCCCTGAACAAACGCTCCTGCAGCCATAACAACAGGATCCTCATATCCAGGCATATCCCAAGGTTCCGGACTCACATATGAATCTATAGGGGCAGCAGCCTGTATACCCTTGCAGAATGCAACTACAGCCTCAGGAGAGCCGAGCCTGATAGCTTCTATTATATCGCTTCTTTCATCCTCTGGTTTAGGACACACATCATATCCGAGTTTTTCAAATACTCTGCCGCAGAGGATTGCACCTTTAACAGCTCCGTTTACTGTCCTGGGTGCAAGAAAGAGTCCCTGAAGCATGGTTCTTGTCTGTCCAAATGTAAGCCCGCATTCTCCTCCTATTCCAGGACATGTCATTCTGTATGATATTCTCTCTACAAGATCTGCTCTGCCTGTCACATATCCTCCTGTAAGGGCAAGTCCGCCTCCTGGATTTTTGATAAGCGAACCTGCAATTATATCAGCACCGACCTGAGTAGGTTCTAATGTGTGAAGAAATTCACCATAGCAATTGTCTACCATTCGTATAATATCAGGGTTCAACTTATGAACAAATTCAGCCCATTCTTTAATCTGGTCTATAGTAATGGCTTTTCTCCAGCCATAACCTGTTGCACGCTGCACTGTCACCATTTTGGTTTTGTCCGATATTGCGTTTTTTAATGCCTCTAAATCAATATTTCCCTCCGGTGTGAGTTCAACCTGTCTGAACGTAACACCATATTCTTTGAGAGAGCCCTTCCCTTCTCCCCTTGTTCCTATTACTTCTTCAAGTGTATCGTAAGGTTTGCCTGTACAGTAAATAAGCTCATCTCCAGGCATTAGAAGTCCCATCAGTATAAGAGAAAGAGCGTGTGTGCCGTTTACGATTATAGGTCTTACAAGTGAGCTTTCGGTGCCAAACACATCCGACCATACTTTTTCAATGGCATCTCTGCCGGAATCGTCATAACCGTAGCCTGTGTTCCACGCAAAATGTCTGTCGCTTATTCTGTTTTTCTGAAAAGCGTCAAGCACCTTGTACTGATTATATGTCATTATATCGTCAAGCTCATCGAAAATTCCGCTTACTTCATTCTCTGCTTCATTAACCAAATTAAGCACTTTTTCGCTGATTCCAAATTTCCTGTTCAGGAGATTAAACGTATTATTTTTCATTATTGCCTTCTTTCCTTTCTATTTCCCATTCCATATCTTTAACAAGATCTCTTTTAACATTCTTTTTGTGAGCGGCATAAAGCTGTGTTGTTGTAACCTGCTCGTGATCCAAAAGCGCCGCCACATCATATATTGAATTTCCTCTGCCAATAAGACTTGTTGCTGCTGTGGCCCGAAGCTTATGAGGAGAGTATCCACCGTCTCGCGATGTTTTCATACCTATTGAGGTATATTTTTTGACAAGCTCTCTTATCTGCCTTTCTGTCATTCTTCTGCCTTGAAGAGAGAGAAAAAGAGCGTCTTTGTGTTCATCTGTCAGAGTGTCTTCCGAAGCCCTTTCAAGCTCTATATATTCTGTAACCACTTCATATACAGATTTATTCATAGGCATTACAGCTTCTTTGCCACGTTTTCGGTAAATCTTGAATTCACCTCTATTAAAATTAAATGATGAAATGTTAAGCTGCTGCAGTTCAGAAAGTCTGAGTCCGTAGGTGACAAATAATATCAGTATTGCTTTGTCTCTTTTTTTTGTTTTTTGCCAGAATTCATATTCTTTGGGGGTAAGACCGTTTCCTGTTGTGACAGCATCAAGCATAAGCATGACCTCATCATCCTGCAATGCTTTGATTTCACGTTCACCTGCTTTGGGAACCCGGATTGGATCAAAACCATCAGTTATATTTTTTTCGATGAGCCCGTCTCTGTAAAGCTGTTTGAACATCACTGAAATCGAGGATTTTTTACGGGCAAGAGTTTTGTTGCTGTTCTCATATACCGTGATTGAACTGTCAGTCTCAACCTGATACTGCCTGCAATAGTCTATAAACAGATTAACATCAACAGCTTCTATCTCCTTGAAGTCCTTCAGTTTAATTTCTTTTATATCATTGCAATGTGTCAGATCTGTGTCATTTACAAGATAATTGAAGAAAAAGCGTATATCCTGCAAATATGCAAGTCTTGTCATAGGAAGCACGTTTCCTTTGAGATAATTGAAAAATCCTCTGAGAAATGACGGCAACTGTGCTTCTATATCCTGACAATGCTGCAGGATTTCATGCTCTTTCATAACTATATTGTCCGGCTTATCACTCTTGTTATGAATTTTTATGTTCTTTTGTTTATTTTCAGCCATTTAAGAATATCTCCCATAGCACTGGTTTTATCCTCGTAAGAAGACAGATTGAACCATTTAATATTTTTGTAACGCCTCAGCCATGTAAGCTGCCTTTTGGCATAGTGTCGGGTGTTTTTTTTGATAAGATCTATTGCTTCATTAAGTGGATATTTGCCTTCGAGTGAGCCTATTATCTCCTTATATCCTATGCCTTTCATGGAAATATCGTCATATCCAAGCCCCATTTGCATAAGCGATGAAACTTCATTCACAAGTCCACTTTCAATCAAAATATCAACTCTTTGATTGATGCGGCTGTAAAGTTCCTCTCTGTCCCTTGTAAGCCCTGCAAGAAGTACATCATAATCGCTTACCGGGACTGTTGCGTTTTCAAAGCTTTTAACTCTGTTACCATTTTGGGCTGCCTCTATTGCTCTTATGACTTTTTTTACATTGTTCGGGTGTATTCTTGTAGCAGCATCCGCATCAAGTTCTGCAAGCTTTGAATGAAGATACTCACTTCCCCGTTCTTTTGCAAGCTTTTCAAGATTCCTTCGCAGCGATTCATCAGATGGTGCAGCGGCAAAGTCCATTTCATACATCAAAGAATTAATATACAGGCCTGTGCCACCTGAAATCACAGGAGTCATGCCCCTGTCAAATATTTCTCCGATTGCTGCCTTTGCAAGTTGCTGATACTGAGCTACCGAGAATTTTTCTCTCGGATCTATCTGGTCCACCAGATAGTGCTTTACCTGCGCTAATTCTTCCTTTGAAGGCTTGGCACTGCCTATGTCCATGTATTTGTACAGCTGCATGGAGTCGGCTGATACGATTTCTCCGTCTATTGCCTTTGCAATTTCTATTGCATATTCTGTTTTTCCGACTGCAGTAGGTCCTGCAATAATTATTATCTGTTTTTTCATAATACAAAATATTTGATAATGCCAAAGGCTTCCCGAATATAGTAATTGGGAGCAAGTCCCGCGTCTGTGCGTGCAGGCAGTTCCGATACACGGGTAAATCCTGTCTGCTCTGCGATTTTTACAGCTCTATACATATGAAAGTCCGAAGTGACTATCACTATGTTTTTGTCTGTATCGCCGATTATATTCTTTGAAAACTCAAGGTTTTCACCTGTGTCTGCGGCATTGTTTTCGGTGATTATTCTATCGCCTGCTATGCCTTTTTTGACAAGGTAATTTTTCATGGCTTCGGCTTCAGATATGGCTTCGTCTGCGCCTTTGCCGCCTGTAACTATTATTTCAGCGCTTTTGTTTTGCTCTGCGTATTCTGTGGCGGCGTCAAGTCTTTGCCTCAAAACTCTTGAGGGCTTCGTGCCGTTTACCTTGGCGCCCAGCACTATGACATAATCGGCATTTTTGTCAGGCTCCGAAACCGCACCTCTGATTATTGGAATTTCAAGAACCATACATACACAAAGCGATATAATCATAACTCCTGCAAATATTCTTTTTAGAGTTGATTTTGGCAAATATGCAAATATTATAAGGAAAATACCTCCTGCAAGCCATATGTATGAAAACATCTGTCCAAAACCTATGAACAGGGAAATTCCAAACCAGTAAAGTATAAGTAGTATTCCAAGTCCTGTGAATACTTTTTTAGACACGTTTGAACATCCTTTCTATCTGATATCTGCCAAGCCTGATAAACGTTGGCCTGCCGTGAGGACAGGAAAACGGATTTTCACAAGCAGCGAGATCTTTTATAAGCTGTAGGATTTCTATATCACTCAGCTTGCTGTTACCTTTGACAGCATTTTTGCATGCTTTGGAAGATAATTTGTCTATAGTCTTTTGTGATTTAAAATCTGTTTCTTCATCGATTGAAGATATGAAATCCTTAACAAAATCTTCTGCTTCAGAAATCTCCATAAACATTGGTATTTCAGTTATCCTGTAAGTGCGTTCTCCAAAAGGCTCTATTGTGTATCCCATATTAAACAGTATATCCATCCAATCAGTTTCTGCAGCCGTAACAGGCAAACTGAACATAAGAGGAGTCAATACTGACTGATGCGGTTTTTCTTCTGATTCAAACTGTTTGATGAGTTTTTCGTAAAATATTCTTTCGTGTGCAGCATGCTGATCTA
The DNA here is from genome assembly GCA_964507795.1 of uncultured Oscillospiraceae bacterium. GTDB lineage: Bacteria > Bacillota > Clostridia > Peptostreptococcales > Anaerovoracaceae > UMGS973. The sequence goes on along the minus strand of CAZDQV010000003.1, from coordinate 35,246 downwards.
TCAGATACATATCAGAGTCATCTTCTGCTATTATATAAGTTGCAAAAACGGTTCCTCTGACTGTAAGATTGTCAAATTCAAAAGGTCTTGAAACTGCAGGTTTTATAATGCTTGTGTTTTCTCTGATTTGAGATTCTTCGCGCATTGTTGACAATAATTCTTTTATGTTAAGTTGTTCGCTTTTTTGCTGATTTTCTTGTATAAACACCTTTTGAGGTTCAGATTTTGTTTCAGCCCTGACTTCATTTGTTGCTGCTGGAGTTTCAGTCTGTATTTTTGTTACGGTGGCGTTTTGGGCGGGCTTTTTTTTGTTAATGTCATGCATATTTACAGACGGCGCAGCTTCTCTGGTTGCAAGAGCCTGTTTTATTGCTTCTGTAACAAACAATTCAATTGATTTTTCGTCATCAAAACGTATTTTTTTTTTGTTGGGATGAATATTGACGTCGAGCGTATCAGGTTTTACTTCAAGAAACAGGAATGCTATCGGGAACCTGCCTGCAAACAATCTTTCTTTGTATGCATTTTTAACTGCATTATCCATTACTTTGCTTGATACAACTCTGCCATTTACAAAAAATATCTGATTTTTACGGCTGTTTCTGCTTTCTCCCACATTGGAAACATATCCTGTAAGTTTCATTTGTTCATTCTGGTATTCTACAGGTATCAAACACTTGCCTATATCTGTGCTGTAAATTGTAAGTATGCTGTTATATCTGTCTCCTCTACCCTGTGTCAGAAATTGTATTGCTTCATTATTAATGAACTTGAATCTGATATGCGAATATGCCAAAGCCATTTGTGATACAAATTCACTTATGAGGCTTGCTTCTGTACGGTCTGATTTTAAAAATTTATATCTTGCAGGCACGTTATAAAAAAGATCTCTTACTATTACTGTAGTGCCTGTGTCGCATCCAATCGCCGATATGGCAGCTGTTTCGCCACCTTCTATTACGATACTTGTTCCTGTTTTGGCATCTGCTGTTTTGGTTATAAGTTCTGTTTTTGAAACAGCAGCGATGCTTGCAAGAGCTTCTCCTCTGAAACCGAGCGTCATTATACTGTCAAGATCCTCTGCTGCGACTATTTTACTGGTTGCATGCCGTTTGAATGCTGTAGATACTTCATCTGCATCAATGCCGCAGCCACTGTCAGTTACTCTTATATAAGTCTTGCCACCATTTCTGATCTGAATGATTATTGCATCTGCTCCCGCATCTATTGAATTTTCAACAAGTTCCTTTACAACAGATAAAGGTCTGTCCACAACTTCTCCTGCAGCTATTTTGTCTGCAACTTTTTTTTCGAGTAATTTTATCATTTTACTACCTGTATTATTGTTCGATGGCTTCTTTAAGTTCTTCGAGTATTTTAAATGCTTGTGACGGTGTTATTTCCATCAGATTTGTTTCTTTTAATTTTTGACTTACAATGTCTTGCGTCAGCGAAAACATAGAAAGCTGCTCTTCCTGTTCTGTATCTTTGATATATAAAGGTTCAAATAAATTATCTGCCGGTTCTTTTTCAAGTGCATGTAATCTGTCTTCCGCATTCTTGAGCAGTATTTCAGGAACTCCGGCAAGCTTTGCAACATGTATTCCATAGCTTCTGCTGGCAGAGCCGGGCACTATTTTGTGAAGAAAAACTATGTTGTCGTTTTCTTCTGCAACATCCACATTGAGATTTGCCACTCCGTTTATCTGCTCCGCTAATGAAGTAAGCTCATGATAATGTGTTGCAAATAAAGTACGTACTTTGAAATTTTCTCTGCACAGGTATTCTACTGTCGCCCATGCGATGGAAAGACCGTCATATGTACTTGTTCCCCGGCCTATTTCATCAAGTATAATGAGGCTTTTGTCTGTAGCATTGTTCAGTATATATGCCATTTCACTCATTTCGACAAAAAATGTGCTCTGTCCGTGAGACAGATTGTCTGATGCTCCTATCCTCGTAAATATTCTGTCTGCAATGCCTATTACTGCAGACTCACAGGGCACAAAACAACCAGCCTGGGCCATTAATACTATTATTGCTGTCTGACGCATATATGTGGATTTACCTGCCATATTAGGGCCTGTTATCAGCAGCATTGAGGAATCTGTTTTGTTTAAATATGTATCATTTGAGACAAAAATTCCGTCTGTTATTGTCTGTTCTATCACAGGATGTCTGCCTTTGCATATCTGTATTTTGTCACCGTTATTTATTTCAGGTTTGACATATCCATTGTTGCTGCTTACAGTAGCAAAAGCTGTCAGAACATCAAGAATCGCAACAGCATCAGATGTTTCCTGTATTACTTTTATATGATTTTCGATTTGACTTCGGAGCTGCGAAAACAGTTCATATTCCATCTTGTTGATTTTAGCCTCGGCATTGAGAACAAGGCCTTCCATTTCTTTGAGCTCCGGAGTTATATATCTTTCGGCATTTGCAAGAGTCTGTTTGCGTATGTAGTTTTCCGGTATCATCTCAAAGTATGATCTGGTTACTTCAAGATAATATCCGAAGACTTTGTTGTATCCGACTTTGAGGTTTTTGATACCTGTTCTTTCTCTTTCACTGCCTTCAAGATTTGCTATCCACTGCTGAGCATCATATATAGAATCTTTGAGCTCATCAAGCTCCTCTGAATATCCTTTTTTTATTATGCCTCCCTCTTTGATTGTAAAAGGAGGGTCTTCTTCAACAGCTTTGTCTATAAGGTCAAACACTTCTGTAAGAGGATTTATTTTTTTGTTGAGTTCATCAATAAGTTCTGAGTCAAGGTCAGAAAGCGAATCTTTAATATCAGGCAAAACTGATATGGATGTTTTAAGTGCAATCATATCCTTGCCGTTTGCGTTGCCTGAGGCGATTCTGCCGGATAATCGATGAAAATCATAGACTCTTTTGAGTGCTTCTTTAATATTATTGCGAATCAATATATTATCAACTATACTCTCAACTGCATCAAGCCTGGCGTTTATTTCATCAGCTTTGTTTAACGGTTCCTTGAGCCACTGTTTCATTTTTCGTGACCCCATGGCTGTATGTGTTTTGTCAAGAACACCAAGGAGAGATCCTTTAATCTGTTTATCATACAAGGTCTCCGTTATTTCAAGATTTCTGATAGTAGCCTTATCCAAAGCCATACAGTTGCCCGTATCATACATTCTGATGCCTGTAATCTGCCCCAGGCTCTGTTTCTGGGTTTCGAACAGGTATGAAAGCAATGCACCAAGAGAAATGATGCACTCCGGCTTATCTTCAAGTCCCAAACCTGTAAGAGAACCTGTATTGAATTGCCTCAATATTGTTTTTTGGGCTGTCTCAGAAGTGAAATAATTTTCATTGAGTATGTTAAGAAAAACATTTGATGTTTTGAGTGCTTCCCAAATGATTTCTGATTCTCTGTTGATAAGAATCTCTCTTGCATTCGTTTTAACAAGCTCGTTTACAAGAGCTTCTTCTGGCATATCTCCTGTAAGCTGTGATGCATACATCTCACCTGTAGATATATCACAATATGAAATTCCGGCACGATTTTCGTTTATGTATATTGAAGCCAGATAATTGTTTTCATTTTCTTTTAACATTGACTGACTTGTCAGCGTGCCCGGAGTCACAATTCTGACAACTTCTCTTTTGACTATGCCTTTTGATGCTGCAGGATCTTCTGTCTGCTCACATATCGCTACCTTGTATCCTTTTTCGATAAGGCGTGATATATATGTGTCTGCAGAGTGAAAAGGTACACCGCACATAGGAGCTTTTTCATCCTGGCCGCAGCTTTTACCAGTAAGGGTAAGCTCCAGTTCACGGGATGTTGTAATGGCATCATCAAAGAACATTTCATAAAAATCACCCAGCCGAAAGAACAGTATACAATCTTTGTACTGCTCTTTGATGTCAAGGTATTGTTTCATCATAGGTGATAATTTTTCTTTTGCCATTACTTGCCTCCAGGTTTAATTCTATCTGTTTTTATATGCTTCAAATCCGCCTGCTATAAGCTTGGCACTTCTTATCATATCATCGCTGTTTAATACATATGCGATTCGAAACTCATCTTTTCCAAGTCCCGGTGTGCCATAAAACCCTTGTGCAGGTGCAAACATAACTGTTTCATTGTTGTCTCTGTATTCTTTGAGCAGGAACATAAGGAAATCTTCGATATCATCCATAGGCAGTTTGACCATCATGTAAAATGCTCCTCCCGGTTTTCTGCATATGGCTCCCGGTATTTTCATAATCTCATCGTATACAGCATCTCTCCTGTTTTCGTATTCTGCTCTTACTCTGTCATAATATGAACCATCAAGTCTGTATAATGCGGCAGCACCAATCTGGTCTATTGTTGATGTGCAAAGCCTGCCTTGTGCAAGTTTCATAAGCCCGTCTCTGAGTTCTTTATTTTTGGTTACCGCACAGCCTATTCTCGCTCCGCAAGCTGAAAATCTCTTGGATACAGAATCAACTATAACAACTCTGTCTGCATACTCTTCAAATATTCCAAATGATGTTATCACTCTGCCGTCATATGCAAATTCCCTGTATACTTCATCTGCAACAACCCATAAATCATGCTCTTTTGCTATTTCGAGGACAAGCTTTATTTCATCTCTTGTGAGAATTGTACCTGTAGGGTTTCCCGGATTTACACATACAATAGCTTTTGTTTTGTCTGTGATTTTCTTTTCGATTCTGTCTCTGTCTGCATAATGATAACCTTCTTCCGCTACTGTGGTTATCGGTACAACTCTGCCTCCTGCAGAGGTTATGAATGTATGATAATTTGTATAAAAAGGTTCAGCTATCACTACTTCATCGCCCTGGTTTAATATGCTTGTAAAAATCATGTTGAGCGCTTCAGAGCCTCCTGTTGTTATAATCATATCGTCTTTACAATAATTCATGCCATATGATTTGAAATAAGCTGCTATTGCATCCTGAAGCTCTGTGACACCGCCAGACTCAGCATATGCTATAACTTTTTTGTCGTAGTTTTTAATTGCATCCATAAAACATGGAGGTGTTTCAACATCAGGCTGTCCAATGTTGATTTTGTAAACCTTAACTCCCTGTTTTATGGCTTCATTAGCATATATGTTAAACCGCCTTATCGGTGAAAATTGCATTGATTGTACTCTGTCTGATAATTGCATCTCTTAAAACCCTCCTTTTGCCGCTGTTTTATTTTAATTCACTATGAGAAACTTCTGCAATAAAGTTTATATCGTCTACTGTAACCTGGCCTTCTGTGTTTTCTTTTTTCATATAAAGAAGATATTCTATATTTCCTTTTGCTCCTTTTACAGGGGAATATGTGAGGCCATAAGAATAAAGACCTGCATCAATACCATATTGTATTACATTTTGTATAACTTCTTTGTGAACATTGATATCCTTTACAATGCCACCTTTACCAACCTGCTGTCTGCCTGCTTCAAACTGGGGTTTTACAAGGCATACGAGCTTGCCTTTATCAGCAAGCATTTGCGACGCTACAGGTAATACGAGTTTCAGTGATATAAATGAAACATCGATTGAGATAAAGTCAATGTCCTTATCTATTGTATCAAAATCAAGATATCTGATATTGCATTTTTCCATGTTGATTACTCTGCTGTCATTTCTGAGCTTCCAGTCAAGCTGCCCATAACCCACATCTATTGCAAAAACCTTATCTGCTCCATTTTGTAGCATGCAGTCTGTAAATCCGCCTGTTGAAGCACCTATATCTGCACATATTGCACCCTCAAGAGAAAATCCATAAAGCTCTATGGCTTTTTCAAGCTTGAGTCCGCCTCTGCTTACATAGGGGCATATATTGTTTTTTATGAATATCTCAGAATCAGTTTCAACGGTTGTTCCCGCTTTATCTATCTTGTTGCCATTTACAAAAACAATTCCTGCCATGATGGCAGCTTTGGCTTTTTCTCTAGATTGAAAACAGCCTTTGTCAACAAGTAAAACATCAAGTCTTTCTTTTTTAGCTTTCAATTAAATCAACTATCCTTTCTGCTATTGAGTCTGCATCAAGCCCATATTTTTTGAATAATTGGCTGCTCATGCCATGCTCGATGAATTTGTCCGGCCAGCCGAATGAATATACTTTTGTATCGCTGCCTGAAAGTGTGGACGACACCTGTGTACCGAAGCCCCCTGCAAGTATATTGTCTTCAACAGTTACAATAAGCTTGGTTCTTTGTGCTGATTCAAACAAAGTTTTTGTATCAAGAGGTTTTACAAATCTGGCATTTATGACACCGCAACTGATGCCTTTGCTGTCAAGTATTCTGAATACCTCAACTGCGGTTGCAGTCATCTTGCCGCAGGCCCAGATTTCAACATCACGACCTGTGATGAATACCTGAGATTTTGTCATGTCAAGAGGCTGCGCCTTCAGCTCTGCAGGAAATTCAGATTGCCTGCCCCTTGGATATCTGATTGCACACGGGCTGTCGAGAGTTACAGCATAATCCATCATGAGTTCCAGCTCTTCATAATCTTTGGGAGCAAGTACCGTCATATTGGGCATCTGTGTCAGATATGACAGATCAAATGTGCCATGATGAGTTTCTCCATCCGCACCCACATTGCCGCTTCTGTCAACTGCAAATATTACAGGCAGGTTTTGAAGTGCCACATCCATCATAATCTGATCATAAGCTCTCTGCAAAAATGTAGAATATATTGCAACTACAGGCTTGAGTCCGTTCCTTGCAAGTCCTGCAGCAAATGATACAGCATGCTCTTCAGCAATGCCCACATCGAAAGTTCTGTCTGGAAATGTCTCTGAAAAAATGCCAAGCCCGGTGCCTTCTGTCATAGCCGCACATACTGCAGTGATTCTTTTATCTGCAAGTGCCATATTCACAAGTTTTTTACCAAACACGGATGAGTAAGTTTCACCGGAAGATTGCGCAATACCGGTATCAGCATCAAAAGGTCCAATGCCATGAAATTTGTTGGGCATTTCTTCGGCCTGCCTGTAACCCTTGCCTTTTTTTGTGATGGCATGAATGAGTACAGGTTCTGATGATTCTTTGGCTATCTCAAGTATTTCTATTACTTTGGATATATCATTTCCATCTATCGGCCCAACGTATGTAATTCCGAGTTCTTCAAAGATAGCACCCCCGTCGACAAATGCGTATTTGAGGGAGTTTTTGATATGGGAAACTCCCTGTGCAAGGTCTTTACCTACAACAGGAACATTGTTCAGAGCTCTTTTGATGTTTTCTTTTGCATTCAGATATTTTGATGAAACTCTGAGTTTGTTAAGATGCATTGATATGGCACCTGTGTTTTTGGAGATTGACATGCCGTTGTCATTAAGAATGACTATAGTTTTTGATTTTAAAAACCCCAGGTTGTTAAGTCCTTCATATGCCATACCACCTGTAAGCGCACCGTCACCGATTACAGCAATTACATTGTGATTTTCTCCTTTGAGATCTCTGGCTGCAGCAAGTCCCGCTGCAAGTGAAACAGAATTGCTGCCATGTCCGGTATCAAATATATCATGCGGGCTTTCAGAAGTCTTCGGGAAGCCGCTTATGCCGTCTGTCTGTCTCAGTGTATCAAATTTGTCAGCTCTGCCTGTAAGGATTTTGTGCACGTATGACTGATGTCCCACATCCCATACTATTTTGTCTTCAGGGCTGTCAAACACTTTGTGAATTCCTATTGTAAGCTCTACGATTCCAAGGTTTGAAGCAAGATGTCCTCCTGTTTTTGATACGGAATCTATTAAAAAATTTCTGATATCACTGCTCAAAGTTTTCAGCTCTTCTTCTGTCATGTTTTTAAGATCGTACGGAAAGCTGTAATTTAATAAGTCTGTCATTATTTTGTCCTCGTCAGCACGTCGTCAATTATATCATTGAATACCTCTGCATTATCGTAATATCCGGCTATGGTTTTACGTGCTTCTTCTGCAAGTTCCTCAGCCATTTTTCGTGTTTTTTCTATGCCATAAAGTGAAACATAGGTAACTTTGTTTTTGGCAACGTCAACACCTGTTTTTTTGCCCATTTCTTCTTCATTGCCACAGGCATCGAGCATATCATCCGTAATTTGAAAAAGCAATCCAAGCTGCTCGCCATATGTTGTCAGATCCGCTAAAGTTGCTTTGTCTGCACCACCAAGATAAGCACCTGCTCTGATTGTTGAAACAAGTAGTGCTGCAGTTTTGTTTACATGGATATATTCAAGGAGTTCTTTGGAGCAGTGAGTACCCTCGCCTTCTATGTCTGCAACCTGTCCTGCAACCATTCCTCTGCAGCCTGCCCCCTTTGCCAGCTCATATGATGCTCTGACTCTTCTGTTGAGCATTTCAGGGGTATCAAGGTACAGGAGCATATCCTTGTTCATTGCTTCAAATGCACTTGTCAAGAGCCCGTCGCCTGCCAAAATCGCTATAGCGTCACCATAAACCTTGTGATTTGTCGGCATACCTCTTCTTAAATCATCATTATCCATTGCCGGAAGGTCATCATGTATCAGAGAATATGTATGAATGTATTCAGCTGCGCATGCATAAGGAAGTGCCAGATTTATATCTCCTCCCGCAAAATCACATGCTGCAAGCATCAGTACAGGTCTTATGCGCTTCCCTCCGGAACTTAGACTGTATTTCATTGCTTCATAAAGAGTAATACTTTTGTGATCTATTTCAGGAAGGAAATCAAGAAGATGCTCTTCGATAAGATCTTTGTAATTGTAGTACATAATGTTTTTCATATAAAATTCACTTCCTTTTGTAAATTTGGATTTTCTGTTTTGCATCGTTTAATATTTCACTGCATTGTTCATAATATTTCATACCGGCCTCGTAAGTTTTGAGAGTTTCATCGAGTGTATTGCCTTCTTTTTTGAGGTCCTCAGCACTTTTTTCGAGTCCTTTCAATGCTTCTTCAAATTTTGCCATCAGTTATTCCTCCTTACAGACAGTATAGTTGCCTCTGCACTGCCATCTGCTGCAGTGATTGTTACTGTATCATTTTGGTATAAATCAGCTGCAGATGATAAAAGTCTGCCGTCTTTGTCTGAAACCGCAAAGTATCCTCTTGCCATTATTCTCTTTGGATTAAGTGTTTCGATAATTTCTTTGCATTTATAAATATGATTCATATTATCATTTATAACAGACTCTGTGCAAGCTGTTATTTCATTATACAGATTCTCAGTTCGCAATGAATAAAGCTGCAGTATGTTTTCTGTCTGCAAAGTGAAAAAGCTTTTGTTCATGCTTTCAAGTTGCATCTGTTTCATCGCAATGTATTTTTCAATATCAACTTCAAGGTTCTTTGCCATGTCATTGCAATAATTCATGAGCAAAACCGTATCAGGTACAGCCATTGCAGCTGCGGCAGTAGGCGTTTCTGCTCTTTTGTCTGCAGCAAAATCTGCTATTGTAAAATCTGTTTCATGTCCTACAGCGGATATTACAGGTATATCTGAATTGTATATGCTTCTTGCAACAATTTCTTCGTTAAATGCCCACAGTTCCTCTGCAGAGCCACCTCCTCTGCCTGTAATTATCAAATCAAGCCATGGCATTGTTTCGTTTATTTCATCTATCATAGATGAAATATCAGCTGCAGCATTTGCTCCCTGCACAAGCACAGGGCATATGTATATATTAACAATATTGTTTCTTGTCTTGATTATCTTGACTATATCCCTAACAGCAGCTCCTGTGTCAGATGTTACAACTGCTATGCTTCGTGGAAAAGCAGGAAGAGGTTTTTTGTGTGCCTCATCAAAAATACCTTCATCAGACAATTTTTTTTTGAGGTTCTCAAAAGCAATACTTAATGCTCCCGTACCAAATACTTCAATATCTCTGACGTTTATTGAATAGCTGCCGCCTTTTTCATATATGTATATATATCCGTTTACAACTATATCCATTCCTTCCGAAAGCTCATAACGTATATATTGCATATTATCTGATGAAAGAAAACAGTTTATCCTGCTTTTTTCATCTTTTAATGAAAAATATACATGACCGCTGCTGTGATATTTCAAATTTGATACTTCTCCTGTAACGCAAATGTTTCCAAGCAACGGATCCGCCTGCACAATTCTTTTGATATAGCTGTTAAGCTGTGAAACTTTTATAGGTTTTGCTGCCATAAATATGCTCCTCCAAGCAGGGCTGTGCCGACAGCATTGTCTGATGAAAGCTCCGCCTTGCCGAATTCGTATGAAATATCAGGATTAATATATCTGCCGATTTCATCGCGTATATATTTACTTGCTGAAACACCTCCTGCAAACAGAATTTTGTTTATTCCTGATACTGCAGCCGACTGATTAACAGCTTCAGCAAGGCATATTGTAATTCTGTCAAACAGGTTTCTGATCAGCAGGCCGTAATCAGCCAATTTGTCTTTGGATGCGATAATTCTCAATATCTGAGTTTCTGTTCCTGATAGATTGAAATGACAATCTTTGATTTTAATCGGAGTCATGATATCTGCACTTTTGTCTGTTTTGAGTGCAACTTTGTCGAGCTTGCTGCCGCATGGAAAATCCATCCCGAGCGCGACTCCGGTTCTGTCTAAAAGCTGACCGAATGATATATCAAGACTTCCTCCGATTATTTGTATTCTCTCATCAGTACATTTGAGAATTTCACAGGTGCCGCCAGAAAGGTGGCAGCACAAAAGCTCTGTTTCATTTGCAAAGCTGCTTTCGGCTTTAACTGCTGCAATATGACCTTCCTGATGAGAAAATCTGTATAATGGTACTTCAAGTATTGAAGCAATCGTGCTGCCTGCTGATATGCCTGCATTAAATACAGGCATATATGAACCGTGAACGGGTCTTGGTTTTGATGAGACTGAAACAGCTTTGATAACATATTCTGAAATGTCTGTCTTGAGGTTTTTTATCAGCAATGGCAGATTTGCAATATGTTGAAAAAGGGCGTCAGACTGCCTCAGTCCTCTTTCGCCCTGTTTTACCTTCAGAAGCTGTCTTCTGTCAGAAATTATGTTGTTGCTGCTGTCAACTGCTGCAACAGATGTCGTATAATTGCTTGTATCTATACCTAATATACATTCTCTATTTTTCATTTTTTAATTTAACTGCTTTGCCAAGTAATCCGTTTACAAACTTTTGTGAATTGTCTGTTCCGAATTTTTTGGCAAGGTCTACTGCCTCATTAACAGATACTGCTTCAGGAATATCCTGTGCAAAAAGAATCTCACCTATAGCCACTCTGCATATGGCAAGGTCTGATTTGGCCATTCGTTCTGTACTCCAGCCATCGCTTGCTTTGTTTATCAGATTGTCTATATCTTCAAGATTGTCTGATATTGCATTGTGCATATCATCAATGTATTTCTTTTGTTTTGGATTGATTTTGTAGTCTCTCAAAAACCTCTGTTTCAGTTCGTCCGAAAAATCTTTTTGCACTCCCATTTGAAAAATAAGCTGCATAAGCAGTTCTCTGGCTGCTTCCCTTGTCATTAATGTTCCTCCTCATCAGGCAGATGAACGCCCTGTACATGGATGTTTACAGCTGTAACCGTCAAAGCTGTCATCTGCTCTATTTCATTTTTGACGTTTACCTGTACTTTCCAGGCAACATCAGGTATTTTAACTTCGTAATCAACAATCAGGAATACATCTATTTCAACATTGTTTTCATCTCTGGAAATTTTAATGCCTTTTGATGGAGGTTCATTTCCCAATATGTTTCTGGAAAGGTTATCAATGAGCCCACCGCTTAATTCATGCACTCCATTTGTCTTGAGTGCAGCATTTACAGCACAGATTGATATAACCTCATCTGAAATTTTGATAATACCATATTTATCATCTTTGCTCTGACTCATAAACACCTCTTGTATTGATATAGTAACAATTCAAATCAAAATCATTATTCATTATACCATTTCACTCTTGTTTTTACAACATTTTAGGAATAGTTTACTAACAACAAAGCCTCTGAAATATACCTTTCAGAGGCTGTATCTGTTATCTGTATTTTCCAACTATTATGCTGGAGTTTTGTCCGCCAAAACCAAATGCGTTGGACATGGCATATTCGATGTCTTTATTAATTGCATTATCGCATGCAAAGCACATGTTTTCGGATATAGGATTCTTTAAATTCAGTGTAGGAGGTATGATGCCTGTCTCGATGGATTTAATGCAGGATATAACCTCAGTGATTCCTCCTGCTCCCATCATATGGCCTGTAGCTCCCTTGGTTGAACCAACAACGGTTTCTTTGCCAAAAAGTTCTCCAAGTGAGAGAACCTCCACTTCGTCTCCTTTGACAGTTGCTGTGCCGTGAGCATTGATGTATCCGATATCTGAAGCTTTGATTCCCGCTGTTTCAATAGCCTGCAACATGCATCTTTTTTCACCTTCTCCGTCAGGCCTTGGAGATACTTCATGATAGGCATCATTATTGTTGCCCCATCCTGCAAGAACAGCAAGTATTTTGGCATCACGGGCAAGGGCATGTGATTCTTTCTCTATTACGAGTGCACCGCCACCTTCTCCTATCACGAATCCGTCTCTTGATGTGTCAAATGGCCTGCTGCCTGTCTGTGAGAGAGCCTGTGCTGATATAAGGCTTTGTATAAGTATTTCATCTATTGCACATTCGCCACCTGCAACTACCATTGTATCAGCCTGGCCTGTCATAATCATCATTGCAGCAAGCATAACAGCGTCTCCTCCTGAGGCGCATGCTGTGTTGACAGTCATTGACGGGCCTTTGATATTGTTTGCCATTGCTATGTGGCAACCGCATATATTGCCAAGAGATTTTGCAAGGAATCTGGGCGTTACTTTTTTTATTGATGAAGTTTCGTATTTTTTTTGTGTAGATGTTATAGTGCAAAATCCATCAAGAGCTGTTCCTACTGTAATACCTGTTCTGAAGGGGTCTATTTCAATCTTGCTCGACTTAATGGCTTCATCTGCAGCGGCAAATGCCATTTGCATGAATCTGTCCATTTCTCCTGTTTTTTTGCGTGGCATAAAATCCTTCGGATCAAAATCTTTTGCCTGGGCTGCAATTTTTACCACCATGTGTTCCGTATTTATTCCTTCGATTTCACATATGCCGCTTTTGCCGGATACCAGGTTGTCCCAGTATTCCGTGACACCTGTTCCTATAGGTGTCACAGCTCCCATACCTGTTATTACAAGTCTGTCTTTCATGCTATTTTTCCTCTTTGATTAGTGCAAATGAAAACTCTGCTTTAACTGCGAGTTTGCCATTTACAAAACCTTTGCCCTTTGCAAAATAGAAAGGAGGTTTTTTGTTTGTGATTTCACACTCTGATTCAAATGTGTCTCCTGGAAGTACGGGAGTCTTGAATCTTACTTCTTTGAGTCCTGTAAAGAAAGGCGTCATTCCTTCCTCCATCGCATCAGAAAGCAATACGCAGCATGACTGTGCCAACATTTCACAGAGTATAACTCCTGGAACTACAGGTTTGCCCGGGAAATGTCCCTGGAGAAACCACTCATCACCTCTTACATGATATTTACCATGCGATTTTTCGCCTTCGACATAACCTTCTTCTACAAGAAGCATATTGTCTCTATGAGGCAGTATTTGCATTAATTCTTCTTTGTTCATCTGTTATTCTCCTTTCTTGAAGGATATGCATGCGTTGTGTCCGCCAAATCCAAGTGATGTTGACATTGCAAGCTCAATATCTGCTTTTTGTGCCTTTAACGGTGTATAGTTAAGATCACATTCAGGATCAGGTTCTTCAAGGCCAATAGTAGGCGGTATTATACCCTCCTGCAAGGCTTTTACACAAACTACGGCTTCTGCAGCACCTGCGGCGCCAAGCATATGGCCTGTCATTGATTTGGTTGAACTGATTTTTATCTTTGCAGCGTCCTCTCCGAATACTTTTTTGATAGCTTTAGTCTCTGCCTTGTCATTTAAAGGGGTGCCTGTACCGTGTGCATTGATATATATCTTTTCTGGTGCACACTGACCGCTTTCTGCGTAAGCATTTCTGATTGCTGCAGTGCCTCCTACAGCTTCAGGATCTGGTGCCGTCATGTGATATGCATCACATGTGGAGCCATATCCGCAAAGCTCTGCATATATCCTGGCTCCTCTTGCTTTGGCGTGTTCATAACTTTCAAGTACCAGTGCACCTGCGCCTTCGCCCATTACAAATCCCGCTCTTCTTGCATCAAATGGCAATGAAGCATGATTTATATCATCAGTAATGTTCAAAGCCTGCATATTGATAAAGCCTGCAAGGCTCGATCTTGTGATTGTAGCTTCTGTACCTCCTGTAATCATTACATCGGCATATCCGTGACGGATAGCTCTGAGAGCTTCACCAATGGCATTGGTGCCCGATGCGCACGCGCTTACAGCAGGAAGTGCCGGACCCTGGCAGCCATATCTGATTGCTATAGTGCCTGCGGCCATATTAGGTATCATCATGGGAATGAAATATGGAGAAACAAATCTTGGGCCTTTGTTTAGAAGTTTTTCAAACACTTCCTCAAAAGTTCCTATGCCACCTATACCTGAACCGAAATATACTCCTGCTCTTTCGGGTTCAAAATTTCCTTCAATGCCTGAGTCTGAAACGGCCTGGGCTGCTGCGCCTACTGCATAATGAACATTGAGGTCACTTCTTCTTGATTCTGGTTTAGTCATGTATTCAAGGACATCAAAGCCTTTGACTTCCGCACCTATATGGACAGCATATTCTGAAGTGTCAAATTTGGTAATCTGCCCTATTCCATTTGTGCCTGCTTTAATGTTTCCCCAGAAAGTATCAATATCACTTCCCAAAGGACTTACTATGCCAAGCCCTGTAACTACTACTCTTCTATTCATTGCTCTACTCCTACATGGCTATTCCGCCGTCGATTTTGATTACTTCACCTGTGATGTAATCTGAAAGCGGTGATGACAGGAAGAATATGAGGTTTGCAGCTTCCTCAGCTGTACCCATTCTCTTCATAGGAATCTGTGCAATCAAAGGATTGTCTGCAAGATTTGCAGTCATATCTGTTGCAATAAATCCCGGAGCAATAGCATTACAGCATATGCCCCTTGATGCAAGTTCCTTGGCTGTTGATTTAGTCAATCCTATAACTCCCGCTTTTGAGGCACTGTAATTTGCCTGTCCCGCATTTCCCATGATTCCGGAAACTGAGGATACGTTTACTATTTTGCCACTTCTTTGTTTGATAAAATATGGCATACAGTGCTTGATCATATTAAAAGTGCCTTTGAGGTTTACACCTATTACAGCATCAAAATTTTCTTCTTTCATCATTGCAACAAGCCCATCTCTTGTAATACCTGCACAGTTGACAAGAATATCTACTCTTGCAAATTCCTTTATTATTTCAGAAACAACTTCTTTGATTCCATCAAAATCAGCAACATCCGCTCTATATGCAATCGCCTGCCTGCCCATTGCTTTTATTTCTTCACATACTGCATTTGCATCTTCTTCGCTGCCCATATGTATAATTGCAATATCTGCACCTTCTGATGCAAGTTTGAGCGCTGTTGCTTTCCCTATTCCCTGACTGCCTCCTGTAATCAGGGCTTTTTTGTCTTTCAAAATCATTTTTGTCCTCCCGCTATCTTAACTGCAAGCTCAAGAGTTTCCTCATTCTCAACATTGAGCATAGTTATATCTTTTGAAATTCTTGTTATCATTTTGGTCAACCTGTTTCCAGGCCCCACTTCTATAAATGTGTCTATGCCGTCTGCTATCATGTTTTCAATTGATTTTTGCCACAATATAGGGCTTACTATCTGTTTGAGCATTGTATCTGCATAGTTTCCCTGATATTTTTCACCTGTACAATTTGCATATACAGGTATCTGTGCCTCAGCTGCAGAAGCATTTTGAAACAGGTCACTCAGCTCTGTGACTGCGCTTTGCATAAATGGTGAATGAAATCCTCCTGCAACTTCAAGAATGCGGATAAGGCCTCCGTTTGCTTTTATTTCCTTGCCAAACTCGGCAAGCTGGTCACTTAATCCTGCAACGGATACCTGTCCTTTGCAATTGAAGTTTACTGGATATACTTCGTCATATTTTGAAGCAATCTGATCAACTTTGTCATCGTCAAGCTTCAAAACAGCCATCATGCCTGTTTTGTGAAGCTCAGAAGCCTTTTGCATTGCATCTCCTCTTGCCGCTACAAGTTTCACACCTTCTTCTGGTGTAAATGCTCCTGCGAATGTAAGTGCCGCAAGCTCTCCAAGAGAGTAACCCGACACAGCATCTGCTGTGATTCCTCTTTCTTTGAGAGCATATGCACATGCCAGGTCAACAGTATATACGCAAGGCTGAGTCACATCAGTTTTCATAAGCTGCTCAGTATTTGCTTTAAAGCACTGTTTTGATGTCTCAGGTCTGACACTGTCAATTTTTTTGAAAAGCTCAGATGCAGCATTACTGCATTTTGAAAGGCTTTCGCCCATTCCTGTATACTGTGCCCCCTGACCTGCAAAAACAAATCCTATTTTACCCATTTGGTCAAATCCTCCAGAATTCTCTTGGTGTCTTCCACAAGATCCTTAATTATATCTTCACAGGATTCTTCTTTCGTAACAAGTCCTGCTATCTGTCCTGAAAGGAAACAGCCGTTTTTTTCGTCGCCGTCAACTACGGCTTTTCTGAGTGCTCCCGCAGCTTTGTTTTCAAGTTCTTCATCAGATATATCTGTATACTCTACCTTCTGGTAATCCCTTGAAAACGGATTTTTGATACTTCTTACAGGATGTCCCAGTCTTCTTCCTGTGACTATTGTTGCAGTATCATTTGCTTTGAGAACTTTGTTTTTGTAGTTTTCATGCACACAGCATTCGTATGCTGTAAGGAATCTTGTTCCAAGCTGTACTCCGCATGCACCAAGTGCAAATGCGGCTGCAATGCCTCTACCATCAGCTATACCGCCTGCAGCTATTACAGGAATTGATACAGCATCACATACCTGCGGTACTAATGTAATCGTTGCAAGCTCTCCTATATGTCCACCACTTTCGCCCCCTTCTGCAATTACTGCAGCGGCACCGCTTCTTTCGGCAAGCTTGGCAAAAGCAACAGATGGCACTACAGGAATAACTTTAATCCCGGCTTCATTCCATTTTTTCATGTACTTTGTAGGATTTCCCGCACCTGTAGTAATTACAGCCACGCCTTCTTCCACTGCTATATCCGCAATGTCATCAGCAAAAGGACTTAAAAGCATAATATTAAGTCCGAAAGGCTTATCTGTAAGTTTTTTGGCTTCTCTTATCTGTGTTCTCACATAGTCACCGTCAGCATTGCCTGCTGCGATGATTCCAAGACCTCCGGCATTGGAAACCGCAGATGCAAGCTTTGCATCTGCAATCCATGCCATACCGCCCTGAAAAATCGGATATTTGATTCCGACAAGATTTTCAAGTGTTTTGTTTTCCATTATTTCGCTGCCTTTTCTTCAACAAATTTTACAAGGTCATCGATTGTATCAAGGTTTCTGTCCAGATCAAGCTGGATTCCAAGACCTTCTTCAAGCTTCATAACCAGTTCTACCGCATCGAGTGAATCGATACCCAGATCTTCAAATTTTGATTCCTTTTTGATGGTTGAAACTTCACAATCCAAGTGCTCTGCTACGATTTCTGCAATCTGATCATATAACATGTTTTTGTACCTTCCTTTTTAATTATTGATTAGATGTCTAATCTTCACTTTAATAATAGTTAGTCGTCCTAACTATTATTGTATGCTATCATCTTTCACATTAAATGTCAATAGGTTCGACAAAAAAATGATGCCTGCCAGATTGACAACAGGTCGCATCAGCTTTTTTCTGAAAACCAATACTGCCCTTATTTCTTTGTTTCAAACTCTTGGAGTGATTTTGATATAATCTTTCCACTGACTAACTCGGCAAACGATGTGTCAAGCATGGACAAAGTCGTATTCAATCTATTTCTTCAAACACAGCATCAGTCTCCAAAGATTCTGTTGCTTCTTTTTCTGATTTATAAAAAGAGATGTCAACCACCGTCAATCATCTCTTTACCAAAAAATCATAATACTTTTTTTAGTATTGCAAGACCTCTATCTATTTCGTCATAAGTAATTGTCAGAGGCGGCAGAAGTCTTACTCTGTCTTTTGCAGTGAGAAGCAGCAAGCCTTCATTCATTGCCTGCGACACTACATCAGAAGCTTTTTTTTCTTTGAGTTTCAACCCTATCATAAGTCCTTTGCCTGTGATTTCTTCAATT
Organism: uncultured Oscillospiraceae bacterium; assembly: GCA_964507795.1. Taxonomy (GTDB): domain Bacteria; phylum Bacillota; class Clostridia; order Peptostreptococcales; family Anaerovoracaceae; genus UMGS973. The sequence continues at coordinate 16,989 of CAZDQV010000003.1, read as the reverse complement.
TGAGAAATATCTGCAAGAGCGTTTCTGATATATTCGCTCTTTGCATTCACTTCAGCAAGAAATTCACTGTCAATTCTCGAAAGAACTTCAACGACTCCCGCACATACAACAGGATTGCCTCCATATGTAGTGCCATGATCTCCAGGTTCAAGCACATTACAGCACTTATCACTAAACAGCACTCCTCCTATCGGCAGTCCGCCACCTACACCTTTTGCAAATGTAACCATATCAGGCTTTATTCCATAATGTTCATAACAAAACAGCTTTCCTGTTCTTCCTATGCCTGTCTGCACTTCGTCAATTATGAGAAGTATGTCTTTTTCTCTGCACAATTTCTCGGCTGCTTTTACAAACTCTTCTGAGAGAGCAATAACTCCGCCCTCACCCTGTATCATTTCAAGCATTACCGCGCAGGTGTTATTGTCAACAAGCTCTTCAAGCTGTTTTATATTATCCGCTTCACAATAATCAAAGCCTTCTACAAATGGAGTGAAATACTGATGATAGTGCTCCTGCCCTGTGGCTGTTATGGTTGCCATTGTTCTGCCATGAAATGAATTAACAAGAGTAACTATTTTGTTAAGGGTATTGCCTTTGATTTTGCTTCCGTATTTTCTGGCTGTTTTGATTGCTGCTTCGTTTGCTTCTGCTCCGGAATTACCAAAAAAAACTTTTGTCATTCCTGTTTTTGATGTCAGAAGCTTGGCTGCTTTTACCTGCGGCTCCGTATAAAACAGATTGGAAATATGCTGCAGTCTGTTAAGCTGCGTGGTTATTGCATTAATCCAGCCTTCATCACAAAAACCAAGAGAATTCACTCCTATTCCTGATGTGAAATCTATATATTCTCTGCCATTATACGAAGTGCATACAGCACCTTTTCCCTGCTTTACAGCGAGGTCATATCTTGCGTATGTGTTTACTATTTTTTCTTTGTCAGTTTTTTTGATATCAATGTTTTCCATCCCAGAATTTCTCCTCCTCGTCACTTAATATCGCCGTACCTATACCTTTGTTTGTGAATATCTCCAGAAGCAGGCTGTGAGGGATTCTTCCATCCATTATATGTATTCTTGTAATGCCACCTTTAAGTGCATCAATACAGTTTTGTATCTTAGGGAGCATGCCACCCGAAATAATTCCTTTTGCTATCAGTTCTTCCGCTTCATGGGCAAACAGCTCTGAAAGTACAGAATCCGGGTCGTCAGGATCTTCTCTGACTCCTTCAACATCTGAAAGATAAACAAGCTTTTCGGCATGAAGGCCCATCGCTATTGCTGATGCTGCTTCGTCTGCATTCACATTGTATGTATTAAATTTTTCATCCATTCCCAATGGAAAGATAATCGGAAGGAAATCTTTTTCGATAAGATCTTCTACTATTTTTGTATCAACACTTGTTATATCTCCAACATATCCTATATCCTTGCCTCCGGGAGTTTTCTTTTTTACTTTGATGAGTCCGCCGTCTTTGCCACTTATGCCTGCTGCATTAATTCCAAGAGATTGCACTTTTGCAACAAGCTCTTTGTTTACTTTAGAGAGCACCATTTCAACAAGCTCCATAGTGTTGCTGTCTGTCACTCTGAATCCGTCTATGAATTCATGCTTCATTCCGACTTTGTCAACCCACCTGTTTATTTCTTTGCCACCGCCATGAACGATTACCGGTTTGAACCCCACAAGTTTAAGCAGAACAGCATCTTCAATCACTTTCATTTTGAGTTCATCATCAAGCATCGCACTGCCGCCATACTTGATAACAATTATTTTACCGCTGAAACGCTGTATATATGGCAGTGCCTCTATCAGTATCTCTGCTTTGTCAAGATATTTTTGTTTTACCATAATCATTATTCTCCCATTTAACTTCTGTATGAACCATTAATTTTAACATAGTCATATGTCAGGTCACAGCCCCATGCTGAAGCGGATGAATTACCTTGATTCATATTTATATTTATTGTGATTTCTTCTTCAGATAGAATTTCTGTTGCTATTTCCTCGCTGTATTCTGCAGCTTCCGAGGCTTTGCATACGGTCACAGATCCTTTTGAGGAGCTCATTGTAACATCAATATTATCAACAGAGAATTCTCCTTCTGTATATCCTATCGCACAAAGCACTCTGCCCCAGTTTGCATCTGCTCCAAATATTGCGGCTTTGAGTAAATCTGAAGAAATAACGGATTTGCTTACCTTCTGTGCTGTATACTCATCTGCAGCACCTGTAACATTGCATTCGATAAGTTTTGTTGCACCTTCTCCGTCTCTTGCCATTTTTTTTGAAAGGTATACTGTAACTTCAGAAAGTGCTTCGCAGAACATATCAAAGTCATCGCCTTCATTTTTAATGATATTATTTTGAGCCATTGCATTTGCCATGATTATGACAGTATCATTTGTAGATGTGTCACCATCAACACATATCTGGTTGAAGCTTGTTTTAATATCCTTGTTCAGTGCTTTTTGGAGCATGGCAGGTGATATATTAACGTCAGTAGTTATAAATGAGAGCATTGTAGCCATATTGGGATTAATCATGCCACTTCCCTTGGCAATGCCGCCTATAGTACATTTCCTTCCATCAAGCTCAAACTCTACTGCAATGGATTTTGCCATGGTATCTGTAGTCATTATAGCTGCAGCAGCATCATCCGAGCCATCATATGAAAGATTGTTTGCAAGCACTGGTATTCCATTTTTGAAAGGCTCTACAGCAAGTTTTTCACCTATAACTCCTGTTGAACATACAGCCATGTCCTCTGGGTTTATGCCGAGAGCTTCGGCCGCAAGTCTGCATGTTTCCTGTGCTACAAATATCCCTTCAGGTGCGCATGTGTTTGCATTGCCACTGTTGCATATGATTGCTCTGGCTTTGCCATCAGCTATGTGCTCTCTTGTCACCTCTATGGGTGCACCCTTTACCTTGTTGGTTGTATATACTGCCGCAGCAGAACACATACAGTCGCTGACTATAAGGCAGAGATCTTTTTTTGTTTTGTTTTTGCGAAAGCCTGCAATTGTGCCTGCCGCTTTGAAGCCTTTGGCACTGCATACTCCCCCTTCTTTATATTTGATATTGCTCATTTATATAAGTCCTTTCGTTTCATCTATTCCAAGCATAATATTCATATTCTGTACAGCAGCTCCGCTGGCGCCTTTGCCCAAATTGTCATATGTTGCAACAACAATAGGGTTTTCAATGTTTCCTTCAACGGAGATTTCTAATTTGTTGCTGCCTGCAAGCCTGTCAGAATATATAAATCCGTTTTCACCGGTAGTATCCAAAACATTGACAATTCTGCTGTCTGCATAGTATTCTTTGTACATATCTCCAAGTTCCTTAATTGAAGATATTTCTTTTTTGAGGAATCCTCCCGAAAGAGGCACTGTAACTTCCATGCCACTGAAAAAATGTCCTACAACAGGCATGAATGACGGTCTTGTTTTAAGACCCGTCGCTTTCATTATTTCCGGCAGGTGTTTGTGGTTTTGAGTTATGCCATATTGCCCCGGGCTTCTAACTGTTTCACAGCTCTCGTAATCAGCAATCATTTTTTTGCCGCCGCCGCTGTAACCTGTAAGTGAAAATATGGAGAACGGATAATCAGCACTCAGATATCCTGCCTCAAGAAGCGGTTTGATTATAAGGATTGCACCACTTGCATGACACCCCGGAACAGCCACTCTGTTGCTTCCCTGTATTTTTTCTCTTTGACCCTTTGACAACTCCGGCATACCGTATATCCAATCATCATTTGTTCTGTGTGCTGTGGAGGTATCAAGTATCCTGCAGTCAGCAGGTGCTGCTGCAGCTATTTCACGTGAAGCTGCATCCGGCAAACACAAAAAAGATATGTCTGCCTTTTTGATCATAGCAAGTCTTTCGTCCAAATCTTTTCGCTTTGCCTCATCTATTTTAATGACGTTTATGTCACTTCTTTTTTTAAAGTATTCATGTATCTTAAGTCCTGTAGTGCCTTCTGCACCATCAATAAATACATTGTACATTTTGAGCCCCTTTCTGTTATGTAATGGTTGTATATTTATTCAAATACGCAAATTATTATACATCAATTATTCATATATTGCAATAGTATTTTGTGTATATCCACAAAATATTCCGGCTCCATACCAAGTGCAGCTACTCTAAGAGAAGGATCAACAAGTTCTCTTTTGTATGTTGCCTGGATTGCACCATGCCCTCAAAAACAAAAAAAGTCAATCTCATTGGAGAGATTTGTGGCTTTTTGTCGGAGAGATTTGCGGTAATACAAATCTCTCATATCATATTTTCAGGGTTCACATATTCTCTGAATTGCTCTTTTGTGAGTATGCCAAGTGATACCGCTGCTTCTTCCAGCGATGTATTGTTACTGTAAGCGTATTTTGCAATTTGTGCTGCTTTGTCATACCCTATAACCTTGTTCAAAGCTGTTACAAGCATCAGTGAATTTGACATATTATCCGATACTTTTTCTTTGTTTACAACAATTCCTTTTGCACAGTTAATATTAAATGAATTCATTGCATCCGAAAGCAGCCTAATGCTTCTTATCAGATTGAAAGCTATAACAGGCATATATACATTGAGCTGGAAATTGCCCTGTGAAGCTGCTATTCCAATTGTAACATCGTTTCCCATAACCTCTGCACATACCATCGTAAGTGCTTCGCATTGTGTAGGGTTAACCTTCCCCGGCATTATGGAGCTTCCCGGTTCGTTTGCAGGAATTACAAGCTCACCTATACCGCATCTTGGCCCTCCAGCATACCATCTGACATCGTTGGCAATTTTCATAAGGTCACATGCAAGAGTTTTCATGGCGCTGTGGCATATTGCAAGCGAATCTTTGAATGCAAGTCCATGAAATTTATTATCTGAAGTCTTGAATTCAATACCTGTAAGCTTTGATATTTCATTTGCAACAGCATTATCAAAACCCTTTGGTGCATTAAGACCTGTACCCACTGCTGTACCGCCTAAAGGGATATTTTTTAATTCTGTCAGAGTGCAGTTTATTGCTTCATATGATTTATCCATTGCATATTGCCAGCTTGAAAATTCCTGTCCGAATGTTAAAGGAGTCGCATCCTGCAGGTGTGTCCTTCCTGTTTTTATAATATTGCTGTACTTGTCTGAAAGCATGGCAAATGTATCTGCGAGAGCTTTTAGCTCTGGCAGCAATCCTGACTGTATTTCGATGGTGCATGCAATATGAATAGCCGACGGAAAAACATCATTTGAACTCTGTGACATATTGACATGGTCATTGGGATGAGCTTTGCAATCAGTCAGATGAGATATGACTTCATTGACGTTCATATTGGTTTGTGTACCGCTGCCTGTTTGCCATACTGAAAGCGGAAAATGCTCTGTGAGATTGCCTTCGAGAATACTGTCACATGCTTTTGTAATGGACTGTGATATTTCTGCACTCATATTGCCCATATTAAAGTTGACTGCAGCTGCCGCTTTTTTTATTATTGTAATTGCTCTGATTATTTCCTGCGGCATTTTTTCTGTACCTATTTTGAAGTTTTCAAGGCTTCTTTGTGTTTGCGCTCCCCACAGCTTGTCGTTATCTACGAGGATTTCTCCCATTGAATCTTTTTCTGTTCTCTTTATCATCTGTTTCTCCATGCATCTGCTACAGCTTTTGCTACAGCTGTTGCTATGCCGTCTTCAAATGCATCCGGCAGGATTCTGTCTGTTGACAGTCTGTCTTCTCCCACAAACTGTGCAAGTGCATATGCTGCTGCAACTTTCATTTCTTCTGTAATTTTCTCTGCTTTGGCATCAAGTGCGCCTCTGAATATGCCAGGGAACGCCATTACATTGTTTATCTGATTGCCAAAATCTGATCTGCCTGTGCCTACTACTGCGGCCCCCGCATTTTTTGCAAGCTGGGGCATAATTTCGGGCTCCGGATTTGCCATGGCAAAAACTATAGGTTTGTCAGCCATTGTTTTTATCATGGCTTCTGTCAGTATTCGTGGTGCAGATACGCCTATAAATACATCTCTGCCATTAAGGCCGTCAGCCATGCTTCCGCTCATATCATCCTGATTGGTTATTTCAAGCAGCTTCTTCTGTGCTTCGTTAAGCGTCAGTTTTGAAGATATGATGCCATCTATACCACATACCAGTATATCTCTGATACCAAGTGAATAAAGCATACGGGTAATTGCTGTACCTGCTGCTCCGTCTCCTGAAATCAGGACTTTGACGTCTGCAAGGTTTTTGCCTGTGACTTTGCATGCGTTAATAAGTGCAGCAGAAACTACAACAGCAGTACCGTGCTGATCATCATGAAATACAGGAATATCAAGCAGGTCCTGTAAACGTTTTTCTATTTCAAAGCATCTGGGTGCAGATATGTCTTCTAAATTGATACCTCCAAAAGTTGATGAAATATTCTTGACTATATTTATTATCTCTTCTGTGTCCTGAGTATCAAGACATATAGGGACAGCATCTATGCCTGCAAATTCTTTAAATAATACAGCTTTGCCCTCCATGACAGGTATTGCTGCTTTTGCGCCTATGTTGCCAAGACCAAGCACTGCAGAACCATCACTGATGACAGCCACAGTGTTTCCCTTGGATGTATATTTATATACATCCTGTTTGTTATTTTTAATCTCAATACAAGGCTGTGCTACTCCGGGAGTATATGCAAGGGCAAGTTCATCTCTACCGGTAACAGAAATTTTACTTTTCATTGCCCATTTGCCTTTTGTTTTTTTATGTAACCTGAGCGATTCTTTGTAATAATCCATATTCAGTCCGCCTTTATCATTTTGCTGTGTAAATTCTGCATTTTAATATCAAGTGATGCACTTTCTTCTGCACACTGCTTCAGTTCAGCTGCAATTTCATCAGTGCATTCGATGTTCTTTTTGTATTTGAGCTTATGCTCAAGACTGGCCCAAAAGTCCATAGCTATGGTCCTGAGCTGTATCTCAACATTCATAAGCCTTGTTTCTCCTGCAAGGAATATAGGGATTGAAACTATAAGGTGGAGACTTCTGTATCCGTTCGCTTTCGGAGTTTCTATGTAATCCTTCCTCTCTACAAGCACAACATCATCCTGCCTCAAAAGGTGTTCCTCAAGGAAATATACGTCTTTGAGAAATGAGCATATTACCCTGACACCTGCTATATCAAACATCTGCTCTTCAAGCGCTTTCGGATCAAAAGGAATCCCCCTCCTAATCATTTTTTCTATAATGCTTTCGGGGGTTTTGAGCCGGGTTTTGATACTTTCAATGGGATTTCTGTCATGCTGAAGAGACATGTTTTCATTAAGAACTCTAAGCTTTGTCTCAATCTCCATCATGGCACATTTGTAGTATGACATAATTTTTTTAAACTCACGTCCTGAACGTATAACATCTTCGAGTTCTTGCATCGAAAATTTATCAAGCAAAGTATTTACTGTTTTTAATTCTTTATCCATAAACCCTCTTTCTTTTCTAATCAAAAATACCCTACCTGTTCATTTTACCACGATATACATTTCAATACCATATCATGCAGGTAATCTTCAAAATTTCTACACACTTTGAAAACCGCCTGCCATATGACAGACGGTTTTACATTGTTTAAATTGTTTATTTTTCGTTGTTTACAACTGCCTGAGCTGCTGCAAGTCTTGCGATAGGAACTCTGAACGGTGAGCATGATACATAGTTTAATCCTGTTCTGTAGCAGAAATCTATAGTCTTCGGATCTCCACCGTGCTCTCCGCATATGCCAAGTTTGATATTAGGTCTTGTTTCCTTACCAAGCTCTACAGCCATTTTAACCAGCTTGCCAACTCCAACCTGATCAAGCTGCTGGAACGGATCTTCTTCAAATATATTCTTGTTTCTGTATTCTTTAATGATAGCTCCTGTATCATCTCTTGAGAAACCGAATGTCATCTGAGTAAGGTCGTTTGTACCGAACGAGAAGAATTCTGCTTCTTCTGCGATTTCATCAGCTGTAAGTGCAGCTCTTGGAATTTCAATCATGGTACCAACAAGATATTTGAAGCTTACGCCCTCTCTTGCAAATACTTCATCAATCTTCTTTGTCACAGTTTTCTTAACATCTGCAAGCTCTGCTTTTGAACCTACCAGCGGAATCATGATCTCAGGTACAATATCAATTCCTTTTTCGGCTCTTACTTCGATTGCAGCCATAATTATAGCTTCTGCTTGCATCTCAGCTATTTCAGGGAATGTTACTGCAAGACGGCAGCCTCTGTGACCAAGCATAGGATTGAACTCATGAAGTTCTTCGGCTTTCTTTGCAAGCTTTTCATAAGGCACGTTGATTGTCTTTGCAAGGTCATGCAATTCTTCATCTGTATGAGGAATGAATTCATGTAGTGGTGGATCAAGCAATCTGATTGTTACTGGTCTGTCTTCCATTACTTCATAAATTCCTTTGAAATCACCCTTCTGGTATGGCAGCAGGAATGCAAGAGCTTCTCTTCTCTCTTCTTCTGTATCTGCCATAATCATTCTTCTGATTGCAGGAATTCTTTCGTCTTCGAAGAACATATGCTCTGTTCTGCAAAGGCCTATACCCTCTGCTCCGAATTCTACAGCCTGTTTTGCGTCTCTTGGATTATCTGCATTTGTTCTTACTTTTAATGTTCTGATTTCATCAGCCCATTTCATGATAGTTCCAAAGTCACCTGAAAGTTCAGGAGCTTTTGTTGCAACAAGGCCTTTGTATACGCTTCCGTCTGTACCATTGAGTGATATATAGTCACCTTCTTTAAAAGTATATCCTGCAGCTTCTAAAGTTTTGGCTTCCTCGTTTACTTTGATTTCTGAGCATCCTGATACACAGCACTTACCCATGCCTCTTGCAACTACTGCAGCATGTGAAGTCATACCGCCTCTTGCAGTAAGTATACCTTCTGCAGCAACCATACCTGCAAGGTCTTCAGGAGATGTTTCAAGTCTTACAAGAACTGCTTTTTCGCCGTTTGCAGCAGCTTCTACAGCATCTGCAGCATTGAAATAGATTCTTCCTGCGGCAGCGCCCGGTGATGCGGCAAGGCCTCTTGTAAGGCTTTCTGCTTTTTTAACTTCTTCTTCATCAAATGTAGGGTGAAGAAGCTGATCTATCTGACCCGGTTCAAGTCTTGTACTGCTGTTCTCTTATCGATAAGGCCTTCGCTTTCCATATCAACAGCAATTTTTACAGCAGCTGCTGCTGTTCTCTTACCGTTTCTTGTCTGAAGCATAAACAGCTTGTTTCTTTCAACTGTAAACTCCATATCCTGCATATCACAATAATGTTTTTCGAGGATTTCGGCGATTCTTGTGAAATCTTTGTAAACTTCAGGGAATGCCTGTTCCATTTCAGCTATAGGCTGAGGTGTTCTGATACCTGCAACTACGTCTTCACCCTGTGCGTTTACAAGGAATTCTCCGAAGATCTTGTTTTCACCGTTTGCAGGGTTTCTTGTGAATGCTACGCCTGTTCCGGATGTATCACCCATATTACCGAATACCATTGACTGTACATTTACTGCAGTTCCGAGGTTACCGGGGATGTTGTTGAGCTGTCTGTAAAGAATAGCTCTTTCGTTGTTCCATGATCTGAATACTGCCATTACAGCTTCCATCAGCTGATCTTTAGGGTTCTGAGGGAAATCTCTGCCCATTTCGTTTTTTACTAATACTTTGTAGTCAGCAATAATTGATTTGAGATCCTCTGTTGTAAGGTCAACGTCGTACTTGCAGCCTTTTTCTTCTTTTTTGGCATCAAATATGGCATCAAACTTTGTCTTAGGTATTTCCATCACGACATCACCAAACATCTGAATAAATCTTCTATAGCTGTCGTATGCAAATCTTTCGTTTTCTGTAAGTTTTGCAAGTCCTACAACCGCATCATCATTAAGACCAAGATTCAGGATGGTATCCATCATACCTGGCATTGAAAATACAGCACCTGAACGTACTGAAACTAATAATGGATTGTCAACACTGCCAAATTTTTTGCCTGTAACAGTTTCAAGTTCTGCAAGATGTTCATAAATCTCATCAATTGTAGCATCACTTATTTTTTTACCTTCGTCATAGTAATTGTTACAAGCTTCTGTAGTAACAGTGAAACCGAAAGGTACCGGGAGACCAATCTTTGTCATTTCTGCAAGGTTGGCACCTTTCCCACCCAGAAGGCTTCTCATATCTTTGGAGCCTTCATTAAATGAATAAACAAACTTCGCCATAATAATTTATCTCCTTTTCATTTAAAATATTAGTCTTTGTTCTATATAGCTTCGAACCTGACTGGCAGGAATACGAACCTGTTCCATTGTGTCTCTGTCTCTTACAGTTACACATCCGTCGGTTTCTGTATCAAAGTCAACGCAGATACAGAATGGCGTACCAATTTCGTCTTCACGACGGTATCTTTTGCCTATTGAGCCTGAGGCATCATAATCAACCATGAAGTACTTTGAAAGTTCCTCATGAATCGGCTCTGCAATGTCTGAAAGTTTTTTTGCAAGCGGAAGCACAGCTGCCTTAAATGGTGCAAGAGCAGGATGAAATCTCATAACGACTCTTGTATCCTCCTTGCCTTTGGCATCTGTCACTGTTTCCTCATCATAGGCTTCAACCAGAAATGCAAGTGCAACTCTGTCTGCACCAAGTGATGGCTCTATACAGTAAGGTATATATTTTTCTCCTGTTTCAGAATCAACATAATTCATTTCCTGACCTGAATGCTCACTGTGCTGTCTTAAATCAAAGTCAGTTCTGTCTGCAATACCCCACAGCTCGCCCCATCCAAACGGGAACAGATATTCAATGTCTGTTGTGGCGTTGCTATAATGTGACAGCTCTTCCTGTTCATGATCTCTAAGTTTGAAATGTTCTTCTTTCATGCCAAGCGATCTCAGGAAGTCTGCACAGTAATCTTTCCAGTATGCAAACCATTCGAGGTCTGTGCCCGGCTTGCAGAAAAATTCAAGTTCCATCTGCTCAAACTCTCTTGTTCTGAAAGTGAAGTTACCCGGAGTTATTTCGTTTCTAAAAGATTTACCAATCTGAGCAATACCAAACGGAATTTTTTTACGGGCAGATCTCTGCACGTTTTTGAAGTTTACAAATATACCCTGTGCAGTTTCAGGTCTTAAATAAATCTCTGATTTTGAATCTTCTGTAACACCCTGAAATGTTTTGAACATAAGGTTGAACTGTCTGATGCCTGTGAAATTGCTTTTGCCGCATTCAGGACAAACAATATTTTTTTCGGCTATAAAGCTTTCGAGTTTTTCATTTGGCCAGCCGTCAACAGTAACATCGTCTATGCCGTTTTCGTGCAGATAATCTTCTATGAGCTTGTCGGCTCTGAATCTTGCTTTGCACTCTTTGCAATCAATGAGCGGATCTGCAAATCCGCCAACATGACCTGATGCAACCCATGTCTGTGGATTCATAAGAATTGCGGCATCAAGCCCCACATTATATTTTGATTCCTGTACGAATTTTTTCCACCACGCTTTTTTGACGTTGTTTTTGAATTCAACTCCAAGCGGACCATAATCCCATGTGTTTGCAAGTCCTCCGTAGATATCGGAGCCTGGGAATATGAATCCTCTGTTTTTACATAACGCTACGATTTTTTCCATTGTTACTGCTCTGTCCATGTTTTAAAAATACCTGCTTTCTTTTATTCTGTCTTGTCTGTAATATCTACAATCTTCACTGCACTGTCAAGTTCTTCTGCCATTTCTTCTTCAACGGCATCTGCAGCTTTTTCTATGTCTTCTGCAATATTGATTGCAAAATCATCTTTCGATTCTTTGACTGCATCTATTCTTGCTTTTGCTGCTTCTGCCATATCCTTTGCTCTGTCTTTGACTGTCTCTAAAGTCTCATCGATATTGGTTTCTGCTGCTTTTGTTTTCATGTTTTCGTACAGATTGCTGCCTTTATCTACAGCTTTTTCGGTCAGGTTCTTTGCTCTGTCTTTGACATTTGCAAAAGTTTCGTCAAGATTCTTTTCGATTGCTTTGGCTTTGGCTGACTCATATATATCTGTACTTTTGTTTTTGACACTTTCAATTACAACTGCACTTTTTTCGACAACATCATCAAATTTGTCATTTGCCATTTCACTTACATCAATTATGCTGCCATCATCTTTGATAACTTCAATGCTGCATTTGAATCCAAATGTGGCTGCTGTGGCAATTATAATTGCAAATGGTGCGATGAGAGTACTTACAATACCCACGTTTATTGGCACATTGAGAATAATTTCTCCGTCTTTTTTGACTACGATTTTTGAAACATTGCCTTTTTTGACGATGGCTTTGATCTTGTCTAATATCTCTGCTCCTTTTTTTCCAAAATTCCTGGATGCTTTTTCGTCTATGGATTCTTCGATTGCAATTATTGCATCAACAACGCTTCCTTCTGATTCTTCAAGAGCTTCCTTCGCTTCTTTGTAGCTTACACCTGTTCTGTCTTTGACCAGTTCTATCTTTTCTAATGTAATCTCCATGCTATTACCTCCTGATATTCTCCTCAATGAGAGTCTCACTTTTGAGTTTGCCCACATCGAGATGATAATAAATATATTTTTTTATTATTTCCTCAATCTGATCAAGTATCGGCTTTTGCAATGCCAGATTTTTAAATTCAGAAAGAGGTTTTTTTATAAAATACTTTAATATCCCTACTATATCAAACTTGATTGTATAAATCAATCCGTCATCGTTAATATTTGCTGTGTTTTGATAACATTTTTTACATAGCAGTCCCCCATTCGGTATACTGAATACAACAGGCTCTGTACTTTGTCCGCATTGTATACAGGATTCAAGCTCAGGCATAACACCAAGTATCTTGAGAACCTTAATCTGATATGCAAGTACCAGTGTTTCATATTTACTCTCACGTGTCTCAAGCTCCGAAAAAAAGTCAAATACAAGTTTCGTAATTGCCCGTTGCGGTTGCTCATACGGTATTATTTTTTCGGTAAATTCAAGGACATATGATGCTGCCATATATTTGTCAACATCCTCACCAAGCCCGTAAAAGCTCCTGATGGTTTCGGCACTGTCAATATTATATGTATCTCTGCTTTTGAATATCTGATATCTGCCGTAAGTAAAAGGTCTCATAGCAAGAGCTGATTTATTCTTGCCACCTTCATTAATGCGGCTTCCCGCACTTATCTTGCCATATTTTGCAGACAGCAGTACAATCATTCTTCTGCCACCTGCTGTCTTTATCTGTTTCAAAACTATGCCTTCAGTTTCAAACTTCATTTTTGTTCCTTATATCCAAAATTCGAAAGAGCAAAATCGCTGTCACGCCAGTTTTCTCTGACTTTTACCCAAAGTTGCAAAAAAACTTTAGTACCTATAAGTGCTTCTATTTCTTCTCTGGCGCTTTTGCCTATTCCTTTGAGTTTTTTGCCGTCTTTGCCTATGATTATCCCCTTGTGGGATTTTTTTTCGCAGTATATAACTGCACCTATTCTGGTAAGCCTGCCTTCCTCCTCATAGCTTTCAATTTCGACAGCGACTCCGTGTGGCACCTCATCTCTAAGGTAAAGCAGCAGTTTTTCTCTGATTATCTCACTTACTATAAATCTTTCCGGATGGTCTGTTATCATATCTTCCGGAAAATACATGGGTCCTTCGTCTGCCATATCTTCAAGCAAAGATATAAGCTTGCTGACATTGGTTGAGTTAAGCGCCGATGTGCCTATTATATGTTTAAATATTCCCATGTTGTCATAGGATTTATATATTCTGCTGTATTTGTCTGGATCCATTGTATCCATTTTGTTTATGACAAGTATTTTGGGAGTGGGTATGTCCTTTAATTTATCTGCAATATATCTGTCTCCCGGCCCTTTGTCAATCTCATCGTCAACAAGAAAAAGCAGTATATCCACTTCTCTGAACGTATTAAGGGCAGTTTCAGTCATAAAGTTTCCCAGTTTGTTTCTTGCTTTGTGTATTCCGGGCGTGTCTATGAATATGAACTGAACACCGTCACCTGTTTCATCGATATTTGTGTATATGCCTCTGATGCTGTTTCTTGTGGTTTGAGGCTTATCTGTTGTAATTGCTATTTTCTCTCCGAGTATTGAATTCAGCAGTGTGGATTTGCCCACGTTTGGTCTGCCAATGATTCCTATAAAACCTGATTTCAAATTATTCCTCCAGTCTGAATCCTTTAGGTAACAGTTCTTTTAATGATACTGCCTCAAGATGATTTTCGTCTGTTCCGGAAACTACTTTGAGTTCCGGTGCGAACTCGTACATAAACTGCCTGCACATACCACATGGCCAGCCATCCTGCTTTGCAGTTGCTATAACTATGCGGTCAAATTCTCTTTCTCCTTCTGATATGGCTTTAACCATGGCAGTCCGTTCTGCGCATATTGTTGCTCCAAGTGATGAGTTTTCGATATTTACACCCGAATAAACTCTGCCACTTTTACCTACAAGCATTGCACTTACAGGGAACTTTGAAAACGGGCAGTATGAATTTTTGAGGTTTTCTTTTGCCTTATTGTACAAATCTATGTCGTATTGTTCTATCTGCATACTTACCTCCCAAGATCTATTCTGTTCATCACGGCTTCTTCCTTTTGCCTCATTATCAGTTTCTCGTCCTCTTCCATATGGTCATACCCCATAAGGTGAAGCAGGCTGTGTACAAAAAGATATATTATCTCTCTTTCGGGACTGTGTCCGAATTCTTCCGCCTGAAGCATCGCTTTTTCGGTGCATATAACCACATCTCCCATAATTATCTCTCCAGCTTTAGGAAACTCATCCTTGCTTTCAAACTGAGGGAACGACAGAACATCCGTAACAGAGTCAATGTCCCTGTATTCTTTGTTGAGCTGCTGTATCTGCTGCATATTTACAAAGGTAAGGCTTATTTCTGCCAGGTTTATATCTATATTCTCAAGTTCAAGGCATGCCTCTGCGGCTTCTTCTATTTTGTCCATCATTACCTGCTTTGGCAAGTTTTCACCATCTACTGTTATATTCATATGTTATTCTTCCTTTGGTGGATTTTTTTCGTAATATTTATCGTATGCATTAATTATCTTCTTTACAAGCTCGTGGCGCACCACATCTGTATCCTTGAGGAAACAGAAATCAATGTCATCTACGCCTTTGAGTACTTTTACGGCTTCTGTCAGTCCTGAGGTTTTGCCTCTCGGCAGGTCTATCTGTGTGACATCGCCTGTGACAACCACCTTGGAGCCAAAGCCCATTCGTGTCAGGAACATTTTCATCTGCTCTCTTGTGGTGTTCTGAGCCTCATCTAAAATGATGAAGGAGTTATCCAATGTGCGGCCTCTCATATAAGCCAGTGGCACAACCTCTATCATTTCTTTTTCTTTGAGTCTGAGTGCAGTGTCTCTGCCAAGTATATCGTAAAGCGCATCATAAAGAGGTCTGAGATACGGGTCAACCTTATCCTGAAGGTCTCCCGGCAGGAATCCCAGCCGCTCTCCCGCTTCAACTGCAGGTCTTGCAAGAATTATTTTTTGTACGTCTTTTTTCTTGAATGCATTAACCGCCATTGCAACTGCAAGGTATGTCTTGCCTGTTCCGGCAGGCCCGATTCCGAATACCACGTCTTTGTTTCGCATACTTCTGATGTAGTATTTTTGTCCCAGCGTCTTGGGTTTTAACGGCTTACCCATATGTGTATAGCACACTATATCTTTATCCATATGACTGTCTGCATATGATATTCCCTGTTTACACAAATCTATGATATATGTTACCTTTTGGGTATCAAGCTTCTCGCCTTTCTTGATAAGGCTCATAAGCTCGTTTATTACTCTCTCTGCGGTATCAAGCTTGTTTCCTTTGATTGTAAGCATATTGTCCCGCTGTATGATAACAACGCCCAGATGCTCCTCGATGAGCTTCAGATTACAGTCCAAGTTGCCGAACAGTTCTCCTCTGTCAAAGGTATCATCAATTATAATTGCTTTTGCTGTATTGTTAATGCTTTGTGTCACTGACAGTTTCTCCTTTTCATTTTAAAAACAGGATAGACTAATTCTATCCTGTTTACAATTCTATGCAAGAAAATCTTCGATGATTTTGCGTACATCGTTTCCGTCTGCAACACCTTTGACTTTACCCATAACAGCACCCATGAGCTTGCCCATGTTCTGCTTGCCGCTTTCGATGCCAAGGTCTGCTGCAGTAGCTTTAACTATATCTCTGATTTCATCAGCACTAAGCTGTGCAGGGAGATATTTCTGTAAAACTTCGATTTCCTGTTTATATGCATCTGCCAAATCCATTCTGCCGGCTTTCTCAAAATCAGAAAGTGCATCTTTTCTCATCTTTACCTGCTTTGCAAGTATCGCAATGATGCCTTCATCATCAAGTTCTTTGCGGTTGTCTATCTCATACTGCTTGATTGCAGCACGAGCGAAACTTATTGTGTTTTTTCTGACTTCATCTTTTGCTTTCATTGCATCCTTGAAATCAGACATAAGCTGTTCTTTTAGTGACAATTCAATTCACCTCTTATCTGTACTGCTTTAGTATTTCTTAGCCTTTTTTCTTGCAGCTTCAGATTTCTTTTTTTTCTTTACGCTTGGCTTCTCGTAATGTTCTCTTTTTCTTACTTCTGCCATAACGCCATCTCTTGCGCAAGAACGCTTAAATCTTTTTAAAGCGCTTTCAAGACTCTCATTTTCTCTTACTATAACCTGTGCCATACCTGTTTCACCTCCTGACTTTAAATAAATATCTGGCTGAATGGTCTGCATATAGCGCTATTATACTATCATTCACCCTAATTATCAAGGGGTTTTTTGTATTTGTTTTTGTCCCCTGAAGTGCCTGGTTACTGATCACAGCCCATTTGCCACATGTTGCAAATGGACTGTGAACAGTAACCATATAGTAATTCTTATCTTCGGTGTTCGTTGCTTCGAGTTCAATTCTTATTTTACTTA
>CAZDQV010000002.1:4558-53681 GCA_964507795.1 uncultured Oscillospiraceae bacterium | reverse complement strand
AAGAAAAGGAGATATATGAGTAACACTAAAATGACACCGGCAGTGAAATTAGGGTATGCTTCTGCTTCTTTTGGAGATGCGGCTACATATTCCTTTGTCAATACATTTTTATTGTTTTTTCTGACAACAGTTGCAGATATTGAACCGGCTGCAGCAGGCACAATCATAATAGTGGGATCAGTATGGAATACCATCGTTAATCCGATAATTGGATATCTGTCAGATGGCTGCGCAACCAAATGGGGGCGGCGCAGACCGTTTTTGGCAGTAATGGCACCTGCCCTGGGCGCCTCGGTATTTTTGCTCTTCACGGCATTTGACATTTTACCTGTAATCAAACCTCTGTATTATGGAGCAATTCTGATGATATTCTGGACAGCTTTTACTGGGTTTTTTGTTCCTCATTTGGCACTGGGAGCAGAGTATACGCAGGACTATAACGAGCGGACTGATTTGAGGTCCTACTCATCGATTATTAATATGACAGGGAATCTGATTGGCATGGTGCTGCCGTCGCTTCTGGCAGAGTTCTTTATCAGTCAGGGTCTTTCTCTTGAAGGAGCATGGTCGTGCACAGGAGCGTTGGTCGGGATCACTTCAACAGCTTCTATTCTGATTACAGTGCAGGCTTCGAAAGGAATAGATCTGCCATGTGATACAGTAGGGCAGAGTGTGCTTCCTAAACTCCGGATTAAGGAACTCTTTGCTGAGTATCTTGAAGTAATCAGACTCAAACCTGTTGTATTCCTGATGCTTACAAGCCTCTTTGCCCTTATAGCAAATGCAATGTTATCATCAGACTTGATGTACTATTTTACATATAACCAGGGGATGGATGCAAAAAAGATTTCGTTGATGTTTCTTTACAAAACGGCTGTTGCTATCCTTCTTGTCCTTGTTGTTAAGCAGGTGAGTCGCAAAACAGACAAGCGCACAGCTTTGATGCTCGATTTTGCAGTCGGAGCAGTAGGGATAACAGTGATGTTTTTTGTTGAAATATCCGGAACATGGTCATTGGTTATATTCATGTTCTTTGTTACTATATGTGTCTCTATATACTGGCAGCTTATGCCGGCAATCATTTATGATGTATGTGAATATGATGAGCTTGAGACAGGACATCAGAGGCAGGGTGTAATAGTCTCTCTGCAGGGTCTTGTTGAAGCCCTGGCAGCAGGAATCGGTGCTCAGCTTCTGGGTATAGTGCTGCAACTTGCAGGATTTAATGGGGAAGCAGCTGTGCAGACGGAGAGCGCCCTCAAAGCAGTAGAATTGTCAGTAACCGTTTTGCCGGCAGTGTTTCTTGTTCTGGCATTTGTCTGCCTCAAAAAATACCCTATTACAAAGGCAAAATTTGAAGAAATTCAGAGGCAGCTTGCAGAGAGAAACTCCAGCGAGTGATGAAGGGATGTTTCTTAAAAGTGCCTTTTGTGTGTATAATGTTTCCCATGGACTTTGAAGAATTTTTATGGGCGATGGGGGATGAAACAACAATCCCTTATCTGAGAGAATGCTTTGAAAATCTAAAGCCGTTAGGTCAAGCAATCCACAGAAGAGTGATGAATGATTTCAGACAATACATTTTAACAGGAGGTATGCCGCAGGCAGTAGAGGCGTATATAAAAACAAAAAACTTCGAAGATGTAGACAGAATAAAAAAAAGAATTCTATCATTATATCGCCAGGATATTACAAAATTTGCACATGGATATGAAGCACGAGTATTGTCGATTTTTGATGAATTACCATCGCAATTGGCTTGGATAAATTCAAGAGCAGATTTAAGGGAAAAATAGGTCAGGCATATATTCTGTACACAAAAGATATTGCCATAAAAGAAAACGTGATACATCTTCCGCTGTATATGGCGATGTTTTTGTAAAAAAGAGCTACCATTTCACATCTGATAGCTCGTTTCCGTTATTCCACTGATTTTAAAGCTTCTATCATGTCTATCCGTTTTAATCTGTAGTACATGACAATGTTTACTATTACAGCAAATACAAAAGTGAGAGCTATAGCCATGATGTAGCTTGTCAGCGCTATCCTGGCCTCAAAGGTAATCAGGGATATGTTTATCTGCGTGATGATAAAGTCAAGGAGCACTTTGCCAAGCAGTAGGCCGGCCGCTGCGCTGATGCCTGTCAGTATGAAATTTTCTCTGAATACATATGCGGAAGTTTCTTTTGGGTAAAACCCCAGCACTTTGATTGTGGCTATTTCTCTAACCCTCTCGGTTATATTTATATTTGTCAGATTGTAAAGAACGATAAACGCAAGGGCGCCTGCTGCAAGGACGATGAGAACTATGACAGCATTCAGGCTGTCCATCATGCTGCATATCCTTTCTTCCATATCAAGACATATTGAAGTCCCAAGTACATTGTCGTTATCAGAAACCGCGGCAGCGGATTTGTATATACCATCTTCAGACTTGTCCTGTGAAAGCACATAGGCAGTATCATATTCGGGTGTTGCGCCAAACCCTTGAGCATATGTTTCGTCGGATATATATACATAATTGTTGACATAATTCTTGCATATGCCCGATACAACTACCTCTATCTCGTCACCGTTTTCATTTGCAAGTCTTATTTTATCACCTTCGGATATATTATATTTATCAGCCAGTTTGCTGCAGATAACGGCATTTCCGTTTTGAGGGAAGCTGATAGGGTCACTGTCATGAAGATCAACAAATCTGTTGAAATTATCATCTTTGCAGGTAATCATAGTAAGCGTCGATTCGTCTTCTGCTGAAACAAAGGACACTTCTTCCTCGTGAACAAATAGCAGCTCTTTTACATATGATGAAGTATCATCTGCAAAATCCTGCTGTTGTTTGTTGTCTAAGTCGTCTTCAAAATATATGCTGTAATCGTATTTTATAATTTCATTGTATTGAAATCCCACAATATTTTTGACTGTATCATTTATGCCAAATCCTGCGATAAGTAGCGCGGTGCAGCCGCTGATGCCGAGTATCATCATAAAGAAACGTTTTTTGTAACGAAACAGGTTCCTCAGCGTTACCTTGTAGAGAAAACTTACTCTGTTCCAAAGTGGAGTGATCCTTTCAAGCAGTATTCGTTTGCCTGCAGGCGGGGCCTTGGGGCGCATAAGTTGAGAAGGAGCTGTTTTGAAATCTTTTAGGCCTGATGCAATGCAAGCACCCATAGAGCATATCAGTGCTCCTGCAAGGGAATAAAACAGAAGAGGGATGTTGAAGCTGTAGGAAAGATTGCATCCGAAATCATACATGATGCCATAAGCTTTCCATATAATTGCCGGGAATACAATGCAGCAGCTGAAATATCCAATCACAGTGCCAAGGATTCCTGCGCTGCCTGAATAAAACAGATATTCCGAGATGACTGATCGGCTGCTGTAACCGAGTGCTTTGAGAACTCCTATCTGTGTACGCTGTTCATCTACCATTCTTGTCATTGTGGTGATGCATACCAAAGCTGCCACAAGGAAAAAGAATACAGGGAAAACTTTTGCGACTTCGTTGACGATATTCGCATCGTTTTCAAAGCTTACATAACCTGTATTGATATCTCTTGTGAATACGTAGGTTTCTGGTTTTTCAATATCTGCGATGGCTTCTTTGCCATCGTTTATCTCCGATTTTGCATCATCAAGTTCTTTTTTTGCTTCTGCAAAAGAAGTATCTGCTTCGGCTTTGCCCTGTCTGTATTCTTTCCAGCCGTCTGTGAGGGTCTGTTTTTCTTTTTCCAGTTTTGCTTTGCCGGAACTTGCCTGTTTAAGACCTGCATTTACTTTGGCAAGAGAAGATGTGAGTTCTGTTTTTTTGCTTTCAAGCTGTTCTTTTGATGCCAGATATTCCTCGTCAGACATGTATTCTTTGCCCGATTCGAGCTGTGACAGCTGTTCATTAATCTGAGAGAGCCCTGTGTTGATCTGTTTTTTTGAGCCGGTTAATTCGCTGATTGTTTTGTTTAAATCTTTTTCTGAAGATGATATCTTGCTTTGGCCTGAGATGAGCTTGTTGTATGAGCCATCAAGCTTTGAATATGCATCGGACTTTTCTTTGAGATATGTTTTGTATCCATCCTCGTACTCCTGCTCTGCTTCACTTATTTTGTCATTTGCTTCTGATTTTGTTTTTTCATATCTTCTTTGAGATGCGTCTTTTGCTGCAGTGGTAACTGTTGACTTTGCATTGTCTATGAGCGATTCGTATTCGTCTGAATATATAGGGGCAGAATTTTTGAGTGTCAGGTATATTTCAGTATACATATCTGAGTCAAAGCCTGCAGGCAGGATGTAGAAATATGCTTCAATGGTGCCACTTCCTATAGTGGTGGAACCGCGCTCATAGTTGAGATAGAGAGGAGAATATACAAGGCCTGTTATCGTGTATTTGCGATGAGCAAAGGCGTCAAGTGTATCTTTTGAATTATCTTCTGAAATTTCAATTGTGCTGCCTATATCTTCTTTGTTGTAGACTCTGCCGTCGGCAACGCATTCGTTTGATTTTTCGGGCATTCTGCCTTCAAGAAGTTTGACTTTGTTTATGGATTCAGTAATGGAGCAGGCTTTGAATGCCTGATTCATTTCGCCTGCGCTGCAAAGCACATCGTATGAAGTGCTGCCTTCAGCAGCATTAACATCGCCTAAAGACAATAGGGAATCAACATCCTCTGCTTCATATCCAAGAGTTGATACCAGTTTGTAGTCGTAAAGATTTCTCTCGGACAGATATTCGTCAAGGGTATTTACCATGGCATCTCTTGTGACTTTGAGGCCGGCAAAAAGTCCTGTGCCCAAAGCGATAATGATGAGAATTGCAAGATATCTGCCCAGACTGTTTTTGATTTCTCTCAAAAGTATTTTTGTAAGCATTTTTTTACCACTCTATCAAGTCAACAGAAACTGGATTTTTGTTTGTTTCAACCGAACTGACAGTACCATTTTTGATATGCACGACCCTGTCCGCCATAGGTGTCAGGGCGAGATTATGGGTGATTATGACTATGGTCATGCCTGTCTTGCGGCCGGTGTTTTGAAGAAGCTTCAGTATGGATTTGCCTGTGTTGTAATCAAGTGCACCTGTAGGTTCATCGCAAAGAAGAAGCTTTGGGTTTTTGGCAAGAGCTCTTGCTATTGCAACCCTCTGTTGCTCTCCTCCCGAAAGCTGCGCAGGAAAGTTGTTCATGCGGTTTTCGAGCCCAACCTGTTTCAGCACCTCCATGCTGTCCAAAGGGTTTTTGCATATCTGAGTTGCAAGCGAGACGTTTTCGAGAGCAGTCAGATTCTGAACCAGATTATAGAACTGAAAGACAAATCCAATATCGTATCGCCGGTATGATGTCAGATCGCGCTCTGAAAGTGCGGAGATTTCCCTGCCGTCGAGATATACTTTGCCATCTGTCAGTGTGTCCATGCCTCCGAGAATATTGAGCAGAGTTGTTTTGCCTGCGCCTGAAGCACCAGTTATAACACAGATTTCACCTTTTTCTATTTCAAAACTTGCATCATGTAAGGCTTCTATGTTCACTTCTCCCATGTGATAGACTTTCCTGACGCTTTCAAATTTCACATAACTCATAATGCACCTCCGGCGGCATGATTTTGCAGTATATATATTGTAAATTAGAGTCATGTCAATTACAAGAATTTTCACAAAACAAACATAGTACGAATGCCTGCAAACAATAATTTTAGCAAGTTAGTGAATTTTAATGTGCAAAGCAACGCGCAAAAAGAGGCAAAAAATCATTAATTTGCGACACTCGAGTCTTTTTGTAAAAATAAATGTTGGCGGTTCGCTTTACTTTTTTGATAAAAAATAGTATAATTGAAAACAGCATCTTAAGGGAATAACATTATAGTAAAACAGCAATAAACAGCTGTATATAAACGAAATCAAATGATATTGTCAGAGTTCCCTGAGCTTGTGCAATATCTATATTTTTTAGGAGTAATATTTTGGAATATATATGGGGAGCGCTTGCAGGACTTGCTTTTGGAGGGCTCATCGGAGCAATCAAATATTACGTGCTCTGGCACAAAACAGCCAAAGCACCTCAAAGCAGTGAAATCACATCATCTTATGTATATATTAGGATGATTATAAGCAATGTCATTAATGTGGCTGCGCTGGCGATTGTGTTTCTGCTGCGTGATATCATATTTTTCAGCTTTGTAGCTGCACTGTTTGGAGCAGCTGTCGGGCTCAGCATTGCAGGCAAGCTTGCACCAATCAAAAAAGTAATGCAGCATATCCGGGAGGAGTGACAGGTTTATGATAGCAAAACTCTACGACATAGGAATGACGGACTCGATGATAACCAGTGCAGTTATCACAATTATAATCTGTGTGATTGCAATTATAGCAAGCCGCAGGATTGAAATGATACCGTCCGGATTTCAGAATATGATAGAGATGGGAATAGAAAAACTCCACAATTTCTTTACAGGAGTTATGGGAGAGCATCTGTGTGGCAGGTATTTTCCCCTTATAGCGACACTGTTTATCTATATCCTTATATGCAACTATTCCGGGCTTTTGCCTCTGGCAGGTGAGGCACCGGGGTTTCAGGCGCCGACAAGTGATATCAACTTCCCTGCAGGCATGGCGATTATCGTGTTTGTCGCCATACAGGCAATAGGCATCAGGGAGCACAGAGGACTTGGCACATTCAAAAGACTTTTCAAACCGTTTGTTTTCATATTTCCTCTGCTTCTGATGGATGAATTCATCAAGCCGGTATCACTCACATTCCGACTTTATGGTAATACTTATGGAGATGAACAGGTTATCGGAGCATTTTTTGACATATGTCCGATAGGATTGCCTGTAGTAATGCAGCTGCTGGTTGTATTGCTTGGACTTATACAGGCACTGGTATTCTCACTTTTGACAGCGATATATATACAGGAAGCTTGTGAAGTTGAAGAGCACCTGTAAATATAAATAAGTTATTGAGTGCCGTATTTATGTTTTGCATGCGGCAGGGAAAGAGCCGGGTTTTGGCTCAAATAAATAGAAAAGGAGACAATCATATGACAACTGGATTAATTGCAATTGCAGTAGGTTTGGCAATCGGCCTTGCAGCTATAGGCCCCGGAATAGGTATGGGTATAGCAGGTGGTAAGGCGCTTGAAGGGATGGCAAGACAGCCTGAAATGATGAGCACACTTCGTACAAATATGATACTTACATTTGCATTCATGGAATCAATCACTATTTACGGACTCGTATTTGCATTCCTGCTTTTGGCAAAGATGTAACCTAAACTAGAACAAGGAGGGCTTCTGTTATGTTGGAAGCATTGGGAATTAGTCTTAAAGAGCTGATATTTGTTATCATAAACTTCCTGATTCTCGTTGCGGTTCTGGGTAAATTCCTGTACAAACCGTTTCTTGGTGCACTCGAAAAAAGAAAACAGGCGATTGAAGACGCATTCAGCAATGCTGATGCCACCAACCGTAAGGCTGATGAAAAATATGAGGCATATACCAAAAAACTTGCAAGAGCCGAAGCCGAAAGCAGAGAAATAGTGAAATCGGCCAAGCTTAGAGCTGATGATCAGGCAAATACGATAATAGAAGATGCACGAGCTGAGGCTGCAAGAATAAAACTGAATGCCGAAAGGGAAGCACAACGTGAAAAAGAAAAAGCTTTGAAGGAAGTAAGAGAGCAGATAGGTCAGCTTGCACTTCTTGCTGCTGAGCAGATTCTCGAAAAAGAGATTGCAATAGAAGGGCAAAATGAAATTATAGACAGAGTATTAGAAAAGGCAGGTACTTCACAATGGCAGAATTGACAGTAGATCTGACATATGGTACAGCTTTGTATCAGGCGGCTGCCGACATAGGCAAACAGAGGGAAATTCTCGAAGAAGGATGCTTTCTGGCAGACCTGTTAAAAGCGGAGCCTGAGCTTAATATGCTCCTCAAAAGTCCTGCTATTGCAGGTGAGCAAAAAAAATCTCTACTGTGCGATATATTTGATGGTAAGCTGGTGCCGGAGCTTGTGAATTTCTTGTGCATATTGATAGACAAAGGCAGGTTTACCCATTTTGATAGAATCATGAGAGTATACGGCAGGCTTTATGATAACAGAGAAAGCATAATTAAAGGCACTATATATTCGGTGGAGCCTCTTGACAGACAGAGACTTGATGAATTTGAAAAACAGACAGCGAGGCTTATGGGCGGCAAAGTGTTTCTCGAAAACAGGACAGATGCGTCTCTCATAGGAGGAGTCAAGATACTTGTAAACGGCAAAATAATAGATACAAGTATCAGAAGCAGATTAAACAAAATGGCTTCGGAAATCAGAGTATAAAGGAGGAGGTAAGCATGAATTTACGTCCTGAAGAAATAAGTGCTGTCATTAAACAGCAAATACTTAACTACAAAAACGCACTTGAGATTTCTGATTTTGGAACAGTAATTCAGGTGGGTGACGGCATAGCCAGAGTATACGGGCTCGAAAATTGCATGTCAGGAGAACTTCTGGAATTTCCCGGAGAAGTCTATGGCATGGCGCTGAATCTTGAAGAGGATAATGTAGGTGCCGTAATAATGGGTCCTGATACAGGTATCAAAGAAGGAGATATTGTCAAGCCTACAGGCACAGTCGTAGAAGTCCCTGTAGGAGAAGGCCTAATAGGTAGAGTAGTAAATCCTCTGGGGCAGCCTATAGACGGCAGGGGAGATATCAAAGCCGAGGCTCACAGACCTGTTGAATATCCTGCGCCCGGCGTATTACAGAGAAAATCAGTAAACCAGCCGCTGCAGACAGGCATCAAGGCAATAGACTCGATGATTCCTATAGGCAAAGGCCAGAGGGAGCTTATCATAGGTGACAGACAGACAGGCAAAACAGCCATTGCAATAGATACAATAATCAATCAAAAAGGCAAAGATGTAATTTGCATATATGTTGCAATAGGCCAAAAGAAATCAACGGTTGCACAGCTTGTTCAAAACCTTGAAAATAAAGGTGCAATGGATTATACCATTGTTGTATCAGCTACGGCCAGTGAAGTTGCACCTCTTCAATATATCGCGCCTTATGCGGGATGTGCCATGGCAGAGCATTTCATGTATCAGGGCAGGGACGTCCTGATTATATATGATGATTTGTCAAAGCATGCAGTGGCATATCG
Source organism: uncultured Oscillospiraceae bacterium (assembly GCA_964507795.1). Lineage (GTDB taxonomy): Bacteria > Bacillota > Clostridia > Peptostreptococcales > Anaerovoracaceae > UMGS973. The sequence continues at coordinate 44,535 of CAZDQV010000002.1, read as the reverse complement.
TGCAATGTCGCTGCTGCTTAGAAGACCGCCCGGAAGAGAAGCTTATCCGGGAGATGTATTCTATCTTCATTCAAGGCTTCTTGAGAGAGCCGCAAGACTTTCTGATGAGCTCGGCGGAGGCTCCATTACAGCCCTTCCGATTATAGAGACGCAGGCAGGAGACGTATCAGCATATATACCTACAAACGTAATTTCAATTACAGACGGGCAGATATTTCTTGAAACGGAGCTGTTTTTCTCAGGTCAGAGACCTGCGGTAAATGCGGGTATTTCGGTATCGCGAGTAGGTGGCAATGCACAGATTAAAGCAATGAAGCAGGTTGCAAGTAAGATCAAGCTTGAACTTGCACAGTATACTGAGCTTGCAAGCTTTGCACAGTTTGGATCGGATGTTGACAAGGAAACCAAAGCAAGACTTGATCACGGTGCTGTGCTGATGGAAGTATTAAAACAGGGACAGTATTCACCTGTAGAGGTTGAAGACCAGGTAATGATACTATATGCCGCAATCAATTACTATCTCGAAGATATATCGCACGACAGAATCAAAGATTTCGAAAAACAGTTTATTGAATTCATGGATATCCACTATCCTCAGGTCAAAAGAAGAATTGGAGAAAGTGGCAAGCTGGATGAGGAAACCGAAGAATTTCTCAAGGATGCAATAGAAGAATTCAAAAAAACATTTGACGATAAATAGTATGCAGTGAAAGGGGGAATGTCTGATGGGCGAAAATATGCAGGACATCAAAAGACGGATTAAAAGTGTATCCAGCACAATGCAGATTACAAATGCCATGAAGCTTGTGTCTGCAGCAAAGCTGCGCAGAGCCAAGGCGACTTTTGAAAAAACCACTGAATATTTTAACTTCATCACACATACCATTGAGGAGATATTCAACAACAACAGTGAGGTTCCTCCTGAATATCTGGCAGGCAACAGGGAAGTAAAAACCACATGCTATATAGTAGTTACAAGCTGCAGAGGCCTTTGTGGCGGCTTTAACAACAGTATAATCAAAGAAGCCGAAAAGGACTTTGAAGAAGACTGGGAAAAGCCGGTGATTGTGGCTATAGGCACCAAGGGCAAGGAATATTTCGAAAAAAGAGGATACGAGATATACAAAGAATATCTGGCTCCTCCTGAAGATATATCATTCCTTGAGACCAGAGAAATATCAAAGCCAATAATAGATATGTATGACAGAGGTGAGATTGATGAAATAGTCCTGATTTATACAGGATTCAAAAACTCTATCGATCAGGAAGTCAAAAACGTTATATTGCTTCCGTTTGAGATACAGCCTGACCCTGATGTTCTGATACATGATCAGGAAGTTGAATACGAACCGTCAGTAAAAGAAGTTTTCAACTATCTGGTACCCAAATATGTTGAAATGATGATTTATGCGGCTGTAGTAGAGTCTGCAACATGTGAACATGCGGCAAGAAGACTTGCTATGGAAAACGCTACAGATAATGCTTCGGAGATGCTTGGCAACCTGTCCCAATACTATAACCGTGCAAGACAGGCACAGATTACAGATGAGATAATTGAAATTGTTGCCGGTGCAGAAGCACAAAAATAACAGGAGGTAACTTGTTTTGAGCAAAGGAATAATACATCAGATTATAGGACCGGTTATAGATATCAAATTTGAACCGGAGCAGCTGCCGGATTTGCTTAATGCAATCAATATTGAGTATGAAGGCAGAACTATTGTTGCAGAAGTTGCGCAGCATATAGGTGATGATGTTGTAAGATGCGTTGCGTTATCTTCTACAGACGGGCTCAGAAGAGGCATGCAGGCAAGCGATACGGGAGGCCCTATCAGTGTACCTGTAGGACCTGAAGTCCTTGGCAGGCTGTTTAATGTAATAGGTGAAACCATAGATGGCAAAGAGCCGGTGGTTACAGAAACCAAAAGTTCTATACACAAACCTGCACCAAGCTTTGAGGAGCAGGACACATCTGCACAGATATTTGAAACAGGCATCAAGGTAATTGACCTTATAGCACCATATACCAAAGGCGGTAAGGTTGGATTGTTTGGCGGTGCAGGAGTAGGCAAAACAGTATTAATACAGGAACTTATTCATAATATAGCCAAAGAGCACGGTGGTATTTCCGTCTTTGCGGGCGTAGGTGAGAGAACAAGAGAGGGCAATGATCTCTATTATGAAATGATAGATTCAGGAGTAATCGAAAAAACAGCCATGGTTTTCGGGCAGATGAATGAACCGCCCGGAGCAAGAATGAGAGTTGCACTTACAGGCCTTACAATGGCGGAATATTTCAGAGATGTAGAGGGACAGGACGTGCTTCTGTTCATAGACAATATCTTCAGGTTTACGCAGGCAGGATCAGAAGTATCGGCGCTTCTTGGCAGAGTGCCGTCGGCGGTTGGATATCAGCCAACGCTGGCTACAGAGATGGGTGCGTTGCAGGAGAGAATTACATCAACCAAAAAAGGATCCATCACATCAGTTCAGGCAGTATATGTGCCTGCAGATGACCTTACAGACCCTGCTCCTGCTACAACATTTGCGCATCTTGATGCCACTACCGTACTTTCGAGAGCCATTACGGCACTGGGCATATACCCTGCAGTTGATCCGCTTGATTCAACATCGAGAATAATGGATCCTCTGATACTCGGCGAAGAGCATTACAATACGGCAAGAGGTGTTCAGGAGGTACTTCAAAGATACAAGGATTTACAGGATATTATCGCAATCCTGGGTATGGATGAACTTTCCGAAGAGGATAAGCTTGTAGTAAACAGAGCAAGAAAAATTCAGAGATTCCTGTCGCAGCCTTTCAGTGTAGCTGAGCAGTTTACAGGAACACCAGGTACATATATACCGCTCAAGGAGACTATCAGAGGCTTTAGAGAAATTCTCGACGGTAAGCATGATGCGATTCCTGAGCAGCTGTTCCTGATGGCAGGCGGCATTGATGAAGTTGTAGAAAGGTACGAAAAGAGCCATGGTTAACAGCGTTAAACTTGAGGTGATAACACCATCAAAACTCTTTTATAGCGGAGAGGTTGACCTTGTAATTGTAACAACATTGACAGGTGATGAGGGATTTATGGCACACCACTCCTGGGCTACCAAGCTTCTTGATGTAGGCGAGCTATGGATTCAGGAAAAAGGTAAGACATATGATGAATTCAAAGTGGCAGCCGTATCAGGAGGATTTATAGATGTCAAGGACAGTATCGTTATTTTCACAGATGCTGCCGAATGGTCTGAGGATATTGATATGGAAAGAGCTCTCAGCAAAAAAGCCACTGTTGAGGACTGGATAAAAAGCAGAGCCGAATATGAGGATCCTGCCAATATCGAAAAAGCAAGAATAGAGCTTGCCAAGGAAATAAACAGGATGAAAGTTGCCGGAAGAGGCAAACGAAGAAAATAAGCAAAATACCGATCATATGTGATAATATACATTGTGGTCGGTTTTTTGGTATACATAAAGGAGATTACAGATTTGAAATTGTTGTTTACTATATTGATAATCCTTTTTGCAGCATACTGGATTATGGCGTATTTGCTGTTTAGATATGCATGTGCAAGAAAAAAACGTCCCGATGATATGCACCCCGCAAAAGCTTATCCCGCTCTCAAAAAATACGAGGAGCAGTTGCTTTCAGGAATGGTATGGTTCAGATCAAAACAGCCTGAGGAAATATCGCTGCTGTCGCATGACGGACTCAGACTTACGGCCTACTATATTGAACACCCGAACCCAAAAGGTAATATAATTTTAGTGCATGGGTACGGATCACTTTACAGTCTTGATTTTGCATGTGTATATGAATATTACTATAACCTGGGATATTCTCTGCTGGCGGTAAACCAGAGAGCTCATGGGGACAGTGAAGGTAAATATATATATTTTGGAACAAGAGAGAGGTATGACTGTCAGAAATGGGCAGAATATATTGCTTCAAGAATACCTTCAAAGCAGCCGATATTTTTTGACGGACTTTCAATGGGATGCACAAGCGTGCTGATGGCATCAGGGCTCAAACTTCCTCCCAATGTTAAAGGTATAATTGCAGATTGCGGATTCACATCTGCATGGGAGGAGTTCTGTGAGGTGCTGAAACGAGCAAAGGTGCCTGCAAGACCGCTTCTTGACAGTGTAAATTTCTGGTCAAAGGTATGTATCGGATTTGATTTCAGGGAATATTCGACTCTTGATGCCATGAAGGTTAACAGACTGCCGATACTGTTTGTTCATGGTGAGGCGGATACTTTTGTGCCGCCAGGATTCACATATGAAAATTACAGGGCATGCAAAGGAGAAAAATATCTGGTGACAGTGCCTGAGGCCGGTCATGGCATGAGTTACCTGACAGACATGGCAAAATGCCGGAAAGCGGTTGAAGAATTTCTGGACAGATATGGTGAAACAAAGTAAAATATAGAGAAACAGGGCAGGAGGTAATTAATGCAGGGTTTAGGCAAAAACAGACTCAAAATCACAGCCGCCATATTGTACATCATATATATACTTGCAGCGATGTTTGCAGCAGCAACAGCCACAATGGTAGATACGCTGCCGGCTAAATACATATGTGCAGGCTGTGGGGCTTTAGCTTTACTGAGTATAATCATAGCGCTGTTTTCTCTGGGCAGCAGGAAAAGAAAAGGCATCAGAATAACTGGAATTGTGCTCAGCATAATATTGGCAGCAGCATATATTACAGGTGGCACATATCTGCTTCAGGCGGGGAGCTTTTTCAAACAGATAAGTGATAACGGCAAAGATATGATAGAGTACTGTGTCGTTGTCAGTGCTGACAGCGATATTAAAAAGGCTGATGATTTGCAGGGCAAAGATGTATATATAACCAGTGAACTTGACAGCATGTATATTGACGCACAGAATCAGCTTACAGACGAGCTTTGTGAGTCTGCCATATACTTTGATTATGAATATTGCAAGGATACAAACAGCCTTATGAGCGGAATTATGGATAAATCATATGAAGCGATATTCCTGTCAAAGAGTATAATGGATGTTTACAGCGACAGTAATACAGGCTTTGAAGACGGCACCAGGATTTTGTACAGCGTATATATGGAAAAAGAGACAACATCACAGGCAAAGTCAGTAGATGTTACCAAAGAGCCGTTTAATATCTATATTACAGGGCTTGATACTACAGGCACCATAGATGTACAGTCAAGGTCAGATGTTAATATGCTTGTGAGTGTCAATCCGGAGACAAAACAGATTTTACTGACATCGATTCCAAGAGACTATTATATATCGCTTCATACATATCAGCAGATGGACAAGCTGACTCATACAGGCATATATGGCGCAGAGGAGACGATAGCAACAGCGGAGGATCTTTTTGGCTGCGGTATCAATTACTATTACAAATGCAATTTCACTACGGTTACGAATCTTGTGGATGCCATAGGGGGAGTTGATGTGAATTCTGATTTCACATTTGTAACTCATGGCAGGCAAAATGAAGGCTACTATTTCACGGCAGGCGAGAACCATCTCAACGGTGCTTCAGCTCTTGCATTTGCAAGGGAAAGGAAATCTTTTTCTGACGGTGACAGGCAGCGCATCAAAAACCAGCAGATAGTGCTGGAGGCAGTGCTTGACAAGGTTACATCAAGCACGACTCTGCTCACGAAATACAGCTCAATATTGAGCGGCCTTTCGGGATATATTGAGACTAATATGAGTGATACCGAAATCAAATCTCTTGTAAAGATGCAGATTGATGATATGGCAAAATGGGACATTAAAAAGATAAGCCTTGACGGTGAAGGGAGCACGCAGCCGTGTTATTCTGCCGGTAATGCTTATGCTTCTGTGATTTTGCAGGATGAGGAGAGCATTGAAGAAGCTAAAGCTGAAATAGCAAGGATATTTGCCGGATCAAGGTAAGGCCCGTCAAAGGCCATACAAAAACGGAATAACTGTCTTATGATTTTTTGCATAGCATGCATATGTACGGGTTGGTATATTGACATTGGTATAGCAAAACACTACAATAACTGAAAGATAATATACAGCGGGAGTCATTCTATATGTATGGCTTCCTTCTTTTGTACATATACAGAAAAGGAACCGGGATGGGACAGAATATTCAATTAGAAACAGCAGATACAGGCAAACTGCTCAAGAGGTTTGCGATTGCAAGTATAATTTCACTAGTATTGAATGCACTATATAATATGTTTTAGGAACGGAAAAGATTTGGAAAAGGGCACAACATATTATATAATTATATGCAGTAACGGCGGAGGTATTTATGAACAGTGATAGAATTTATGTTACAGGCTTTATAGGAAGCCGCAGGAAACAGCTGGCGCAGGAGCTGGCAGATAAATACGGATATGAATATATTGATATTGATAAAATGATAGAAGCATCCGATGGCAGAAGCATCAAAAAAATATGCATGATGGAGGGTGAACACAGCTATCGGAACAAGGAATATGAAGCACTTGTGTCTCTTGAATCAAAATCGGGATTTGTCGCAGCCTGCAGTGACGGTATTGTACTTGATGATATGTGCGCTGATATATTAAAGCAGGGCAGAGTATATATAGCAGACGAGGAACTCGATGTTGAAACCCTTTGGGAGCAGGCGCTTTCGGACCAGGGAATACCATATGCTTTTCTTATGGACAGAGATTACGACAGATTCTGCAGTCTTTATGAAATGCGAAAACATATATATCAGGATATCAGGGAGGGAAACGAAATGAAAGAACCGATACTTGTAATAATGGCGGCCGGCATGGGCTCAAGATACGGCGGCCTCAAACAGATGGACAAAATAACAGAGCAGGGCGAAATTATTCTCGACTTCTCTTTGTATGACGCATATATGGCAGGTTTCAAAAAAGCCGTTATAGTTATCAAAGAAGAAATGCGGAATGATTTTGAGCAACTGATTAAAGGCAGGGCGGATAAATACATGAATATAGAGTATGCTTATCAGAGCCTCGATGATATACCTGCAGGTTTTAAAATTCCTGCAGGCAGAGTCAAACCATGGGGAACAGGTCATGCCGTACTTGCCGCAAGGAATATAGTTGACGGCCCTTTTGCAGTAATCAACGCTGATGATTTTTACGGTGCGGGAGCATTCCTTGGCATTTATGAATATCTTGAGCAGGGAGGAAATGATTATTGCATGGTAGCATATAATGTTGAAAATACGCTGTCCGAAAGCGGATATGTTTCAAGAGGCGTATGTGATATTGACGATGCGGGGTTCCTTGCAGATATCAATGAAAGAACAAAGATAATGTGGCATGGAGATGATATTGCCTATGAAGATGGGGATGAGGTAATCAACGTAAACAAGGGGACGCCGGTTTCTATGAATTTTTGGGGATTTACCGCAGATTTTATGAAGCAGCTTGAAAACAGGTTCCCTCAGTTTTTGAAGCAGGCGATAGAGAAAAATCCTGAAAAAGGTGAGTATTTCCTTCCGGGGGTAGTGGATCAAGTCATATCAGAGGGTATAGCGAAAGTAAAAGTGCTAAGCTCATCTGATAAATGGTATGGTGTGACATACAAAGAAGATAAAGAAAATGTTACTGCTGCGCTGCAGTCAATGAAAGACAAGGGGATTTATCCTGAAAAGCTGTGGGGTTAGAAATTATTGGATCAAGGAAGGGGGCTGCAAATGCAGCCCCTAATTATCATGTGCTTATTCTTCAAATTTTTTTATAAGTTCATCTACAGTATATACCTGTGCGCCATAAACTGTCTTTAGGTATTCAATACCATTGTTATAGTCTTCTTCAGTAAAGCTGTCTGTTGCATCTGATGCTACGACAATATTGTATCCAAGGCAAAATGCATCAGCAGTGGTGTGCCTTACACACATATGGGTATGCAGCCCCGTCATTATAACCGTATCAATTCCAAGTTCTCTGAGCAGCAGATCCAGATCGGTATGGAAAAATCCGCTGTATCTTCTCTTTGGAACCACATAGTCTTTTTCGCAGAGTTTAAGCTCCGGAATAACCTCTGCACCGTAAGTGCCTGCAACGGCATGTTCGCCCCAGACTTTGAATTCATGATCAATGTCTTTGATGTGTGCGTCATTGCAGAATATTACTGCAACGTCATTTTTGCGTGCGCCGTCAAGGAGCTGTGCTGTCTTTGGAACTATTGCCAGTCCTCTGTCACATTTGAGTGCACCTGTAACGAAATCGTTTAACATGTCTACAACTAAAATTGCTGTCTTTTTGTTTACCATAATAGACCTCCATTTCAATGATATTATATGAGTAGGTGTAAATACATGTGTATTGACACCTATTATATCATGATTGGCGTGGATGTCAAATGACTCAATTATAGGAGATAAACCGGGAAGGTATATGCTTTTTCATTGATGGGACGAATACGGTCGCAATTATCAATAACAAGGCCGGGTTTGATATTCAGCTTGTATTTACTCAGAACGTTAAAGTTTTTGGTAGGTTTCGTCGGAGCAACGCCTTCCTTAACTTCAATCGGATAAATATCTCCGGCACTTACATAGACAAGGTCAATTTCTTTTTGATCTATATCACGATAGTAAAAAAGGGACTCTTTCGGATCTTTGTTGTATGCATAGAAATTTTTAATGATTTCACTGACTACGTAAGTTTCAAAGAAAGCGCCATTCATTGCACAGGATTCCAACATTTCCGCATTGGGCCACTTGCAAAGGTAAGCACAAAGTCCGGTATCCATAAAGTAAAGCTTGGGAGCCTTAATGATTCTGTTTGAAATGTTGGACATATACGGCTGTAGCAGGTAGATAATACCCGATGTTTGCAGAATGGAAATCCAACGCTTGCATGTGCGCACATCAATTCCGACGGTGTTTGCAATCTGATCGTAATGCAGTTCCTGTGCGGTGCGCAAAGCAATCACTGAAATAAAATTGCGGAACTGAAATTCGCTGGAGGCCTCAATAAGCTTCATAACATCTCGTTCAATGTAGGTGTTAACATAAGACTTGAAATAGATATCGCGTTCTGAAACACCGGTGCAGATATCAGGAATGCCGCCTTGAAATATTTCCTCAAAAACTTCTTTTTTGGTTATATATTTTCTGCCGTCATTTTCTCTTTTCCGCATCTGACTGATTTCAGGGTTAAAGAGAGGTGCATTGTAGTCGTGCTTTTCCGCAAAGGTAAATGATGCCATATCAATCACGCCGCAACGCCCTGCCAGGGAATCTGAAATGCTCTCTTGAAGTTCAAAACGGTTTGAACCGGTCAGAATATACATCAGCTGTCTTTCTTCACCGTTTTTCATCCAAACGAGCCGCTGCTCATCAATGTTTTTTTTAATCTCGTCTAAAAGCTTCGGCGCTTTCTGTATCTCATCTATAACAAGCGGCCATCCGTAGCTTTCCAAAAACAATTTCGGGTTGCTGATTGCCAATGCACGATCTTCGCCGTCGTCAAGGGTTACTTTTTTGTATTTGTCACCGAATAAATGATCTATGGTTGTTGATTTACCAACCTGCCTCGGTCCGTAAACTACTATGCAAGGGAAGGACTGTCCGGCAGCAAGAATAGTATTTTCGACAGTTCTTTTGATATACATGAGAAAAAACACTCCTTTCTAATCTTTTTGGTAAATAAAGTATAGCACAAATATTCGATTGTTTCAACATGCCAATGCTGTTTTAATCGGAAACGTTCTATAAGTTAATTCCTCGCTACTAAATCATCCAGACCGGGATGATGTATGTGCTGCTATCTATTGCTGTTAAGCTGTCGCGCAGGCAGATAACAGCTCCGTCTCCACGTGGGATTGAGGCTCTGTCGAGCACCTTGAATGCGCCTGTGATTTGAGTAGGCGGATTTACACTCTTCTTTATTTCAATCGGGTGGAGCATACCATCTGATTCCATGATTAAATCTATCTCATTGCTGTCCTTATCCCTATAGTAATGCATGAGACATTCTTTTGCATTATTTGTATAGGTTTTGATGATTTCAGCCACAACATAGTTTTCCAGAATTGCACCATTCATTGAGCCGTTCATCAGAATCTCAGGGCTTGAATAGCGAGTGAGGTGGCAGACCAGTCCCGTATCGAAGAAATACATCTTCGGTGTCTTGATAGTACGCTTCAAAAGGTTGTTTGAATATGGTCGAAGAAAGAAAACTATACCTGATTTTTCGAGTTCTTTTATCCAGCGCTTGGCAGTGGCATCACTTACGCCAACATCTAATGCGATGTCGTGAATATTTAGCATCTGCCCGCTTCGGCAAGCTGCTGCTCTGATAAAATCAGCAAACATAATCTTATCTACACCCGGAATTTCTGTAGTTACATCACGATCGATATACGCCCTTACGTAACTGCTGTAAAACACATCTCTATCAGTATATTTACCGCTAATGTGTCCGGGAAGTCCACCTTTCCAGATTCGTTCATAGATTTCAAGAGGCTGTGCCGGGGGTAATATTTCCTGCCTTTCCTGGAGATTTACCGTATTGAGCGAAAAAAGGGGCACATGCATTGCTCCATTTATTTCTGCCTGTGACAAAGAAGAAAGCTCCAAGATTGCCGTTCTTCCTGCAAGGGACTCCTGTGCAAGCTCCATTAAGCGAAATGCTTGCGAGCCTGTAAGCCAAAATGATCCCGGTGATGCACCATTATCAATTGCAATCTTGATATATGAAAAAAGCTCCGGCGCATACTGAACCTCATCGATTAGCACCGGGGCAGGGTGCATCTTAAGAAACATTGCAGGGTCTTTTTTGGCAAGCTTCCTTTCCTCAAGGTCATCTAATGATACTTCTTTTCTGTTTGTGCCTTCCATCAAATGCCTGAGCATTGTGGACTTTCCCACCTGGCGCGGACCTGTTAACAGGATGCAGGAATATTCTTTTGATATTTCGGTAAATTTTTTCTCAAGAATTCTGTTTATATACATTGCTTTCACCTCGTTTCGGCTAAAATATCATGCATTTATATTTTAGCCGAAACTTTGGCATATGTCAATTTTTCCGGCTAAAATATTTTAGGATTGCATTTTGGCCGGAGGTTACCACAGAAATCCATATAGAAAATGCCTTGACAGTTTACAGAAAATTGTGTAACATTGAAGAGTCAACAGACGCAGTTATATATAATATAGTTGGTAGTATTAAAGAAAACCTATAGGCTGGCTTTATATAGGACCGATGCAAGACATTAGTTTTGTGTTGGTCTTTTTTGATTGAACAAATTGCCGGGCATAGGTTGGAAAGGAAAAGGAAATGAAAAAAGCAAAACTCATTTTATCTGTTGTACTTGCATTGTCCTTTGCAATTGCAATGTGCGGATGCGGTGGAGAAAGCTCTTCGGGTGCACCGACAGCCGCAGCTCCTACGGGAACTTACATAGGGCAGGACAATGATGGCGTTCAGGAGTTTCTGGGAATAAGGTATGGTGAATTTACACCTTATCAGCCTGCAACAGATGTAACAACTACTGAAGCAGATGAGATTCAGGCAACTGAGTGGGGTCCTAACTGTATTCAGCCTTATGATGAAGTGGAAGAGGCATCTACAGACCCTTGTTCGCATGACTGTCTGTATCTGAATGTCTGGACCAAGGATACTGAAACAAAGGACAAACCGGTAATCGTATGGATTCATGGTGGCAGCTATATCTGGGGCGGTACTACAGATTCACTGTATCATGGTGCTAACTTTGTGAGAAACCTGCCTGAAGGTGAAGACTGTGTATTTGTAACATTGAATTACAGGCTTTCGATTATGGGAGGTTTGGATCTTTCTTCTCTTGACGGATATACGGATGATTATGCAAAATCATGGAACCTGTCAAAGCTTGACCAGACACAGGCACTCAAATGGGTGAATGAAAACATCGAAGCCTTTGGAGGAAGCACAGACAACATAACTATCATGGGACATTCATCAGGCGGAGCTGCAGTACAGATGCTGATGGCAGACCCTGACTCTAACCAGTATTTTAACAGAGTTATCGAGAACAGCGGTGTTCAGAATCAGGTTTGCATCAGCGATGAGCTTTTCAAAGAAAACTCAAAACAGGTGCTTGAAATTCTTGATGTTGACTCGATTGATGAACTTGTAAATCTGACAGACGAAGAAATTTCAGACAAAATGATTGAAATCAATGAAAACGTAGACGGAATAGGCAACAGAGCAGCAGATGGAGATACAATATCAGAAACATGGTGGGACGATTTGAGAGAAGGCTCTGCAAAGGATATTGACCTGTTTATAGGCTCGGTTAACGGAGAAGAGGACTGGGATTCAACAGACTGGGACAAGGGACCTGCAGAAGCGGTTACAGATTACAAACCGGAATATGAATCACTACAGGCAAGCAACGAAAAATACAATAAGACTTACGGCAGACTCCTGCCTTTCATGCAGGACGGCGTGGTTGAAAGCTATATGGCCAAAGCCATGGAAAACGGACAGAGCGATGTAATGGCAATCCAAAGCCTCGTAAACGATATGTCTGCGACATATCCTGCACTTCTTGCAGCAGAAGCACAGTCAGAGTGGAATGACAATGTATACGTATATTACTGGGAATATGCTCCTGACAAAGACGAAGTAGTCGAATACATGGGAGATGAGGCAGAAGTTTCGCCTTGGAACAGAGCACTTCATACCATGGATGTAAACTTTGAATTCGGCAACATTGAGGACGGATATGTAAATCAGACGGGAGACCCTGACAAAGTGCCTATGGAACTTGTAACCAAGATGCAGTCAGCTGTATATAATTTTGCAAAGACAGGCAATCCTAACAATGAAAACATTCCTGAATGGGAAGCATTCAATACTGATACAGAAGCAACGATGGTTGTAGGTCTTGATGAGACATGGCATTGTGAAAACGATTACAGAGGAGACATAATGAACATTCTCAAGCAGATAAGACCTTATGGTGAAAAATAGAAATGGTAAGCCACTGGGCTGAGGAAAAGGAAATGAAAAAGAAAATTTTAATTGTGCTGAGCATGATAATGATTGTGGCAATGGTCATTACAGGCTGCGGCAATAACAGTAGTGATACAGGGAGTATTACTGACAGATTTAATTACGACCCGGAAGCAACGACACCTACGGACACTTCGCAGATTGCAGTTCTCAAAGGTTCATGGTATGACATGGGATACCAGCTGGGAGAGCAGTACAAAGATGAGGTGATTGCAGCAACAGCATACAATGTAGCAGGTCAGGTTGAAATGTGGGGAAGCTATGATGCGGCAGTCGAGGCTTATGACCCGTATCTTGAGCAGGCCAAAAAATGGTTCAACCATGAAAAAGACGGTGGGCTTGTTGACATGATACAGGGAACTGCAGATGCAACAGGCATGGATTTTAATGATGCAATGATGCTGTTCATTTCTGCAGAATCAAGCATTATGCCCGGTGAAAGCGGCGAGCAGCAGGTTGAGGGAGAAGACGAAAGAGACTGCTCTGCTGTAATGGCATGGGGCAATGCCACAGATACTGACGAGGACGGCGTAATAGGCGCCATGAAAGCAGACATAGGTTTTGGGGATTTGAACTTCATGCCGACACTGGTGATGTTTCCTGACAACGGTAATGCATTCATATCAACACATGGAGTATTCGGCTCCGCATCAAACGAAAAAGGACTGCAGATACAGTCACCGGGAGGAAGTGTCGTAAACGAGGACGAAGTTTACCGTATAGGAATATATCCTACAATGTATCTTGCAGCATACTGCTCAACAACGCAGGAGGCCATAGATGTTCTTGGAGATCCAGCAACAACTCCGGAGGATGAATGGTGGCCGTTCACAACAGACTTCAATGTGTGCATAGGAGATGCCACAGGTGATGCTTGTGACTTTGAGCTGACAGGAACAGAGAGAAACATCAGAAGAAACGGTGATGAAAAATTCGTCGGGATAACAAAAGCAGGAGAAGCAAAAGTTGACAATGAAACAGGAGATTACCTTGCGGCAGCAAACTGGTTTATGGGCGAAAATATGCAGTTTACTTCGAGGCTGAATCCATCACTTGGTCTTGATGAACTGTGGCCTGACGGACTTGTAAGATACTGGACTCTCGAAAAATATATGCAGGAAGGCATGGAAAACGGCGGCAACAATGTCGAAACAATCAGAGAGGCTATGAGCAGCTATATGTACTACATCAAAGAAGGCTGGGATTTTGACAGCTATCCTGAGTATGACTATTACGGCACATTTGTTCCAAGCGACATCTATGAGGGATTTGAAGACGGCAGCATTAAAAGATCAGAATACTATGGTGATTCCTATGATGAAGAAGCATGGGGAGAAGCCATGAGCCTTTCGGATTCAAGAAATGCCAAAGAGTGGTGTACAGGCTGGCACAACAACCTGAAAGACGGTTGGACATGGAATCTTGACACAGGATATTGGTCACCTGAGCCATATACACCTGATGACAAAACAGGACTTATCAATATCTTTGACAGCAATACCAAGACAATGTATCTGCTCAAAGGCAGCGCCAACAGAGCGATTTCGAATATACCTGACTCAACAGGCACATTTGCGACATTGCAGTTTGCAGATGAGGAAAGCATTGAAGGTTACGGAGGTGACAGTGCAAGAGCAATGCTTCAGAATATGTATGCAGAGCTTGAAGAGCAGCTGTGGTTTGCTGCAAGAGACCTGACCAAGGGCAATGTCAAAGAAACTTCCAAGAGATATGAATATCTCAATCAGGCAAAAGAACTGATATATTCAGCGCAGAATCTGGCAAACATGGGATATCTGTCAGATGATGCAAACGAAAAAGCATCATACTATGGACAGGCGATGAGCGCATATGTAAAGGGTCAGTGCTATGCCAAAATGGCGCAAGACGATCCTGCAACCCTTGAAAAAGATTACGGCGCATATGAGCCTACAGTAGAATAGGAGGGAAAAGCAAATGAAAAAGAAACTGTTAAAACTGCTGGCAGTTGCAACAAGCCTTGCAGTTGTACTGTCACTTGGCTCCTGCGGAAGTTCAGACAGCAGCAGCGTTCCGACTGAAGAAGAACTTATGGCACAGCTTGAATATGATATGGAAGCTTCCCCTGACCCTGTAAGAAACGTTGTCATATTAAAAGGCAGCTGGGAGGAAATGGGCAAACAATATGCACAGCAGATGCCTGATGTTGTAAAACGATGCGTGGCATCGGGACTTAGCGGACTGCTGAGCGAACATACATATGAGGAAGGACTCAAAGCACTTGATGAACAGCTTGCATATTATGAAGAACACGCGCCGGAGGTTACTGAGCTTTTCCGGGGACTTGCGGAGGGAGCCGGAATTGACTTTGAAACAGTTGCACTTGGCATGGCAAGCTTTAATGGCAGTGCATTCTGCAGCACCATGGCGGCATGGGGCAAAGCCACCGAGGACGGAAGGCTCCTGATGGGAGCAAACTGGGATACCGAAAGCGGCGACAGCTACTTCCTGCCTGCAATAATGGCATACCCTAACGGCGGCAAAGCATTCATAGCAAGCTGCGGATTTTTCGGAAACATCGTAATGAATAGCGACGGGGTCGTATTTACAGGCTCCAGCGGACAGTCTGCAAATGAGGAGGATTACGGGTACGGACTACCTATAATTTCACCTATGACTTTCCTTGCGGCAAAATGTGAAACTGCAGAGCAGGCAAAAGACCTGTATATCTCAGACTATGCTCCGGGTTGCGGTGACAATTTCCACGTTGCAGACAAAAACGGCTCATATGTAGTTGAGCATACGGCAGCTAAGAATGCAGTCAGACAGTCAGGTGATTTCGGTGAGAAAGATTACACTATAGCAACCAATGATTTTATGTGCGAGGAAATGCAGGACAGCCTGTATTCGGAGGATGAATACTGGGATGATAACAGACCAAGATACTGGACTGAAGAAAGAGTGCTTCTTGATGATTACGGCAAAGCAAATTTAGATACATTTGCAGATGCCTTAGGCTGCAACAGCTTCTATATCCCTGAAAACTGGGAAGAGTCAGACTGGCACCCTATGTTCCCTGAAAGTGAGCTCAAGACAGGCTGGAATGAGGACGTATGGAACCTTGACAAATATGAAGGATATTACACACCTGAAAACAGAGAACCGAATCTCAAGACAGTTACAAAAGGCATTGCAGATCCGGAAAATATGACTATGTACATAATCAACGGGAGCTCAGATACTCTTGTTACAGGCAACCCTGAAGCGACAGGCAATTATATGAGCTTGACTCTTTGCGAGACTTATGAAGAGGCTGTATACAATGCGAAGAATTATGCAATGATGCAGATATGGCTTGGAGGCAGAGATATTGATCAGTCATCAAAAAATACCGAGCAGCGCACAGAATATCTTGATACAGCCAAAAAAGCTGAAATAGCAGGCGAAAACTATTCATACCGTGCAGGTATAGCACAGGATGAAAACACTAAGATGCAGCTTTATGCCAAGGCTGCAAGTAAATTCTGTGAAGCTCAGTGTTATGCACAGCTTGCTCAGAATGATCCTTATTGCATAGAACGTGAGGGCGGGGATTACTAACCGCCCTGCGAATGGAAAGGAGATATGATGAAAAAGAAATTGTTAAAAATACTGGCTGTGGGAATGAGCCTTGCAATTTGTGCCTGCTTTGCCGGCTGCGGTAATTCAGATATTACAGCCGAAAACGCAGGAGATCTGGCAGAATTCACATTTGATGCAGAAGCTGATCCTCCTGCAACCAAAGGAATCGTATATGTTGAAGGTACATGGGAGGAAATGGGCCTGCAATATGGACAGCAGGCAAAAGATGCAGTGCAAAGAAGCGTTGCATCAGGACTTTCCGGTGCAATCAGCACATACGGCACATATGACAAAGTGGTTGAAAACCTTGACAAATATACAAGTGTAATTGAAGAAAGAGCACCTGAGCTTCTGGATTTGTGGCAGGGCATGGCTGAAGGTGCAGAGGTTGAATACGAACATGTCCTGATTTCAGCAATAAGCTATAATCCGGCTGACAACTATTGCAGCACAATATCTGTATGGGGAGATAAATCCAAGTCGGACAGCCTTATAGCGGGAGTCAACAGTGACGGATCCGGCTACGGCTCGGTATATGCGCCTTCTGTTGTAGCAATTCCTGATGAAGGAAATTCGTTTATCAGCTATGACGGCTTTATAACTAATGCGATTATGAATGAAAAAGGACTTGTGGCTATGGCATCTCAGGGTCAGGAGGGCATGGAAGAAGACTATGGATATGGGCTTCCTACCTGTGCAGGAGTGCTGTATACAGCATGGAAATGTGATACTGCAGCTCAGGCGAAAGATATGTATATTGAAGAGAAACTGGGCCCGGGTTCAGGCGAGAACTTCCACGTATCAGACACTGCAGGTGATGCATATGTAGTTGAACATACGGCATGCATGGATGAGGTCAGAACTGATGAGGATTTCGGCAGTGGAAATTATACGATAGCGACCAATGGTTTCCTTATTGATGAAATGTGGGATCATCTGTTTACAGGTGAAGAATTCTGGGACGATGATATGCCAAGATACTGGACAGAGGAAAAAATAATTCAGGATGCAGACGGCAAGGCCACAATTGATACAATCAATAATGCGCTGGGATGCAATTCATACTATATCAATCCTGACTGGATAACAGAAGTATGGGAAAAAGGCAATTGCATTGGATACATGGAAATGAAAAACGGTGTATGGGAAGAAGATGTATGGGATATTGAGGACTATACAGGCTTTTGGACACCTGAAAACAGAGAAGCCGGAACCAAGTGTGTGCAGAGAGCGGTTATGGATCCAGGCAATATGAATATGTACGTAATGAGCGGTTCCAGAGATACCAATATTTCAGTGCTGCCTGAGGGAACAGGCAACTTCTGGAGGCTTACTCTTGGTGAAGATTTTGATGCAATGACTCTGGGAGCTAAACAGTATGCACAGATACAGCTTTATCTGGGTGAAAGAGATGTTGATAATGCCATAGAAAAAGGCAAAGATACATCTGACAGAGAAGAAGACCTCAAAACTGCAAAATCAGCGTTACTTCAGGGAAACACTTATGCTGATCTGGCAGGATGCACAAGTGACAGAAACGAGCAGCTTATGTATATGGCAAAAGCAGCAACCGAGTATGGCAAGGCTCAGTGCTATGCACAAAAAGCTCAGGACAACTCTACAAAACTCATCAGAGAAGGATCAGATTACGAGGTATATTAATAAAGGAGTGAGATTATGAAAAAACTATTAACACTGATGCTGTCACTGGCTCTTGTATTTACAATGTGTTTTTCGCTGACATCATGCGGAGAGAATACATCGGGCAGTGAGGAAGTGACAGAATACGCATATGATCCGGCAGACCCGCCTTCAAGCACCAAAGAAATAGTATTCCTTTCGGGAAGCTATGAGGATATGGGACGCCAGTACGGAGAGCAGGCAAAAGAAGCCCTGCAGAGAGTCGTAACACAAAAAAAGGCTGCTGCAATTGAGCAGTTTGGTGATATCAATAAAGTCTATGCAGAGCTTGACGAGTATGAAACAATCTATGACGACAGCATTCCGAATGTAGTGACTATGTGGAAGGGCATGGCTGAAACCTCAGGCATAAGCTATGAGGATATACTTGTGGCATATACACAGTTTTATGTAGAGCCTGAAAAAAACTGCTCCACAATTTCTATGTGGGGAGATGCCACAAAAGACGGTAAGCTCATATGTGGTACCAACTATGACCTGACGCTTGGAGCACTTGTATATGAACCTGTTGTGGTTGCCTATCCTGAGGATGGCAATGCGTTTATAGGAGGTTCAGGCCTTATAGGCGGCAGTTATTTGAACAACAAAGGGCTTGTAGTTATGGGCTCGCAGGGACAGGACGCACAGGAAAGCGACACAGGCAAAGCAGTTGCACCTAAGGTTGGGCTTCTTGAAATCATAATGACTTGCAATAATGCGGAAGAAGCAAAAGATCTGTATATCGAAAAGGCAGCGCCGGGAAGTGGAGAAAACCTTCATGTTGTGGATACGGAGGGAAACAACTTCCTTGTTGAACACACTATGGCAAAAGACACAGTCAGAACATCGGGAGATTTTAATGAAGATGATTATCTGATAGCAACCAACGGATTTCTAACAGATGAAATGCATGACAGCCTGTATACCGGAGAAGAATACTGGGACGATGACCTGCCAAGATACTGGACGGAAGAAAAAATAATTCAGGATGCGGACGGCAAGGCAACAGTAGATACTCTTGGAGATGCACTGGGATGCACATCATACTACATCGATGAAGACTACAAACAGGATGTATGGGAAGACGGTAAGGTATTAGGTTACAAAAAAATTGAAAACGGCATATGGGTTGAAGACAACTGGGATCTTGAAGATTACACAGGTTTCTGGACCCCTGAAAACAGAGAGGTTGCAACCAAATGCGCAACAAGAACCGTAGCTGTTCCTGAAGATATGACTATGTATGTAATGCAAGGTTGCAGGGATACATATGCATCTGATATGCCTTATCTTACAGGCAACTTCTGGAGAATAACTCTTGAAGAGGACATCGAAACCGTAATTTCACAGGCTTGTGGCTATGCTCAAAAACAGATATGGCTCGGCGGTCGTGATACTGACAATGCAGACAAAAACAAGGCTGATAGAACCGATGATCTTGACACAGCCAGAGCAGCTCTTTATGAAGGTAAATCATACGCGGATATGGCAGTTTGCGAAGAAGATTACACGACCAAACTTACTTATTTCAGCAAGGCTGCAACAGCCTATTGCAAAGCCCACTGTTATGCTCAGCTTGCACAGGATAATACGACTAAAATTGAAAGAGAAGGGGCAGATTACGAAATTTACTAGACACCAATCAAAAAATAAAGATATTTAGACATCTATGCAGGGTATATTTACAGGTTTGAATATACCCTGCAAATCGTATATAATCTAAAGCAGATATATTCGGGGAGAGTATAATTATGAGAAAGTCGGTGTTCAGAATAATAACTATTGTGATAGCCTGCCTGTTTCTGATTGTGGGAGGACTTGTTACTGCAAGCCTTGTCAACAGCAAAAGCATTGCAATCATGCAGGCGGAAAAAAGCCTTGCATATATGAGCGAAAAATATGCGGGTCAGTTTAACAGCGGCTTTGAAAATGCTGAGGTGATAGTAGGCAATCTGACTGCAGTTGTGCAAAATGACTTTGAAGTTAAAAAATACACAGAAAACAGAAAAGTCTTTGAAACAAAAGAAAAATCAGCAGAAACACTGCTGAAAAACATGATAGAAGATGCAGTCCTTCCTATGGGCCTTTATATCACTTTTGATCCGAATTCGACAAAGGGCGAAGATGAAATATGGTATGTTAAACGGGAAAACGGAGATGTTCTATATATTGACAGTGTGGAAGTAAGTGACGGATGGCTTGTCGAAGAGGATTCCACCACAGAATACTATTTCAAGACGATAAGGGAAGGTTCATACTGGTCTGATGCGGAATACGATCCGGGCATGGGCGGCAATGTAATAACATATACTGAGGCTGCATATGACCAAAACGATGAACTGATAGGAGTTGTGGGAGCAGATATTATCATAGATGACCTGTTTGACTCCCTTGGCAAAATCGAAAAAGAGATTAAAGGAAGCGCAGTTCTTGTTGACAAAAAAGGCAATATAGTTGCCGGCAGAGAAGATACCGGCATAACAAAAGGCGATTTTGTGAGAGGCAGTGCCGATATAGGAGACAAATGGAGGCTTGTCCTTGCTCAGCCTGTTGACGTGGCAATAGAGCCCATACTCAAAACAGAAGCGACAGTAATACTTCTTGGCATACTCATCCTGGCAGCCGTGATTTTTCTTGTCGTATACTTATCAAGAAAAAAAGTAGAGCCTATGATTAACGAAGCGGAGCTCAAAGACGCGCTTCTCATCAACCAGGCAAGGCAGGCCAAAATGGGTGAGATGATTGGAAACATTGCTCACCAGTGGAAGCAGCCGCTCAACAATATGAAAATGTCACTTTCCAATATGCAAAACGATTACGACAGCAATTCACTGACTGATGAGGATTTTTCATGGTATACCATGCGGATAAGCTCTATGATTAACAGCCTGTCGGAAACAGTGGACGATTTCACATCGTTTCTGAAACCCGCAAGAAAAACCGAAATATTTTCGGTGGGTGAGGAAATCAGAAATGTTCTCGATATGATGAATGAAAGCCTCAGAGTAAACAGCATCAGGACGGAAATTACAGGGCAGGAAATCTTTGCGGAAGGCTACAAAAACGAATTTGACCAGTGCCTTTTTAACCTCATAGACAATGCAAGAGATGCGGTCAGAGAAAACGATGCAGTGCATAGAGAGATAAAAATAACGACAGAAGCAGATGGTGAATACGGAGTCATAAAGGTATTCAACAATGGCAGCCCTATCAATGAAGCGGACAAAGACAAAATCTTCAATCTGTACTTTACCACCAAAGAAGAAAAAGAAGGCACAGGCATAGGTCTTTATCTTGCAAAAGAAATAATCGAAAAACACTTCGGCGGCGCCATAAGCTTTGAAAATACAAAAGGCGGTGTCCGGTTCATAATCAGAATACCGCTATGCAAATACGAAAGGGAACAGCAATGAACTCTATAAAAGATCTGAAAATACTATATGTTGAAGATGATATTTTTGCACGGGAGGAAATGCAGCATTTTCTCAAAGACAAAGCAGGCAGAATATTTATTGCCTCCAACGGCAGAGAGGGTGTCGAAAGCTTTGAATTTCGCCGGCCCGACATAGTTATTGCCGACATACTGATGCCTGTTATGGATGGAATATCTATGATTAAGGAACTGAAAAAAATAGACAGCAAGGTGCATATAGTTATAACCACCAGCGTAAGCAGTGTGGATACTGTGCTGGAAGCAGTTGATCTGGGGATAGACAGCTATATTGTCAAACCTCTTGATTTTACTGAGCTTGAGCTTAAACTGAACAAAATAGGGGATGCAATACAACTTGAAAAAGGTATGAAAAAAGGCAGACTTGATGTTCTGGAGAATAAAAGAAAGATAGAAGACGGTATCAAAAAAGACTTTATGAGGATTTTTAAGGAATACACAGGCAAAGGTCCCAGAGAAACAGTGGTGCAGCTTCTGGGCGATGAAGTCAAGATAACTGTTTTTGACGCTCTGACGACAATGGAGCAAAACCTGCTCAAAAGCCAGAAGAATTTTGAGATAGTCAGACAGATGAGAAATGTTGTTTACGAAGCTGTTTCGGGCAGGCTGGAAGAAGTCATATCCGGACATACAAACTGTGAGGCTGCATACGAAAAAAGCACAATAAACCTCAAAAAAGGCTCAGAGCAGATAGTGTTCAGGGTTGAATAAGGAAAGCAGCGAGAATTTCGGTGCGGTGAAAATAAATGGTTGATAATAATTGCCGGCCTCTGTAAAATAAAGAGAGCGAAAATGAAAGGATGTTAATGATATGAATATAATTGAGAGGCTAGCAGCAGAGTTTAAGCTAAAAACATCGCAGGTTGAAAAAACCATGCAGCTTATAGATGAGGGCAATACAATACCCTTTATTGCAAGATACCGTAAAGAAGCAACAGGCGGGCTTTCCGACGATATATTAAGAGAGCTTGATACAAGGCTTGTATATCTCAGAGGTCTTGATGAGCGCAAAGCAGAGGTAATCCGTCTCATAGACGAGCAGGGCAAGCTTACTGATGAACTCAGAGAAGAAATTCTGAAAGCGGAGGTGCTGCAGAGAGTTGAGGATCTTTACAAGCCTTTCAAACAAAAAAAATCCACAAGAGCATCCAAAGCCAAAGAAAAAGGTTTGGAACCGCTGGCAATAATCTTTTGGGAACAGGAGCAGGAGACGGGCAGTGTATCTGAGCTTGCCTTAGAGTTTGTTAATGAGGACAAAGGCGTTGAATCTGCGGACAAAGCTGTAGCGGGAGCCTGTGACATCATAGCAGAGATGATTTCAGACGATCCCGAAATCACAGCTGCAGTCAGAGATTATACATTCTCATCTGCCGTCATGGTTTCGACGGCTGCAGATCCGGAAGAAAAATCAGTATATGAGACATATTACGAATACAGCGAGGCGGTATCTAAAATACCAAACCACAGAGTACTTGCCATAAACAGAGGCGAAAAAGAAGAAAAACTCAAAGTCAAGGTGGAGCTTGATGTGGACAAGGTCCTCAAAATGATAAGAGATATGGTTGTAACCAATGAGAACAGCATATTTACAGAGCTGCTGGAAGCAACTATAGCGGATGCATACAAGCGCCTCATAGCTCCGTCTGTCGAAAGAGAAGCAAGAAATATGCTTACCGAAAGAGCAGAGGCGGAAGCCGTAAAAGTGTTTGCAAAGAACACAGAGAAGCTGCTTATGGTACCGCCTGTAAACGGTGCAAGAATTATAGCCATAGATCCGGGATACAGGACAGGATGCAAGGTTGCGGTGCTGAATCAGACAGGCAAGCTGCTTGCATATACGACTATTTATCCTACACAGCCCAAAAACGATGTGGCGGGAACAGAGGCTGTGCTCAAGAAACTGATTGAAAAATACAGGATCAATGTAATAGTAATAGGCAATGGTACAGCTTCAAGGGAAACTGAAGAAGTAGTAGCAAACTTCCTGAAGAAAAATAAGTTTGATGTTCAGTACACTATAGTCAACGAAGCAGGTGCATCGGTATACTCTGCATCCAAGCTTGCGGCAGAGGAATACCCTGACCTTGATGTAACCACAAGAGGTGCCATGTCCCTTGGCAGGAGACTTCAGGATCCTCTTGCGGAGCTTGTAAAAATATCGCCAAAGCACATCGGAGTGGGACAGTATCAGCACGATATAAATCAGGGAATGCTTGAAACTGCTCTTGGGAATGTTGTGGAGGACTGCGTTAACAGAGTGGGTGTTGATCTTAACACCGCTTCACCGTCGCTGCTTTCATATATTGCGGGCATCAATATGGGTATCGCTAAGAATATCGTTGCATATAGAGAAGAAAACGGAGCGTTCACCGACCGCAAACAGCTTCTCAAGGTTTCAAAGCTGGGACCCAAGGCGTTTACTCAGTGCGCGGGATTTTGCAGAATTTCCAAAGGCGACAATCCTCTTGATGCAACTTCTGTACATCCTGAATCATATGAGGCGGCAGAGGCTATGTTAGACAAGCTGCATATAGATAAGGCTGAGATTTCAAAAGGCGGGGTCAAGGACATTGATGAGAGAATATGTGCCGCATATCCTGCTGTAACAGGCAGAGCCAAGGGCTTTGATGCACTCAAAAATCTCAATGCGGGGCTTGGCAAGAGTATAGAGAAGCTGGCTGAAGATGTTGGGATAGGAATACCAACAATCAAGGATATTATTGATGAAATCAAAAAACCGGGCAGGGATCCAAGAGATGAAGCTCCGGCAGTAATATTCAGAAACGATGTTAGGAGCTTTGAGGATCTTAAAATAGATATGGAGCTTACAGGCACGGTCAGAAATGTGGTTGACTTTGGGGCATTCGTTGATATAGGGGTCAAAAATGACGGACTTGTGCATATATCGCAGATAAGCAATAAGTTCATCAAGCACCCTATGGATGCTGTTTCGGTAGGAGATACCGTTAAGGTTAAGATAATATCAATAGACTATGACAAGCAGAGGGTTGGTCTTACGATGAAACTGTAAATCCAAAAAATGAAAGAATGTTTGACTTTGTGTTTGGATATGATGTATAATAGGCGTAGCTAAAAGCGAGCTGATAGACCATCTGGTCAAAAAACACCTGCAAGTGCGAGTTGCAGGTGTTTTTTTAGGCTGGCTGCCTTATGAATTTCTGTCCAGCCATTTGCAGATATAGTATACGACTATTCCTGCTATGACAGAAATTAAGAGCGAGTTGATAAATTTCATCTGGTCACCTCCTTTCTGTTACCAGAATGGAGAAGGCAACAAATATATTTTAAGGATAACCGAATGAAATGTAAACACCCCTATGGTTGCTGTTTGGGTAGGAAATACCGTTAAGGTTAAGATAATATCAATAGACTATGACAAGCAGAGAGTCGAACTTACAATGAAATTGTAAATCCAAAAAATAAAAGAATATTGAACTATTCGGTAATTTGTTGTTGAATAGTTCATGTTAACTTAGTCTTATAATTCATCCTGTAAAATAAGAGCAATAAGGTTCAACAGCAAGTAAACTATGTTTTTGTCCGGCGCACGATAGAGTTCAGTATGCGCAGGTCTTCGTTTATGTTGACGGTTGCATTATGGTCACGGCTAATCGTTAGGCAGCAACCACATTTCATTGTACGGATACCATTTGTCCATGTTGCTTGATGGCAATCTGAAAATGTGCTAAAGCAGCAGGCAAGTTAAAAGTTTGCCTGCTTTTGCAAAAGTGACAGGTTTAGATATTAGTGCTTTCTATACACATCGTCCAGTGTGAGAAGCTTGACTTCATCTTGTTTTGCGAGTTCCTCAAGTCCCTTTGTAAATCCGCCTTTTGAGAAGATGTAGTAATAATACTTCTTTCCTTTCCCGAAAACCTGAGCGTATTTTTTTAGAAGGTCAAACTCATCAACGCCGATAGGGCTGTTCTTATACTTGCATGAACCTATGATATATTCTCCGGGTTCTGCGAGCTGCCCGACGATATCAATCTGAACTTCTTTTTTTTCTGTTGCATCTGTTCCCCACCATTGCCCGATGTCAGTGAGAATTCCGGGCAGGTTTTCCGCATAAAGGAACAGATACTCCCGGCAAATCTGTTCGAAGACAAATCCTATATATTCAGAAAAGTGCTTTTTTATAATCGGCTCATAAATTCTCTCGATTTTGCCGGCACTAATCGCTGACAGATTTTGTGGAACGAAGCGGTACCAGAAGCGGAAGAAGTTGTCACCGAGCGAATAAATCGATTTTCTTCCTGCCTTTTCTGTTATTGGCGTTTCTTTTGTGAGAATCCCAAGGTCAAGGAGAACCTTCAGGTACTTTGCACATATCTGAGGACTGATGCCAATCTTTGCTGCTATTTCATTTGATCGAGTTGCACCACCTGCCACTGCAGTAATAACTGAGTTGTATATTGCAGGTTCTCTGAGTTCCTGCTTTAGCAAATTTCCCGGTTCTTCAAAGAGATAACTTGATGGAGAAAACAGATTTTCTTTTAGTGCGCCATCTATGTTTTCTTTGACGCCAAGCTTATTGATATAGTGGGGAATGCCGCCTGTTATCCCATAGATAAGTGCCTGATCTTCATGCGACAGCCTTGTATTGAATTCCGTTACTTCCAGGTATGTCAGGGCTTTAATTTTAAGCTGCCCGGTTCTTCTTCCGTATAATGGACTTTCATAACCAAGCACCTGATGTTCCATAAAACTCATGGAGGAACCGCAAAGAATCAGGAAAAGCTTTCCATCCTTGAGCGTGTGATCTATTATGTGCTGAAGGCGGGAAGATATTGAGCTGTCTGCTTTTGCAAGGTATGGATATTCGTCAATTACAAATACAAGCCTCTTGTCTTTTGCCATCTTTGCAATCTCAGAAAATGCCGCATCAAAAGAAGTATATACAGGTGGTTCTTCTGCAATAGGGTTGTCTTTTTCATAGATTGCCCTTGATAGCGCCTCAAGGTTTTCTTGGGCAGATGCGTTAAGTGCGGAGAAGAATATAGCAGGTTTATCTTTGCAAAACTCGCTGATTAGGGATGTTTTTCCGACTCGACGTCTGCCGTATATTACCATGCACTCAAAATCGTTTCCGTTATATCTTTTTTCAAGTTCATTAAGCTCTCTTTCCCTGCAGTGAAACATGTTACCTCTGCCCCTTTGTCTTTGTCATCGAATTGTAAACTCGCGAGTTGTCAACTTATAAGTTTATTATATAGTCTGGGTATGAGGATGTCAAGCGAAACTGTTGGAAGACGTAATACTGCCAGGAGTATGCCGGCTCGGGTGAGAACTATATGAAAAATGTTGCCGAAAGCACAAAAAAATATTAAAATGTACCCAGAAAAGATTATGTGCGAAGGACGCTATGGAGGTTATCAAAAATGGACAACAAAAAGAAGACTTGTCTATGCCCTGTTCTGAATAAGGAAATCGACGGAATGGAATGTTTCGACGCCGCACTGGTGTTTGAAGAAATGTCTCCCATTTCCGAACTTCCTGAGAGAATGGAATTCACAGACAAAAACCAGGAGGTTTGTTTGAAGTGCAAATATCACCCCGATTAGACGTCAACCGACAGGCCGGCGTTTTATAAAGAAAGCCATTGAAAATGCCTCTGACAAGTAATAAAATATAACTGATGAACAGAGAGGAGAAACATATGAACAGAGAAGAAGCTTTTGAATTGTTAAAACAACACAACAAAGAAGAATTTCATATTCACCACGGAGAGACAGTAGAAGGAGTTATGAGATATTTCGCACAGGAGCTTGGATATGGCGACGAGGTTGAATTCTGGGGTATGGTTGGACTTCTTCATGATATAGACTTTGAGGAATATCCTGAGCAGCACTGTGTCAAAGCAGTAGAGATTCTCAAAGATGCAGGCCTTGAAGAGCGTTTTATTAATGCGGTTATTTCACATGGCTTTGGGCTTACAGGGGCAAACGTAGAGCCGACACATGAAATGGAAAAAGTGCTTTTTGCAACAGATGAGCTTACAGGCCTTATAGGTGCGGCTGCACTTATGAGACCATCAAAATCAGTTCAGGACATGGAACTCAAATCAGTAAAAAAGAAATTCAAAGACAAAAAATTTGCGGCAGGCTGTGACAGAGAAGTGATACGCAAGGGAGCACAGATGCTTGGCTGGGAGCTTGATGATCTGATGAGCAGAACACTTGAAGCTATGAAAACCTGCTGCGAATAGGATATCAGGAGGAGAAAAATTTGCTTGAAGATAAGCTTGGGATACTCAGAGAAAATTTGCTCGATAAAGGGAATATAACGGTTGCGCTGTCAGGAGGAGTTGACAGCGTATTTCTTGCCTGTTTTGCAAAAGAGGTGCTCGGAGACAATATGAATGCGGTTACAGGTGTGGCTGCAAACTTTGCCCCCGATGAAACTGAATATGCAGTTAACCTTTGCAAAAAACTTGGAATAAGACACCAGATTATAGAAGTGCCTGTTATGGAAGCTTTGAGAGACAATCCAAAAGACAGATGTTATCATTGCAAGAAAAAAATATTTTCAGAACTGATAAAATCGGCTCAAAACCTGGCAGATGGCACCAATCTTGATGATATGTCAGACTACAGGCCCGGGCTCAAAGCGCTTGCGGAGCTTGGAATATGGAGCCCGCTAAAGGATGCGGGACTTACCAAAGCAGAAATCAGGCAGGCATTGCAAGAGAGAAATATAGATATATGGAACAAACCTGCATTTGCCTGCCTGGCATCAAGAATCCCATATGGTGAAGAAATAACGGAGGCAAAGCTTGAAGCTGTATATAAAGTAGAATATGCATTGAAACAGATGGGATTCACGCAGGTAAGAGCAAGACACCATGGAGATATAGTCAGAATAGAGATGTTGCCGTCAGAATGGAGTATCAATAAATTCAAAGAAATAGACGAGGCGGGCAAGGCAGCTGGTTTTAAGTTTGTCACACTCGATCTTGAAGGTTACAAAATGGGAAGGATGAACGGATAAATGCAAATATTGCATATAGTATTGCCGCTGTTACTGGCAGCGCTTATTGGATATATTACAAATTATATAGCAGTCAAAATGCTTTTCAGACCGTACAAAGCTGTTAAAATAGGGAACAAAACACTGCCTTTTACACCCGGTGTGATACCCAAAAACAAATCAAGAATAGCAAAAGCATGCGGTGCAGCTATTGCAGGGAACCTGTTTTCGACAGAGGATATCAGGGAAGCTGTCGCAGGGAACATTAAAAAACCGGATATAGGTAGTGTTAAAGTGTCAGATATCGTTGATGAAGAGGCGGCAGAGAGCATTGCCGTACTTGTTTCAGACAAGTTGACAGAAGGAATAAGGAATGCGGATATTAAAGATGTATTGATAGAAAAGGCCTGTGATGCTCTTGAGGAAAAAACAAAAGATACCATGCTTGCAATGTTTGTAAACAGGGAAATGATAGCTTCGTTTGCACAACCGGTTGAACAAAAAGTGGCACAGTATCTTGAGCAGGATGGAAAAACATACATCAGACTGAAGGCAAAAGAGGAAATTGAGAAAATCAGAAATCGCACGCTGGAGCAGGAGGCTGCGGAGCTTCACCTTGATCTTGACGGGACTGTAGATAAAATATTTGATAAAGGTATTTACAAAGTTATATCTAAAATAGATATAGCTGCAGTGGTTGAAGACAAGATAAATCAGATGGATGTCAGGGAGTTTGAAACACTGGTACTTTCTGTGATGAAAAAAGAACTGCAGGCTGTTGTCAATCTGGGAGCGCTGATAGGATTTGTGATAGGCCTTGTCAATCTGGTTATATAACAGTGTTGAGGGACGGTGAAGAAATATTCTGAGCAGGGAAATATATATTGGAACTGGGAATACATATATGATATAATTAAGGGGCACACGATGTGTCCTTTATTTTTGAGCAAAGGAGAATTAAAATGGAACCTAAATACAAACGGGTACTTTTGAAAATCAGCGGCGAAGCTTTGGCGGGAGCAGACAGGACAGGGCTTAATGATGATATGCTGCAGACAGTTGCAGAGCAGATTAAAGAAGTCCATGACCTTGGCATTCAGGTTGCCATAGTTGTCGGTGGCGGTAACTTCTGGAGAGGCAGAACCAGTGCAAGTATGGACAGAGCTACAGCAGACTATATGGGTATGCTGGCAACTGTAATCAATGCAATGGCATTGCAGGATGCTTTTGAAAGAGTAGGTCTCAAAGCCAGAGTACAGACGGCGATAGAGATGATAGAAATCGCAGAGCCTTATGTCAGAAGAAGAGCCATCAAAGAACTTGAAGACGGCGATATTGTAATTTTCGGAGCAGGGACAGGCAATCCGTTTTTTTCAACAGATACGGCAGCAGCCCTGAGAGCAGCTGAGATAGAGGCAGAGGTTATACTTCTCGCCAAAAAAGTCGATGCGGTTTATTCAGATGACCCTGAGACAAACCCTGACGCAGTTAAATTCGACAGGCTTACACACAAAGAAGTGCTCGAAAAAGAACTTAAAGTTATGGATTCAACAGCAGCATCACTTTGTATGGACAATAATATCAAAATTCACGTATTCGGTATTGCAGACAAAGGCAATGTGCTCAAAGCGATATATGGAGAAACAATAGGAACACTTGTAGAGTAACAGATATTTGGAGGTAAGATATGAGTGTAGACGTACAAAAAACCCTTGAAGAAAAAATAAGCAAAAGCATAGAAGTTCTAAAAGAAAAATTAAACTCAGTCAGAGCAGGCAGAGCAAATCCTGCATTGCTTGATCAGGTGCAGGCAGAGTGTTATGGCAGCACAATGCCTATCAAAAACATAGCCAATATTTCAGCACCGGATCCAAGGACAATCGCAGTAATTCCTTTTGACCCTTCAACAGTCAAGGACATCGAAAAAGCGATAATGGCGGCAAACCTCGGATTCAACCCGTCAAACGACGGCAAGACAATCAGACTTGTGATTCCGCCTCTTACAGAAGAACGTCGTAAGGAAATCACAAAAACCGTCAAAAAAATGGGAGAAGAAGACAAGGTTGCAATAAGGAATCTCAGACGAGAAGCAAACGATGAGCTCAAAAAACAGGAAAAGGCAGGAGAACTTACAGAAGATGACCTCAAAGCAGAGCTTGAAGATGTCCAGAAAAAAATCGACAAGGCTGTTAAGGATATTGACGAAATCGTAGGCAAAAAAGAAAAAGAAATTATGGAAGTCTAATAACCCTGTAGTGTGGCTCGTGCAAACGGCCACACTACTTGCATGAGGTGGATATGCTCGACAAAACACGTATGCCCCGCCATGTTGCCGTTATAATGGATGGCAATGGCAGATGGGCCAAACAAAAAAAACTGCCCAGAGTTGCAGGACACAATGCAGGGATGAAATCCATGAAGGAAATCGTAAGGCATTCATCAAATCTTGGAATTGAGCATCTTACAGTGTATGCATTTTCAACAGAGAACTGGAAACGTTCCGTAGAGGAGATTTCAGGTATTTTCAGACTGCTTGTGATATATATTGACAATGATCTCAGAGAGCTTCATCAGAACAATGTCAGGATTAAAATTCTTGGTGATTATTCAAAGCTTCCGGCAGATGCAAAAGAAAGACTCAAAAAAGCACTGGAGCTTACTTCTGCAAACACAGGGCTTCAGTTTAACATAGCTCTTAATTACGGTGGCAGAGAGGAGATTTTAAAAGCTGTCAAATCACTTGCGGCCAAAGCACAGGAGGGTGAGATATCTTCTGAAGAGATAGATTATGACATGATTTCCTCACAGCTTTATACAGGGCTGTATGATGTCCCGGATCCTGATGTTGTAATCAGAACCAGCGGAGAGCAAAGACTTTCAAACTTCCTGCTGTGGCAGGCAGCATACAGCGAATTTGTCTTTACTGACGTATTGTGGCCTGATTTCACACCGGCAGAATACGAAAAATGTCTCGAGGAATTTCAAAAGAGAGACAGGCGTTTTGGAGGTAGATGAATATGAAAACGAGAATCCTTGCAGGAATGGCAATGCTGCCGCTTCTGCTTGTAATATATTTTGGCGGATGGATCCTGTGGATCTGCTGCCTTGCAATAGGAATAATGGCGATTTATGAATTTTACAGAGGTTTTCAGGCAATTGATATACATCCGAGCCTTCCTATAGGCATAGGTGGTGCAGTGCTTTTGTATGTCATAAATCTTGCGGCATGCAGTGGCCGTCTTGGCAATGAGCTTGATTACCACTGGTTTATGGTATGGTTTTTTGCATGCGTCATAGCATCGCTCTTTTATCTTTTCAAAATTGAAGAGCGAAAGCTTGAGGATGGACTGGTTACTCTAACAGGGCTTTTCTATGTAGTCTTTTTTTCGTTCCATATCACAATGATTGATCAGACAGAAGATTACAGCATACTGGTATGGCTTGTATTTATTACAGCCTTCGGTACAGATATATTTGCATACTTTGCAGGAGTCACACTTGGCAAACACAAACTGTGTCCCAAGATAAGCCCCAAAAAAAGCATTGAAGGATCAGTCGGAGGCATGCTTGGAAGTGTGCTGCTATGTCTTGTGTTCAGCCTTATATTTGCAAAGGAACTGATTTTGCACTGCGTCATAATCGGTGTTTTAGGCGGAGCAATCTCACAGTTTGGAGACTTGACCGCATCTATATTCAAAAGAAAAATGGGCATCAAGGACTATGGCAATCTGATACCGGGTCACGGCGGCATCATGGACAGATTTGACAGTGTACTCTTTACAGGCCCTATGGTTTATTACTATATAATTCTTGTTATCATGCAGGTGTAGACAGATGAAGAGAATAGCAATACTTGGTTCTACCGGTTCCATAGGGACACAGGCACTTGATATAATTGAAAAGAACCCCGATAAATACAAGGTTGTAGCCCTTACATGCAACAGCAGTGTAGATAAACTCAGGGAACAGATTAAAAAATTCTCACCTGAAATCGCAGCGACAGGCTCTAAGGAAGACAGAGACAGGCTTGCAAAGGAATTCCCGGGAACAGAAATATTGTGGGGAGATGATGGCCTTGTAGAGGCAGCCTGCTGTGACTGTGATATGGTATTGAACTCGCTTCTTGGTATATCCGGGCTTGTGCCGACATATCATGCAATCAGGAACGGTACAGATATAGCTCTTGCCAACAAAGAAACACTTGTAACAGGTGGAGAGCTCATAATGTCTGAAGCTAAGAGGCGTGGAGTTAAAATCCTGCCTGTTGACAGTGAACACAGTGCGATATTTCAGTGCTTGCAGGGAAATGCAGACAACAGAATCAAAAGAATTCTTTTGACAGCATCGGGAGGACCTTTCAGAGGGTATACTGCAGAGCAACTCCAAAAGGTCACACTGCAGCAGGCACTTTTGCATCCCAGATGGAATATGGGGAGCAAAATCACAATAGATTCTGCAACAATGATGAACAAAGGCTTTGAGGTTATTGAGGCCAGATGGCTTTTTGATGTCGCGCCAGGGCAGATACAGGTATTGGTGCACCCTCAAAGTATAGTCCATTCCATGGTAGAGTTTGAAGACACTTCGGTTCTGGCACAGATGGGACTTCCGGATATGAGAGTGCCGATAGGCTATGCATTTTCATACCCGGATAGACTTGCTTACGATTTTCCTTCTCTTGATTTGTTTGAAATCGGGCAGCTTTCATTTGAAAAGCCGGACATGGATGTATTTAAATGTATCAGGTTTGCATATGAAGCACTCAAAACAGGAGGAAGTTTCCCTGTGGTGTTAAACGGAGCCAATGAGGTACTGGTCGGCCTGTTTTTGGAAAACAAAATTAAATTCACCGACATACAAAATACACTGGAAGAAGTGCTTAATCATCACAATCCGGAGTATAATTTAAATCTGGAAGGTATATTGGAAATTGACAAAGAGGCCAGAAAAGCCGCAATAAATATTTTACAGGGGTAACAAAATGACAGTAATTTATGCAATCGTAATATTTCTGCTACTCATATTCATTCATGAATTCGGACACTTTATAGCTGCAAAATTATGCAATGTCAAGGTGAATGAGTTTGCACTGGGAATGGGCCCTGCAATATTCAAAAAACAGGGAAAAGAAACTCTCTATGCATTGCGTATAATCCCTATAGGCGGATATTGTGCAATGGAGGGAGAAGATGAGGATTCAGATGACGAACGCGCACTGAACAAAAAAAACGGATGGCAGAAATTCTTTGTTTTTGTTGCAGGAGCTACTATGAATGCACTCCTTGCACTGGTTATAATGATAATTATAGCGTTTGCATCAGGATCTGCAACTACAACAGTAGGGACTGTCGTGGAGGGCATGCCGGCAGAAGCTGCAGGACTTGAGCCTGGGGACATCATAGTTGCAATAGATGATGTTCCTGTAGAGAGCTGGGATGAGATAACAACCGCAATTACTGAAACAGAAGACAAACAGATTGAGCTGACAGTAGATAGAGATGGCAGCAATCAAGACATAACTGTACCAGTATATTATGACAAGACAGAAAAAAGAAACAAACTCGGAATAACTACAAAGGTTGTTCACAATCCCGTAAAAGCAGTAGTGAACGGGGCAAAAGGCACATGGTCCATGGGCGTGACGATGATCAAAATCATAGGGCAGCTTTTTACAGGCGATGTGTCAGTTAAGGAGCTTTCAGGACCTGTAGGCATTGTGACAGTTGTGAATCAGACATCCAAACTTGGATTTATCTATGTTGCATATCTGACAGCTCTCATATCGCTCAACCTTGCCATAATGAACCTGCTGCCGTTCCCGGCTCTTGACGGAGGCAGGGTGCTGTTCCTTGTTATAAGGAAGATAACAGGGAAGGCTGTTACAGACGAGATGGAAAACAAATTCCATTTTGCAGGACTGATATTGCTTTTTGCATTGATGATATATGTGACATTTAATGATATAGGAAGGATAATATCCTGATGAAAAATAAAGTGATATGTGGAGGTATAGAAATCGGCGGTGAGGCTCCTGTTTCTATACAGTCAATGACAAACACGAAAACTGCGGATGTTGAGGCGACTGTAGCGCAGTGTCACCGCCTTATAGCAGCGGGCTGCGATATAATACGGATTACTGTCAATACTAAGGAAGCAGCGGAAGGGTTTGCAAAAATAAGAAAAAAAATCGATGCTCCGCTGGTTGCAGATATACATTTTGACTATACACTTGCGCTTGCCGCTGTGAATGCGGGTGCAGACAAGATAAGAATTAATCCGGGAAATATAGGGGATATAGATAGAGTCAGGCAGGTTGCAGACGCCTGCACCAAAGCGAAAATCCCCATCAGAGTGGGAGTTAATTCAGGGTCTCTCGAAAAAGAAATCCTTGCAGAATACGGTGGTGTATGCGCCGCAGGTCTCGCAGAAAGCGCAATTAAAAATGCTGAAATTCTGGAACGGCTTGGATTTAGTGATATTGTTCTTTCTCTCAAGGCTTCTGATGTCAGAATGAACAATGAAGCTTACCGCATTGTGGACAGCAAATCAGATTATCCGCTGCATATAGGCGTGACAGAAGCAGGGACAGTAAATAGCGGAATCATCAAATCCTCAATAGGTATAGGAGCTCTCTTGCTTGATGGTATAGGCAATACCATGAGAGTGTCGCTTACAGCAGATCCTGTGAGGGAAGTTATTGCAGCAAAGGAAATTCTCAAAGCGC
The DNA here is from genome assembly GCA_964507795.1 of uncultured Oscillospiraceae bacterium. Lineage (GTDB taxonomy): Bacteria > Bacillota > Clostridia > Peptostreptococcales > Anaerovoracaceae > UMGS973. The sequence goes on along the minus strand of CAZDQV010000002.1, from coordinate 9,094 downwards.
TGGATTTGAAAAAAGGTGCAATTGATATAATATCATGCCCGACCTGCGGCAGGACAGAGGTTGATCTTGAAAAAATCGCATCTGAGATAGAGTCAAAGCTTTCTATGGTTGAAGAGAAAAGAGCAAGTGGCAAAAAACTCAAAGTGGCAGTTATGGGATGTGCTGTAAACGGACCTGGGGAAGCAAGAGAAGCAGACATAGGAGTTGCATGCGGCAAGGGGGAAGCTTTGATATTTTGCAGAGGAGAAATAATCAAAAAAGTAAATGAAAAAGATATAGTAGAAGAAACAGCAAGGATGGTAATGACACATGAAAACTTATAGAGCATCACATATGATAAAAATGGATGATCTTAATCACCACAAAAATCTGTATGCAGGCAGGGGCATAGAGTGGATGGTTGAGGCCTCATTCATAGCGGCAGCAGCTGAAACAGGAGACAGGCACGGACTGCTTTTCAAAAACTGCCATAAATTCGAATTCAACAAATCAGTTGAACCCGGAGAAATAATCAGCTATTGCAGCACACTGGTAAGGTGTGGTAGGACGAGCCTTACAATCCATGTAGATCTTATCTCTGAGGAAACAGGAGAAATCAAAGCGACAGGTTATACAACCTTTGTGACAGTTGTTGCAAATACTCATGACAAGAGAGTGCATGGGATTGTTTTGGATAAAACAGACAGCAAAGAAGAACTTGAATGGAGAGCCGAAGCAAACAGCTTCTTTGGCAAATAGTATAGAGCATGAAAAACCTTATTGAAAACAGCATCAGCTGGGAGAAGCTGGGCAAACACCCCAAAAGTGAATATGGATTTTCAATAGAGAGAGCCGTTATGTCTAGGGAAACAGGGAATCTGACTATAGATATAAGGGCTAATTTTGTTGTACCTTATGAAGATGTGCTCAAAATCAAAGCTATAGTCAAAAATGAAGTCCCTGCATTAAACGATGTCATACTGAATTTCATATATGATAGCGTGATACAGACGAAAGAAGAAATAATCAGACATTTTATAGAACACATGATAGCTATAGCAAATGGCAAATATCATGGAATTACCAAGACTATAATCACTGACGAATTTGATTTGGCAGGAGATATACTTAGCATTTTTGCAGTAGGACAGACAATGTGCGAACAGCTCAACAGAGAAGTCGGGCATATATTTGAGCAACTTCTTTTGGATAATTTCGGGATAAACTGTTCTGTTTCATTTCTCAATCATCAGGAAAGATATGAAGAAAGCGTAAACGAGATATGCTGTATAGAAGCAGAGGTTGCAAAAAAAGCCATGGAAGCACCTTCAAGGCCAAAACAGAAGGCACAGCAAAAGACTTCGTATGGTAGAGATAAAGGAGCTTTCAGAAGGAAATCAAAAGAAATAGATGTGGCAGAAGGCAACAGGATTATGGGCAAAACTATCGATCAGGATGCAATGCCTATGCTTGAAGTTACCCTGGAAAGCGGAGAAGTTACTATAGAAGGTATAGTATTCAGGCTTTCTGACAGAGACATCAGAAAGGGTCTCAAGCTTGTAACAATACTTGTCACTGACAAGAAGACGACCATGTGTGTCAAATGCTTTGTACCTGATGAAAAAGCCGCAGAGCTGGCAGAGCATTTGAGGCCGGGAACCTTTGCCAAAATCAGAGGCATGGCCGAGTGGGACAAGTATGATGATACACTCATAGTAAAAGCAAAGGATATACAAAAAGGTGAAATCAAAGAAAGAGAAGATACATCAGAAGATGGCAAACGCGTAGAGCTTCATATTCATACAAAAATGAGTGCAATGGACGGATTAAATGATGCGGGAGAAATAGTAAAGCAGGCTATCAAATGGGGACATCCGGCAATAGCCATAACAGATCATGGAGTAGTTCAATCGTTCCCTGATGCGGCCAAGGCTGCAGGTGATAAAATCAAAGTAATATACGGAATGGAAGGCTATCTTCTTGATGATGAGGGGTTGATAAACGAAGAAGGAAATATAGATTACAAAGCAAGAGGCACATATCATATTATTCTTCTTGCCAGAACCCAGGAGGGCCTTAAAAACATATACAAACTGGTATCATTTTCGCATCTCAACTATTTTTACAGAAGGCCGAGAATACCAAGATCTGTGCTCGAAAAACACAGAGAAGGGATCATAATAGGTGCGGCCTGTGAAGCAGGAGAAGTATATTGCGGCTTCAAACAGGGCAAATCAGATGAAGAAATCAGAGATATAGCAAAATTTTATGATTACCTTGAGATTCAGCCTCTCATAAACAACAGGTATCTGGTTGAGGATGTTAAAATATTCCCTGACAACGAAGCTCTCAAAGACGTCAACAGACGAATTATATCTATAGCAGACAGCCTCGGCAAGAAGGTATGCGCAACTACAGATTCCCATTATACAAATCCTGAGGATGCCATATACAGAAACATACTGTTTGCAGGGCAGGGATACAAAGATGCTGAAAGCGGTGAAGGCCTGTATTTCAGAACCACCGATGAGATGCTTGAGGAGTTTTCATATCTTGGAGAGGATAGAGCAAAAGAAGTTGTAATAACAAATACAAATGCCATAGCAGACATGATTGATGACGGTATACTTCCTGTACCGAAAGGTAAATTCCCGCCGCATATAGATGGAGCAGAGGAAACTCTGCGCAGGGCCTGTGTCAAGAGACTGCACGAAGTTTACGGAGACAATGTCGATCCCAAAATACAGGCAAGACTTGACAAAGAGCTCAACTCGATAATAGGGAACGGATATGCTGTCATGTATGTATCTGCACAGATGCTTGTAAACAAATCACTGGAGGATGGATACCTTGTAGGCTCACGAGGCTCAGTAGGCTCATCCTTTGCAGCCACCATGGCGGGGATTACAGAAGTAAACCCTTTGCCGCCTCATTATGTATGCCCTGTGTGCAAACATCTTGAGTGGGGCGATAATGCCGAATATGACTGCGGTGTTGATATGCCGGAGAAAATGTGCCCTGAGTGCGGCACATTGATGGATCAGCTGGGATTTACCATTCCTTTTGAAACATTCCTTGGGTTTGAAGGTGACAAGGAACCTGATATAGACCTTAACTTTGCAGGCGAATATCAGGCAACAGCACACAAATATGTAGGAGAAATATTCGGTGAAAAAAACGTATTCAAAGCGGGCACAGTAGGCACTGTGGCCGAAAAAACGGCTTTTGGATTTGTCAAGAAGTTTTACGGTGAAAGAGACATTGATGTAAGTAAATTTGAAGTCGAAAGACTTGCTGCAAACTGTACAGGGGTCAAGAGAACCACAGGCCAGCATCCAGGAGGAATAATAATTGTCCCTGACGATCATGAGATTTACGAATTCTGCCCTGTGCAGCATCCTGCAAATGACACGACTACAGATATAGTAACGACGCATTTTGATTACCACAAGATAGATCAGAACCTGCTCAAGCTTGATATACTCGGACACGATGTGCCGTCAATGATAAGGCATCTGCAGGATATGACAGGAGTGGATCCTCTAAAGGTAAAGCTCAAGGACGAAAAAGTAAACAGCATATTTTTAAACTGCGAGGCACTTGACATCAAGGATCCCGATTACAGATTTGTCCACGGCAGCTTTGGCATTCCGGAGTTTGGAACTAAATTCACAAGACAGATGCTGGATGATACCAAACCGTCAAGATTCGGTGATCTTGTACGGATTTCAGGCTTCTCACACGGTACCGATGTATGGATAAACAATGCACAGGAGTTTATCAAAAACGGCGATACGACCATCAAAGACGCTATATCCACAAGAGATGACATTATGAACTATCTCATATTAAAAGGTCTGCCAAACAAAGAGGCTTTTAACATCATGGAAAAAGTAAGAAAAGGTAAGGGCGTTACAGACGAACGTGTTCAGCTTATGAAGGAGCACAATGTGCCGGACTGGTATATAGAGTCGTGCCGCCGTATCAAGTATATGTTCCCGAGAGCTCATGCGGTTGCCTATGTAATGATGTCATACAGAATAGCATGGTTCAAAGTCTATTATCCTGTGCCGTTTTATGCGGCATACTTTACAACCAAGGTTGCAGACTTCAATTCAGAAGTCATATTAAAAGGCACAAAAGCCATACTTGGAAGGATTGATGATATAACTGCCAAGGGCAAGAATGCAACCAAAAAAGAAGAAGATGAAATGACGGTGCTTGAAGTGGCATATGAAATGTACAGTAGAGGATATGAATTTGAGACGATAAATTTCGGCGCATCAGACGGTGCCAAATTCTATGAGCATGATGGCAAAGTGCTGCTGCCGTTTATGGCTGTTTCAGGAATCGGTGAGACGGCAGCAAGATCTATTGCAGAAGAATGCGAAAAAAGACCTTTTGAAACTATAGAGGAACTCAAAAACAGAACCAGAATTTCAAATACAAACATCGAAAACCTCAAAGCCATGGGGGTTCTTGACGGAATGCCTGAGACAGATCAGCTTTGTATGTTCTGATGCTTGTGTGAATCACTTTGTTGAGGTAAAATGGCAA
>CAZDQV010000002.1:0-4458 GCA_964507795.1 uncultured Oscillospiraceae bacterium | reverse complement strand
AATGGCAAATGATACGATATTCAACTATGTTCAGAATTTTGTCGATGGCAAAATAAGCAGAGAAGCCTTTTGGGCTCTTGCAAAGTTCAAAAGACCGACCCATCAGATAAGTTTCCATACTGCAAGAGCACTGGCAACGTTAAAATTTGTGAAGGAAAGTGAGGTAGCAGATGAAAAATAACAGTAACCTGTTTTATACATGCAGCCTTATCGAATTTATTGGCAGAAAACAAAAGCAAAAGCGCTGCAATGTGGTGAATATGCTTGGCATGGATACAATCAAAAGAATATATAGCCATGCGGATGTTTTCCATTGCGAACCAATCGAAAAAACAGCAGATGACTTCATTACAATGTATTGCATACCGCTTGGAACCTTTGACAATGTAGCAAAAGCCAAATATGAAATCCCTGATTATTGGGTGATTGGTGAAGTCTACGAGAGACTTATAGAAGATATTGCAAAAGTTGAAGATAATGTGATTGACGCATTGCTTGCTGTATATAACAGCTGGATAAGTGATGCGATTTCCAACTACAATACAGACTTTTATTACCAGTCACGAGAGTATATATATTGCTGCTATATCGAAGGAAAGGTTTGTGAATAAGCGATATAGTTTGAAAAAGGAGCCGCACCCTTTATTCAAGTGTATCACTTATAGCCCGAAGCAGGGAAGTCTTGCCTGTCATGTCCTGTCCGAGTGCCCATACCATTACGCCACCGTAATCGGCACCAAGCAGAGCTTTTTTGCATACAGTATTTATCCCGTTGTATCTGCATGTGCCACTTGCATCATCATATTCTGAGTTTTCGTTGTATGTTGCAACTTCTTTGTAAGTTACAACTTTACCTGTACAATTGCCATTCTCATCATATCTATAGCCATAAAAAGGTATACCAAGTACCAGTTTGTCTTTGGCTATATTTCTTTCGTTTTCAAAGTATGAAAGGCAGCTTTCCGCATATTCATATGTGGAGTGATTTTCACTGCTTCCCTTATTGTCATATGCCATTACAGATATGAAATCAAACCTTTCCAGGGTTTCTTCTTCTATGTTGTTATCAAACCATGAAGCTACTGCACAGGATAAAATGAGATTATTCTTGTGACATTTCTTTGCAAGATCCCTGACCCAGTTATCGTAATTTGTCCAGAATTCTGGCTCCACATCTCCCTCGATATTGAGATCTATGCCATCAAAATCATATTCTTTTATGTAATCTATGATTTTGTTGTCAAAGTCTTTGATTAAGGATTTGGTACCTGTCAGATCTGTATAATGTGCGTAGCCTCCTCCGCCTCCAAGAGCAGCAATGACCCTGACTTTGTGGTGATGTGCTTTTTTGATTATTTTTTTAAGCTCACTGTCTGGGATGCTGCAGCTCAGATTACCATCGGAATCCGGATTTACAAATGCAATATTGATATGCGTAAGATCTGCAAAATCAATATCGTTGTAACACTGATAATACCAGGTTGGAAGATATCCGACAATCCTGGTGCTACTTTGTGATGAGGAACAACCTCTCATAGATATAAGGATGAGCAGCAGTGTCAGCATCAATAATAATGCGAATATATATTTCCTTTTGTTCTTTGATTTTTTTTTGTGTTTCTTTCTCTTTGCCATAATTAATCTTTTTCTTTTGTATGAAGTATATAATTGAAGCGGATAGTGCTTGAACTATGGATGGAGGATGATGCAGGACTTATGTAAATCGCATAGTGGCATAAGCATCAATTCTCCATGTTTTTTTTCGTAGTCTGAAACAGCCTGAAAAACACCTGAAAATCTCATGCTGCCATAATCGTGAAGCAGGATAGCACCGCCATGCGACAGCCTTGGATAAAAAAACTCAAGCCCTGCAAGAGTAGGGACATAAAGATCTGCATCAAGGCTTACAAATGCAAAGCTTTCGTTTTCAAGCCCGGCTGCCGTATCAGGGAAATATCCTTTTTTCAGAACAATATTTGATGTATCGCCAAACCTGCCAAGTACATATTCTGCGGATGTGTCCGCAAAGTCTTTTGTACTTGAATGTGAGAAGCTGCTTTCTGTTTCGATTTCCACGTCATTTGCATTAAACCCTTCAAATGTATCAAACAGGTATATGGTTCTGTCAGGAAACTGCCTGTGAAGTATCAGCGAAAAATCACCTTTGTATACTCCAAGCTCTGCAATGGCGCCCGGAATATTGTCAAGGCGTGGGGAAAACCTGCGAAAAGCACCGCCTCTCATATCATAAGTGTTATATATATCGCTCAAAAGGATATATTCGCCTGAGTAACCCAGAGTGTTAAACTGCATTTTCATGCTTGAGGCTCTTTTGTTGTCTAAAACTCCGATTAAAACTATATCAGGATTCATAGCAACTGCATCAGCAAAAGAAACGACGGGAATATGGCCATTGGATAATTTGGCGGGGTCATTGTCAGCAAATGCGATAAGCTGCACGTTTGTTTCATTGATAAGCTCAGAAACAGACATTCCCATTTGGCCTGCTCCTGCAATAACAAGTTTTTTCATTTGGGTCTCTCTCCGATTTCAGATTTCCGATACCCCTATTATATCTCAAATTGCAAATCAGGGACAGATATATTTGACGTTGAAAAAAAAGAGTGTAAAATGAATATATGAAATAGAGGAGGTTTGCTTTATGGACAAAAGAGTTAAAGATATAATTGAGAATAGCGGCAGCATCGTGTTTTTTGGAGGAGCCGGAGTATCAACTGAAAGTAATATACCGGATTTCAGATCAGAAAAAGGTCTTTACAGTGCCATGAGTGAATATGGATATTCGCCTGAACAGATGCTGAGCCATACATTTTTTATGGACAAAATGGAGACATTTTTTGATTATTACAAAAAAAATCTGATTTATCCTGATGCCAAGCCAAACAAGGCGCATCTGGCACTTGCAAGGCTGGAGGATGAAGGCAAACTCAAAGGCATTGTAACTCAGAATATAGACGGACTCCATCAAAAGGCAGGCAGCAATAAGGTTTATGAGCTGCACGGTTCTGTGCTCAGAAATTATTGTATGGATTGCGGAGCTTTTTTTGACCTTGACTATATTATGGATGATGCGAATTGTGAGAGGGGAATTCCAAAATGTAGCAAATGCGGCGGGATTGTCAAACCTGACGTTGTGCTTTATGAGGAAGGCCTTGATGAAGAGGTGTTAAATGGAGCACTTAATGCTGTTGCTTCATGTGACACTCTGATTGTAGGTGGAACTTCTCTTGTCGTATATCCTGCAGCCGGCCTTATCAGATATTTCAGAGGAAGTAATATGATTCTGATCAACAAATCCAAGACAGGGTATGATTCACAGGCCAATCTTGTCGTATATGATTCAATAGGCAGGGTGCTTGGCGATTGAAAACAGGAAAAACCAAAATTTGAATTATAGAAAATACGGGATAATTATGTTACAATACTTAATATTAAAACTGATTGATCTGATGGGGGCGACAACTGAAACATGAACCATATTATTCTTATGTGCTATTTAGTAGCTATATTTCTTGGCATAGCCAGCTTTACAATGAGCATACTGGCTAGACGGAGAGGCAATACCAGTCTTAATAACGCTATGCTTTTATTTTCGACATGCCTCCTTATAATGTGTATATATGATATGTTGATATATTATACCGACTATTTTATAGGTGGATATGACAACATAGAACTGATTAGAATCGGAGATTGCATAATAGCGATGCTTTTCTTGCTGTGGCTTTCTCTTGAGCAGAGACTTACAGAAGAAGATATACTCGAAGGATATTACAAGATAGCAAGAATCTATACTATAACATATGCTCTGGTATGGTGCCTGTCAACTATTATATTCAGTGTTGAATTTATGTATGCCATCAAATGGATTCTGCTTGTATCGGACATATTACTTGTCCTTATGATGCTCATAGGCAGCATTTCATATATTGTTGCAGCTTTGTACAAACGCTCCGATAGGGATTTAACAGTATACATGGTTATAATTACGGCTATGCTGACATGGAACTACGGTTCATATTTCTGGAGTGAAACTTCTGTATACTGGGGCAACAGCAAATTCATAAGGGAGCCGATGGATCTGACTATCATATTCTGGTTTGTAATAGGTGTTGTCATGATATATCTTGTTTACAGGCGCGCTTTTGTTCCGGCGTATTTCAGCGAGGGGAGCAAGGCACAGGAGTTTTCTCTTGAAGACAGGCTAAAGAATGTCAAAGAGCAGTATGATCTTACAGACAGAGAAAAAGAGCTTGTAGAGCTTATATATGAGGGACGCAGTAATGCTGAGATAGCAGAGGCCCTGTTTATTTCAGAGAGCACAGTCAAGACTCATGTCTATAACATATTCAAAAAAATGCAAATCAAAAACAGAATGAGTGTTATGAGGATTGTCCGTGGAGAAGAGGATGTAGAGGAACGGGAAGAGTAAATATT
>CAZDQV010000001.1:0-68935 GCA_964507795.1 uncultured Oscillospiraceae bacterium | reverse complement strand
ATTACTTGCGTAAATTCGATGGATGTGTCTTATATCCCCATAGCTTAAGCTAGGGTTTTACGACACATTCGGATAAATTTTATTTACTGCAATTCGCGTCTTGCCAATTGCACAGATACTTTTTTATTTTGGCAGAGTGTATTTTACCCAATATTTACTGCCGCTCTTTGTAGTGTTGTATGTTGTGAATGCCGTCATATTCTCCGGTACCAGGAGAATTGCAGCCATCTTGAGCGTATTGTCCTCGGTATATGCCATCATAGTGTAGTGCAAAAGGCATTCATCAGTTCCACTGCACATAATTTCTTCAACATATCCTGAAACATCACCTTCAGTATCTCCAGTCAGACTCAGCAGCTTGCTGCATTTTTTGTCATATATGCAGTTAGGGTTAAACACTTCATTTCCTTCTACCAGCCACTGTTCGTACCCTCTTGGTGTACCAAACTCGTATTCAAGAACTACAAGTTTGCGTCATTTTTTCATTTACATATAGCCTTCAATAAATCTTTTATTCGTCCCAATTGCTGCTCCATTCATCAATTGCTGTAGCCATATTGCCTGTCAGAACATTTATAACAGCTGTCCCTGCATCTTCGGAGAGCGTATCAATCTTCCATTCTCCATCAGCCCTGACACAGTCAAAGGTAGCATCGCAGGTTGCAGTTGTAGTTTCTTCAGTCTCGGTTTTCTCCATAAATGTATCAAACAGCAGATCTTCAAGGTCTGATTCGTCAGAGCCTGATAAAGCCATTGAAAATCCTTTGATCAGGTAATCGCCAAGTGCCGCTGTCATAACCGGGCTGACATCAGTATACGTGAACTTTACCGCCACTGTAGCGGTATCACCATCTTCAACAATTTCTCCAATCTCGTATGTCATCTTTGCAGCACATTCCTTCAGATAATCCAGAAATTGTTCGGAGCCCAGGCCTTCAGCTATTTCCTCTTCTGAAGCAAGGGTTTCATCTCCTTCAGACGGATTTTGCAAACAATCACGAGCCACTGCAAGGTCAAAGCCCTTGAGTGCATCACAAAATGTCTTTACAGCTGAGTCAGGCTTGCTTCCGCAACCGGCAAGGCATAATACAAGTATCAGGGAAAGTGTAATAACACTTACTCTCTTCATAATCTTTTTCATTTTCTTTTCCTTTCTTTGGGATAATCTCACTGAGCAGCAGGTTTAGAATTTACCGCTGCGCCCGTGACCGCCTCCACCTGATTCACTATGGCTGCTGCATCCGGATGATGAGCTGCTTTGAATCTTGTGGCGCACCTGTGTATGGAATGTGAAAGTGTCTTGTTCTTCTGTCACTTCAAGCTGCCCTGTGATGTAGTTGTTTGCAGTGGTCAGCTCTGCAACCTTACCCATGCGTATCCACATATTTCCAACAACAAGAAGCGCGATAAAAAGTGCAATTCCCATCGCAATTATGATAAAAAACAGCGGGCTTTCTCTCACCGGATCTCCATCCTGAGCCTGCTGCAGATAAGAGGCGCATTCATCGATGTAGTCACTGAATCCGCCATACCAGTCGTCCTCGCTGAAATTATCGAGGAATTCCTCCTCCAACATATCAAGACCATACTCATCAAACGCATACTCGCTATCATCACCATAGCTGAACAGTGAGTAGTCGCGATCTTCCATGCTGAGAAGCAACATGATTCCGTCTCTGCCTTCTCCCTCACCCATTGTGTAGTCATGATAAATTGAATAGTTCGCCTCATATACACTATCACAATCATAGTAGTTGAGATAATTGTCAACTGTGATAATATAGACGCCTACTCCATATTCTTCTGAAACCGCCTCAGCCTCTGTTTCAAGCTCAGTAAGCTCCTCATCAGTGAGAATGTACGCATCATCTGTAACATTGTATAGCTGCGGCTCTGTAGCTTCGGAAGACTCGGAATCTGCACTTGCTATATTCACACTCATCACAAGCATGGTCACAAGTACTGTCAAGAAACAAAATATTTTTCTTTTCATTGCGCCCTCCTTACTACATCCACAGCCACAGTACAAATGCCACGCCGATGGCGCTGAGTGCTGATGCAATTGCTGCAAATATGCCTGCTGCTTTTCCAAAACTTGATGGAAGCTGCCCAACAAGCTTACCAGTCTGCCCGTTCATAGCAAACAGGAAATTCTTATCCTTCCATTTTGTCGTAAGGAGCCAGACCGGAATCAACGTGTAATGCACTTTTCCGCGTTTCAGATTGATGTCTGTTTCTGATGCAGAGCATGTCTGATAACCGGTTACAGTTTCTTCAAGTGATGCCACGAACGAATTCCTGCAACGGGTATCTGCACGCTCATAGCACTCTTTGGCTGTCACATCGTACTTGTCTGCCAAAAATCCCGGCAAATATGCCGTGGAGAATGGCGCAAGCTCCGAGTAGTCATACGGTTCTATGGAGTCCATATAATCGTCCGGCATTTTGCTGGATGCGTCTACCGGAATTTTTTCAAAAGATATTTTTCCGCTGCGCAAAACTTTGTAGTGATCCGTATCAGTAATCTCGTAACCGCCTTTTCTATGAGTGTAACTTCTTGTTGCATCGAAGTTTACGCTTCCTTCCACCTCAGCGTCAAACATCCAGAAAGGCACATATATGCCCTTGATTTCTTCGATGTGATTTGCCCTGGAAAACTCCTTTGGCAGAAGCGGTTTCCTGGCATAATGCTTCTTGAGAGCGCTTATTGCATCTTCTTTGCTGAGTTTGAATGGAATGATATAATCTGGCTTCAGAGCCCCTGCAAATCGCCCCGGAACGATACTTGGGTTCCCGCAATACGGGCATGATGTCGCAGCTGTTGTTTCGTCGCAGATAAGTTCTGCTCCGCACGACGGGCAGGAATATACTTTCATTCTATCTGCGTCGCCGTCCCAGTCCTCGCTGAGCCCGGATATATCCCATTCAGATTCTTGCAATCCTTCCTGTGCCGCCTCTTCCCTGGCTTCATCTATTGCCTGATTGTTTTTGTCCGCGTAGAACGCCTCAATTTCAGCAACACTATAGCTCGTGCCGCAATAGTCACATTCCAGCTTCCCGGATGCTCCTACGAAATGCAGCGGTCCGGTGCATGCCGGGCATTGATAATTAGTGATTTGTGCTGACATCTTACTTCCTCATTTCTTACAAGCTGTTAATGTCGTTTTCTTTTGCCTCTGCGTCCGTGCATGCAAGGATGTTTTCCAAGCCTTGCATTGCACATCGGCCTTAATTGTCAATCTAAGCATTCAAAGCTCCGCCGCAGTATTCGCAACACCCGTTTGCATCAGCCATAGTAGTTGCTCCGCAATACGGGCAGGTAACCGCTGCCTGTGGAGCCGCTGCCTGCTGAGCCTGCATGCGCACGCCCTCACGAGCCTGCATAAGCACCTGCTTGATTTCCTCACACATCTGCTTGTAATTCCTGTACTCAAGATTATTCTCCGGGCTAAATCCAATACCCATGCCCGGGTGTAACGGCTCTGGCGTGATATCCACCGAGCTTGAGTTTACCTTGAAGCTGATCTCGTCAAAGTATGGATTGTTTACGAAAATCGTGATGTAAAAATCGTATGAATATTCGTAGCGCGGAGGGTTGTAGCTTGTCCTGTTGCCCTCTGAATCCTCACGCATAATCTCCGACTCTCTATCCTGAATATCGATATTACATCCTGTCACATCTGCAAAGTCCATTACATCCGGATTGGATTCGGCCAGGTTTCTTGAATTTGTTACCATGAATTTCTTGGCATCCTCATCAAGCATAACCTTCATATTGTCGCCAAGTGTTCTGGTAGTATGGAATGCGGAAACCTTAAGCTTGTTTTCCTCGCGGTAAACAAGCTGCTCTTTGATTTCTTCTACTGTGCTGCTTTTGCGATCGGAAAACCATGGCGAAAGTAGTGCTGCACATTTCTTGCAAAGGTTGCCATCCTCGAGTTTACGATTCCCAAGCAAGCCTATTTTTTCTCCACAAATATCACAATACTTTTTATCAAACAGTCCCATAGTATTCTCCTCCTTTTTATTCGTTTTGTCTGAATTTATTTCAATCTGTATCCTGCTGATTGCCTTACCTGATGTCGCCGTCATCGAACGGATCGCCACACTCAGGGCAGAATTTCGGTGGATGAGTTGGATCATCCGGTTCCCAGCCGCACTTGTCGCACTTGTACTGTGGAACGCCTTCCGGTTTCTTCGCACCACACTCCGGACAGAACTTGCCTTTGTTCACTGCACCGCAGCCGCATGTCCAGCCTGCTACGGCTGCTGGTGCTGCTTGCTGCGGCTGCGACTGAACCTGCATCTGTGGCTGCTGCGCGCCCATCTGGAAGAGTGTCTGTGCATTTGCACCGCCGGCCTGACCAGCCATATTCATGCCCATGAATGCCATCGCTGCACCTGCACCTTCATTTGCTGCTGCGGACTGCATTGCTGCTGCCTGTGCACCAACAAGCTGTGCTGCTGCTCTGGTAGGATCCATAAATGCTGCGTTGCGCTGCATTTCCTTGATCATCTTCTCATCTTCGTCGCTTGCCTTGACTGAAGAAACACCAAATGAAACAATCTCAAGTCCACGCAGGTCTCGCCATTTCTGAGACAATACATCATTGAGTGCCTCAGACAGTTCTGTCGTATGGCCGGGAAGCGCTGAGTAGCGGATACCCATCTCGGAAATCCTTGCGAATGCCGGCTGCAAAGCTGTCAGAAGCTCAGTCTTCAGTTGACTGTCAAGACGATCCCTGGTAAAGTCTTCGTTCACATTGCCGCAAACGTTCGTATAAAACAGAATCGGGTCAGTGATGCGGTAGCTGTATTCGCCAAAGCAACGGATGGAGATGTCGATGTCAATACCTGCACGCTCGTCTACGACTCTGAACGGAACCGGGCTTGGTGTGCCGTATTTGTTTCCGATGAGTTCCTTTGTATTGATGAAATAAACGCGCTGATCCTTTGGTGGCTCACCACCAAAAGTGAAACGCTTACCTATGTTCCTGAATGAGTCCATGATGCTCTGCTTGAGGTCTCCTGAAAAGATTGTAGGCTCTGTTGAATTGTCGTAAACAAATTCACCCGGCTCTGCACAAAGCTCTGCAACTCTGCCCTGATCTACGATGATCATGCACTGTCCATCTGCAACCGCGATTACAGATCCGTTTGAAATGATATTGTCCGAGCCCCTGTCGTTGCTGCTGCGTCCAGAAGTACGGTGTGCACCCTTAACTGCAATTACGTTCTCCGGAATTGCTTCACAGTAAAAATATTCTTTCCATTGATCTGCAAGTACGCCGCCCGCAGATCCTAATGCTGCTTTAATAAGTCCCATAAGCTTCTCCTTTTCATTGTTTTACTTTTCGAAATCAACAACCCTCTTAAAGAGCGTCGATTACACCTGCGAGATATGTCGGCGAGACTGACGCATAAATGAAATTGTCCGCCACCTCATCCTTTACCGCCTGACGCACATCAGCAGCAAGCATTTCATCTGCCATTTCATCTACCAGCAAAAGGGTTTTACAATCCCGCACTGTTTCATTACTCCGCAATTCGCTCAGAATTTTTTGCCTCTCGCGCAGGTTCCAAATTCCTTTTCGAGCAACCTCCATCACCAACACATTGGCGTGGCAGGTACGGCACATGGAAACTGTTTCTTCTGGCTTTGTAGAGGTGAATATCACAAAATCAAAATTGCTGTTGCCAAGTGCATTTTTGATTGCTTCTGCAAATATACCGCCCTGCATATCCAATACAATTCTACGCATTATGCTTTGCCACCACCTTTCCTGTTTGCACACATTATATCCCGAATCCGGGTTTGGCGCCCCCACCAATTGGATAGGTTTTTATCGTTTTGTCAAAATTTTTTCTCAAGCCGGATTTCTCAAGATTGTGATTTGACTCATAGCATGGTATGATGGGATTATGAGTAAATCGACACGAAATAAATTAATATCGGCATTAATTGCACTGATTCTCATCGTAACCGCAATGAGTATCAGGTATCTCACCATGAACGGGTTACTTCCATCAGGTTTCGGACATGTCCGCGAGGCGATTCATATTTTTCTGCTGCTTGCATGGGGATTTTCCGCACAAAAGCGCATCATTCAAACTCAAATCCGGCGATATCTCCTGGCAATTGCAGGGTTGATGGTACTTTGGCTGATACTCAAAACAATCAGTTATTCCATTGACGACATGGACATGAAGTGCTGGCTCTGGTATCTGTATTACATTCCGATGCTCTTCATCCCTGTCGCTGCATTGTTTGTAAGTATGCCGCTTGGCAAATCAGAAAACTACCAGCCGCTGCATTGGGCGAGGCTTATATATGTGGTGTCTGCGATACTGGTTATGCTCGTACTGACAAATGACCTTCATCATATGGTCTTCTCTTTTACTAATAGTGTCAGATCGCCCATCGACTATCACCACGAGCTCGGGTATTACATCATCCTTGTGTGGATATTCCTGTGTGCACTGGGGTCTTTTGCGCTGATGCTTATTAAATGCCGAATCCCCAGAAGCAGGCATGTGCGCATTCTGTTGCTTGCACCCCTTGCTCTGTCTTTCATATATACAGTGTTATATATCTGCAAAGTCCACTGGGTTCTGATGCTTGCAGGCGATATGACCGTCACACATTGCCTGCTGATTGCTGCCATGTTTGAAGGCTGCATCCAGTGCGGGCTCATTCAATCAAATATGGGATATGTCGAGCTTTTTGAGGCGGCAAGCCTGCCGATTCAAATCACCGATACGGATTTTGTTCTGAAACAGTCTTCTGCCGCAATGCAGGATGTTCTGTCAAAAGACTTGCTGCAAAACATGGATGCGGACACTGTCAATTTAGATAATGATATACTTCTGAAGCGGCATCATTTGAGCGATGGCTGGGTATTCTGGGAGGAGGATATTTCAGAGCTGAACAGATTAAAAGAGGAGTTGGAGTATACGCAAGATGAACTCCGTGGCACTGGTAATATTCTCGCGGCAAATAATGCACAGCGTGAGAAACTCCTCAGGCTGTCCGAGGAAAATCGTCTGTATGATTTGGTGGAAAGCCAGACTGTTCGCCAGATTGCAATGCTAAAAGACATGCTGACAGAAATCCGGGAGACAAATAACCTGGAAAGAGCAAAAAAACTTCTAGGACAGGTAATCGTCATCGGTACATATATAAAGCGGAGAAACAATCTGATTTTCGTTGGCACGCAACATGGCGTGATTTCCACGCAGGAGCTCAGACTTTGTCTCAATGAGTCAATGGAGAATCTGAATCTGTATGGCGTGGAATGCAAAGCGCTTGTGACAGGCGACATGCCGCTTGCCGCATCGCAGGCAACGCTGGTTTATGATCTGTTTGAAGCTGTCGTGGAGGCGGAGCTTGAGACCTTAGAGTCTATTTTGATATCCATTGAGATTGGTGGTGATATTAAAAATCACATTGAGGTTAATATTTGTTTCCAAACAGGCGAGTATGAAACGGCTGTCATATCCCCTAACACACCAGGCTCTTTGGATTGGATTATGGCAAAGGTAGCCGCAATAAAAGCTCAGTTTCCTGCTGCAGAATGGTCACAGGACGAAGACGGCCTGCAATACATCACGTATAAAATTCACAAGGAAAAAGCATCCACTAAAAGCAGGAGGTAACGCAGATGGATAGAATTAAAGAAAGTTTTGACAGCCTACCGATTGCCGTCTGCTTCTTTGATGCAAACGGAGTGCTCAGACTCGTAAATCACAAGATGCTTGCGGTGATGGACCATCTGCGCAGCGACGGCGTACAGACGCTTACAGAGATGGAATCTGCATTGAAAGACCCGCCGGAGGATGTCACCTGCCTCAGCCTACGACTTGGAATCTATCGTTTTCCTGACAACAAATCCCTCAGATTTGCACGGGAAGACATATTCACGAAGGCGGGTACCGAGTATACCCAGATTACTGCCACTGACGTTACGGAGCTATTACGCAGGCAGGCAGAGCTAAAAGAAGAGAATGCAAAATTAGCAGAAGTCAACGAGCAGCTCAGGAAGCTTTTTGAGCAGATGCCTGAAATTATCAGAGAAGAAGAGACTCTTGAAATGAAGCTTCGCGTGCATGACGATATCGGGCACAGCATTCTTACCGCACGCCGCACACTCCTCAGGCAGCCGGAGATTGCAGACATTCAGGCAAGTGCTCAAATCTGGGAGCAGGCTATATCTGTGCTCTATCGTTCCAATCAGATGCGCGAAGAAACAAACCCTCTGGATGCAGCTATCAGCAAGTCTCGCGAAATGGGTGTCAATGTACTGTTAAATAGAAATCCGGAGACTGTATGTGAAAACATCCCGGTTCTGCCAATACTGCCTCAAAATCGGACACTGATTGCTCTTGCAATTATCGAGTGCAGTACAAACTGCGTACGGCATGCCGACGGCACAAAGCTGTATATGTCCTTTAATAGGAGGCCGGGATTCGAAGAAATCGTTCTAACCAACAACGGTGCGCCGCCTGTCAAAGAAATTCTGGAAGGCGGCGGCCTATCCATGCTTCGCCATCATGTAGAAGAATCGGGCGGCAGTATGAAGATTGAGAGTCTGCCTGATTTCAAACTTATTCTCAATCTGCCCAGAGAGGAGGAAATCAAACAATGAAAGTTATGATAGTTGAGGATCAGCCTATGATTCGCAGTTTGCTGGAAAGCTATTTCCCCAGGAAAGATGGACACCGGATTGTCGCATCCATCCCCGGCGCCAAGCAAGCGGTGGAGATTTGCCGTGCAAGTACTGTTGACCTTGTTTTGATGGATGTGCAGACACAGCATAGAGAAAACGGCCTTACTGCAGTCCGCGATATTAAATCGCTGAATCCGGATATCAGGATTATTGTCGTAACATCTCTGATTGATGGTGCTGTCCTTGAGGGTGCCAAGTCTGCCGGAGCAGACAGCCTCTGGTATAAGGATTCATCCCAAACACGCCTGATGGAAGTCGTTCAACAGACGATGGCCGGCGAACACGTTTTTCCTGACGCACCGCCACCTGTAGAAATCGGCAACGCAAAAAGCACTGAATTTACAAGGACAGAGCTGAAAGTCCTCCGCTATATTCTGCGTGGTATGTCCTACACCCGCATTGCAAAAGAGATGGGGATAGAAATGTCCACCGTCAAATTTCATGTGACAAATATGCTCCAGAAAACAGGTCTGAATAACAAGCTCCAGCTCGCCCTCGCCGTCAGCGAAGTCAAGATGATTGCTGACCTTGATGAGCCTGACAAACCGGAGTAAAATTATAATTCAAATCAACTACAAAAGGCGGCCACCGGCCGCCTACCTTATGCACGTTATTTATATCTTACGCATTCTTTCATTTGCCTTTACAGTCAACTCACTATTACATCGGCAGCCTTACAATCGCCACAAGTTTTTTGTTGGTTGTAGACATACTCACCGGATTGATTGCAACTCTGCCCCATGTTGAAAAAGCATGGATATGCTTACTGTTCCCGTAGTATATGGATGTGTGCCATATGTTAGATTTGCCGCTTCCAAAGAACAATATATCACCTTTGCGTGCTTTTGACAGTGAAGTACTGCCTATGTCATATTTTTTGATGCTGCTGTAAATTCCCTGTGCTGATGATCTTGAGAATTTCACTGACGATACTCCGGATGTTTTGAATACCCAGTGTACGTATCCTGAGCAGTCAAAGCTGCTTGGGCCTGCAGCTCCCGAAACATAGGCACATCCAAGTTTTGACCTGGCCTTGTCCATAAGAGCATCCACACCTTCCGCTTTGTCGGTTGTTGCAGAAGCTTTGTCTGATTTGTAACCGACATATACTCTGCTTCCGTCTTTGGTATATGCTGCAACTTTGTATGATTTTTTGGTTTCAGCAAAAAGTCCTGTGTTTTTGTATGAAGTCGTATCTGCATCGACTGTCTTGATGCATGTATATTTCTCTTTTGAAGAATTATATCTGTATATTTTGTATCCATCCGCATCTGCAACCCTGTCCCATGAAATTCTGATAGCGCTGTCAGATACAGCCTTTGCACCAACATCCTGAGGAGCTTCAAGCTTAACACGCTCATTAACAGGATCTGAATACTCTCCGAATATAAAATCATTGTCTGTGATATAGTATGCTCTTACCTTGTACCAGTATGTTTTGTCTCTGTCCAGCCCTGTAAAAACATATTGTGTATTGTCACTGCCTACGACTACGTCTTCAAGTGAGTAGTAATCGGATTTTTTGTCACTCGAATACACATAGTAACCTGTAGCTTTCTCATCCTGTTCCCAGCTGAGTGTAATGCTGTCTGTTGAAGCTTTGGTCTGCACATCTGCATATGCTGCCGCAGGTAATGAAAACATCAAAGCAAATGATGTAATTATACTTAACAATTTTTTCATAAATAAAATCTCTCGTATCTTGTTAGAATAACTTTTGACAAGATTTTACCACACTTTTGCCTCATTTGTCAACAAAAACACAGAAAAGATGCAAATCCTGTATTGCATGCTCTTCTGTGTTTATGCTTATGTTTATTAGCTTTGTTTTTTGTTTTTTAATATGGATTCCATCTGGTTTGCTGTTATAGGTCTGCTGAAAAAATACCCCTGCATATCTGTGCAGTCGATGGATTTGAGGTAATCAGCCTGCACTTTGGTTTCAACTCCTTCTGCAATAACAGACATATTCAGTGCAAATGCCATTTGTACTACAGCTTTTAATATGTCCTCGTTTTTGCGGTTGCCTGTTCCTATTTCTGAAACAAGCTTCATGTCGAGCTTGAGCACGTCTATCTCCAAATCCTTTAGAGCATTAAGTGACGAATATCCGCTTCCGAAGTCATCCATCTCAACGACAAATCCCTTGTTTCTGAGGTTTCTTACTGCAACTGCAAGGTTTTCAGGCTGCTGCATGTATGCACTTTCTGTGATTTCAAGTCTGAACATGCAAGGAGGAATATTATATTTTTTAACTATACCCTCCAGAGTATCATATAAATTCGGATCATTTATATCCATTCGAGATACATTTACCGACAAAGGAATGCCTATGCCCTGGTCGTTCCATCTGCCCAGATATTCTCCTGCTTTATTCCATATGTATTCATCCAGCACTGATATCTGTTTGCTTCGTTCAAGAATAGGTATAAATTCGCCTGGATACAGGAATCCAAGTTTCGGATGTCGCCATCTCACGAGAGCCTCCGCACCTATAATGTCTCCATTGCTGTAATCTATCTGCGGCTGGAACCAGATTTCAAACTGTTCATTTTTAATTGAATCGCCTACTTCTGTAAGCATCTGGTGTTCTTCGTGAGTAGCTTCCATCATTCCTTTGCGGTAATATTCTATGCTTTTCGAAAAATCACCTTCAATCGCCTGAATGGCAAGATGAGCCTTGTAACTCATAATCTGAATATCACAATTAGGTTCACACAAATCATATACTCCTATCTTGAAAGCCACAGGATAAGGCAGGTCATAATCCTCAAAGTGTTTGAGGAATTGTGCATAATACTCTTCCGGACTGATACATTCTTCAAAGCAGAATTGTATGAAATAGTCGGAGTTGATATGCCCCGCAATACTGTCTTTGCCGCTGTGAGTACGCATATATTCTCCAATATCTCTAATGAGGCGGTTGCCTTCTTCGTATCCGTATGTGGCATTTATATTTATAAATCCATCGATGTGATATCTGATTACACGGAATTTTCTATCTGGGTTGGTTTTTATCCA
Organism: uncultured Oscillospiraceae bacterium; assembly: GCA_964507795.1. Taxonomy (GTDB): domain Bacteria; phylum Bacillota; class Clostridia; order Peptostreptococcales; family Anaerovoracaceae; genus UMGS973. Next base: position 57,188 of record CAZDQV010000001.1, on the reverse strand, counting down.
GTTTTCAACAGTCTCGTAAAATCCTATTGTATTGTACAACCCTGTCTCAATATCAAATCTGCTTTCAAGTATGTCTGTAATGTCTTCAGTGAAAATCATGATGCTTTCTCTGTATTCATCAAGGTATGAATATCTGATCTGATAATGTTGTACTTCTTTTTGTTTTTCATTGAGGACATGAATCGCTACGCTGTAATCTTTGTTATTTTCAAGTTCATTTAAAACTGTTTCAAGCCTTACTTTTTCTTTGATCTGATTAAAAAAGCTTTCGGAAAGCATATTTTGCAGTTTCTCGCAAATACTTTTTTCATATACAACCCGGGATAGTTTCATTTCTTCGGCAGACTCCGTCCCGAATTTTTCAAGATCTTTGACAGTGTGCAGATAACCTGTTGCCGCATCTATCAGTGCTACAGTGTCAAATTTCTCAGTTATGAGTTTTTTGCCTATCTGTTCTATTCTTTTTTCGCTGTTTATGACAGAGGCAGACAAAACCGCTTCCAGTTCATCTGTCATAGGGTTAATTACAAGGTCAGCCGAGACGTTAATCCATATATATCCAAATCCCCTGTAGTCAAAGAGAAAATTGTCTTTGACTGTAGATATTCCAGCCTTGAGTGCATCAGTCAGGCTGTCTCTTGACATGATTTTAAGGAATTTTTCTTTTTCGTTCGGATGAATCCGGCTGCATATGATTTCACATACCTTGCTGATGCTCATGCCATTTTCAAATTCTGAACCTGTATCCAGTATGCCTTTACTTTCCTGGCTGCATATATTACGCGTAAGGTTAAAGTAAAAAGTACGCAGCAGGCTGCTGTGACGACCCATAAACCGCTTGTTTTGAAAGCTGTAATATTTTTCGAGCTTATCTTTACGGTCTGATTCTTTTTTTTGTGCAATTATGATTTTCTTTTTGAGGTGCCATATCATTATGGATGACACGATAACAGTCAGTACGAATGCTATGGCAACTATAACAATGCTCCATTTCCGGGTAACTCCGGCAAGCTTGCTTATATTGCCTTCCGGAAGAGCACTGAAAATATATACGCCATCGATTCCTGACGAAGTATATATTCCGTAATATTCTTCCCCTTCATATGTATAGAAGCTGCTTTTGCCCAAAGCTTCTTCACCATTTCTGAAAAAACTGTCTATGTTTTTTCCTATCAGGTCAGCATCCGAGTCTATATCTGGCATATCACCATATACATGTGTAATAATTTCTCCGTCTTCATAGCAGAGAAATTCATACTGTCCTTTACTGAATTCCTGTCTTTCCAAATCTGCTGTGATGCTTTCAAGGCTTCTGGTCGCAACAACAACGCCTATGATTTTTTTGTTTTTGTAAACAGGCTGCGCAAAAACAAAGATATGTCTGTTGCTTCGGTTCTCTTCTGAAAGAAGTTCGATGTTTTTTTCACCGCTGATGGCTTTTTGGAAATAATCACGCTCTGAACAGTCTGCAACAATACCATCGTTATATACAAGTCGGCCATCGCTTTGGCAGAATGCAAGTTCATCAAAGAGACTGTCGATTGTAATTTCGTTCAGCCTTTCGGAAAGCTCGGCGTCAGAGAGTTCTTCCAGATTTTTTTTGAGTTCACTGCCTACAACTGTCAGTTGCTGAAATCCCGCATCAATCCGCTCTTCCATTGCAACCCGCTGTGCTCCAACAGATTCCCGGAGCATTTCCTCTACTCCCTGTTGAGATACAACTCCGAGTCTGTCCTGATAAGCCGCAAAAATGATTACCAGACTCGCAATCAGCACAAGGAGCATCATTATGATGTCTTTTAATATGAAATTGTCCCTAATATGTTTCTTTTCCATATCTCCTCTCCAGTATTTGTGTGAATTTTAATCGCTGTATGTGCATACACTGTTACGTTTGTCCTTGGCTTTGTACATGGCCATATCTGCTTTTCGCAGAATCTGCGAAAGTATACCCTGGGCATAAGTTCCTCCTATGCTGACTGTAAGCCTCATATCAGGATAATTTTCAAGTCTGATATTCTCAACAGCATGTAATATCTGTTCAAGTTTTGCCAAGAGCATGTCCTCGGGCATATCGTCAAACCGAATAAGGAATTCATCTCCACCAAAGCGAACCACATCATCTCCTGATCTGACGGTTTTTCTGATTGCTCCCGCTATGGCAGCAAGTGCCTCGTCTCCTGCGATATGACCGAATCTGTCATTTACAAGTTTGAAATTGTCCACGTCAAGCATTGCCAAGGTGAAGTCGCCGTTTTTTTCGCGAAGTTTGTCATCATAATATCTGCGGTTATATACCTGTGTTACCGGATCTATGTAAAGCTGCCTGTTGTGCACCGCAATTGCATTGAGCAGCTTGTTTTTGTCGTCCGGAGCCATCATTTCCTCATAGTTGACAGGGGAAGCAAGCTCTAAAACATATGCTTTACCGTCAACGGTTATATATGCCGCCGAGATATTGTATACTCTGTTTTCTGTAAATTCGAGCCTGGTCACGGCTTTGCCTGTATGCTCTGCTGCCCTTGATATACAATTTTCACACCGGCTGGTTTTGTTCCATGTTGTATAGCATCTTTGCGGTTTGCCTATGGATATCCTGCCGTTGTTTACTTCAAATTGCATACATACTTTTGGATCAACAAGCCGTACAATCTCAAACATTCCCTTGAAATATTCTATCATTGCCGACATCTGTGCTGTTGTAACTTCAGGATTCTGACTCCTGAAGTTCTTTGTCTTCGCATAGCTGCTGTAAAATCCCTGCAGTTTGCTGTATCCACCGTTAATATCATCAAGCTTTCCGAATGCTGACAGCGGTCTGTTTTTGTCTGCCGACCACATTATACACATGGACAGTTTGAACCATTGTTTGCCTGTTGCAGTATCAAGTTGCAGCTCTTCTTCATAAAAAGTATTCTCTGCCGAGAGACTTTCGAGTTCCTCTATTATCTTCAGATGCTGATCATCGGCAAAAAACGATTTGATTGTCGGGTTTTCAAACGGTTTCTCTATGACATACGGGATTTCCAATGCCTCCGCCGTCTCTCTTGAGAGTTCAAGTACGGAAGTATCGAAACTGTATTCAAACCAGGTTTCTTTTGCCTGCGAAAGGAAAAAATCTGATTTGAGTCTTTCGAATTCAAGGTATGCAGACATTCTGCCTCCCGCTTTGCAATCGCCGGTGCCTGAAATGTCTGAAGTGTTGTTTGTGTTTATGATTTTTTGGACACGCATGTTTATGGCATACTCAGAAAAAGGTCTGGTTATGAACTCAGTAGCTCCAAGCATACCTGCACGTTCAATAAACATATTGTCTGTATCAGGCGCAAGTATAACTATCACAGGTATGTGAGCGCAGTCTTTATCTTTTTTGAGCCACTTCATAAATTCCCAGAAGCCGTCTTTTTTGAGGAACATGTCTATGATTATAAGGTCTATACGCTTCTTTTGTCCGGGATCAAGTGCCGCCGCCTGCTCTATGCCTGCCATCTCAACTATATCATAGTTTGATTCAAGTGAACCTGCAATTACAATTCTATTGATTTTGTCGTCATCAATTATCAATATTCTTTTACGTTTGTTCATCATCTGTCCTATCCGCATTCTAACAAAACGCATTTTGTCTGTTGCCTAATTTGTACCACATACAACAGTCCTTGTCAACAAGCACTGTGTTTTTATGTAAAGTCAGGCTCTTGGATGAGTGCTGTCGTACACTTCTTTGATTCTGCTTTTTTTGATGTTCATATATATCTGCATTGCAGTGATATCTTCATGCCCCATAAGTTCCTGAAGAGATTTGATATCAGCTCCGTTTTCAATCATGTGAACTGCAAATGAGTTTCGCAGCATGTGCGGTGTCAGCTTTGTTTCAAATCCTGCTTTCTCTCCATATCCACTTATTATCTTCCAAAGTCCCTGTCTTGTCAGAGGCTGCCCGTAATGATTCAGAAACAGTATCCCGCAATCTTCTCTGCCTTTTAAAAGCTGGTGCCTTGCTTCTTTGATATATGTTTCAACAGCGGCTCTTGCTGCTCTTCCCATAGGCACAATGCGTGCTTTGCCATGAGAGCCATCAAAAGAAACAAACCCAAGCACTGTATTGACATCTGCCACCTCTGCCTGTATCAGTTCATTTACTCTCATTCCTGTAGCATACATTATTTCAAGTATTGCCCGGTCTCTGATGCCTGATGCGGTTTCATCAGGAAGTGCAAGCAGCTGCTCGATTTCATCTATGCTGAGATATTCAAGCTCCCTGGTTTTGCTTCTTGGAACTGTAAGCTCTGCTGCCGGGTTACATCTGATATAACCTTTGCCGGAAAGGAATGAATAAAAAGCACGCAATGATGCAAGTTTCCTGTTTATAGTAGATGCTGATTTACCTTCGCTTCTGAGCTTTAGCATATATCCTGTTATATCCGTGCTTACCGCGGCTGCAAGATTGTTTGCACTGTTTCCCTCCATATATCGCTTGAAGCTGTCAATGTCTCTTCTGTATGCCTCTATGGTATTTGCAGAAGCTTTTTTTGTATTTTTGAGATAATCTGTGAATTCATCTATATACATATCATTCCTCTACAGCGTCTCTTGTGCCGCCTCATTCTGGAACAGCTTTTCTTTTGCCATAAGTATTCCTACTATCGTCTTGGAATCTTCAAGCTCATTATTCATACACATATTATAAAGCTCATCAAAAGGCATTTCGATTATGTCAAGTGCCTCATCTTCATCAAAGTCGGTGTCGCCTGCAGTAAGTCCGGTACAAAGATATATGGATATTCTCTCTCCGCTGTATCCGCAGGCAACATAAAATTCGCTCATAAGCTCAATATTGGCCGCACTGTAACCTGTTTCTTCTCTGAGCTCTCTTGCGGCACATACAGACGGCTCTTCTCCTCTGTCTATTTTGCCTGCAGGAATTTCAAGAAGTGCTTTTTCGCAGGCTTTGCGATACTGTCTTACCATCACCACATTGCCATCCTCTGTGACGGGAACAAGTGCTACTGCACCGTTGTGCTCTATTATTTCTCTATATGCGGTTTTGCCGTCTTTAACTGTAACCTTATCTTTTCTGAGGTTTAATATGGCACCCTCATATATCATTTCGCTTGATATTGTTTTTTCTTCGACTATCATCTGCTCATATCCTCCGATTTCCTGACACAGGCATCAAACCCTTCTGTAAGTTTCTCTATAAATCCGTTTTGCTGAAGTTTTTTTACTGCCTCTATTGTAGTGCCTCCGGGTGAGCATACATTATCTCGCAGCTCCTTCGGGCTTTTGCCTGTCTTAAGCACCATTTTTGCAGCTCCCAAAACAGACTGGGCTGCAAATTCTATCGCCCTGTTTATTTCCATGCCTTCTGCCTGTGCTGCCCTGGCAAGTGCATCTATATACATATATGTATACGCTGGGCTTGAGCCTGACACCCCTATAATGCAATGGATCAGGGATTCATCTGCAAATTCTGCCCTGCCGCTCTGGCTGAACATATCATATACAATCTGCTTGTCTTCTTTTGAAATATTGTCATTTACAAATATGGCTGTCATGCCTTCGTCTACTGCAACAGGTGTATTAGGCATAATTCTGATTATTTTTGCCTGTTTGCCCAGCATGTCTTCAACGGCACTGATGCTGATACCCGCAGCCATTGAAATCACTATTTTGTCCGGCGTATATACAGGCTTTATCTGTTTGATTACATCTGCTACTGTATCCGGTTTGACGCCGATGATAATGATATCACAAATGCGTGCAAGCTCTACTGCACTGTCACATGTTCTAACGCCAAGCTCCTCTGCGAGCTTTTGTGTTTTTGATTTCGTTCTGCTATAAACATACAGGTTGCCACTGTCTATGTGCTCTGATGATGCAAAACTTCTCAATATGGCACCACCCATATTGCCTGCACCTATAAATCCTGTCCTCAATGACCTCACTCCTCTGCAATATTTATATATACAGTTTATCATTTTTGTCCGTAAAATAAAATACCGGAACAAGTAAAATACTCATTCCGGTTATTTGCTGTTATATGCTGCGTATTATTCAGCAGTATATGGTAATAAAGCAACGATTCTGGCTCTCTTGATAGCCTTTGTTACTTCTCTCTGGTGCATAGCACAAGTACCAGTTATTCTCTTAGGTAAAATCTTACCTCTCTCTGTAACGTATTTCCTTAACTTTTCAACATCTTTGTAGTCGATAGTTTCGGTTTTATCTGCACAGAACTGGCATACTTTTTTTCTTCTCATGCCACCGCGTTTTCTATCCATCATAGTAGATTATCTCCTTTCCTGAAAGCCTAGAACGGGATATCTTCATCTTCAAGTGCCTCGAAGCCTGCAGGGATATCATCATCCTGTCTTGGCTGTACGGTTCCGCCTGATGGTCTGTCTCCCCATTCAAGGAATTCAACTCTGCTGGCAACAACCTCGGTCGTATAAACCTTGTTGCCGTCTTTGTTAGTATAGCTGCCTGTCTGGATTCTTCCCTGGATACCTACAAGTCTGCCCTTGGAAAGAAATCTCTCACAGTTTTCGGCCTGTCTGCCAAATACAACTACATTGGGAAAGTCCGTCTGTTTTTCTTTGCCGGCGCTTACGGGTCTGTCTATTGCAACAGCAAATCTGGCAATCGCCATCTGATCCTGGGTATATCTTACTTCAGGATCTCTTGTAAGTCTGCCGATTAATACTACACTGTTCATGCCGGGCTCCTTCCTTACTGTTCATCTTTGTTGATTATAAGATGTCTCATTACTGCTTCAGAAATTCTAAGTCTTCTGTCAAGTTCTTTTGGTAATTCCGGACTGGCCTGGAATGTAACTACTACATAGTATCCTTCGTTTTTCTTCTGGATAGGATATGCGAGTTTTTTAAGTCCCCATACATCTACTTCTCCGACAGTGCCGTCAGCTTCGATGATTCCTTTTACGGTTTCAACTGTAGCGTCCTTTTTCTCGTCTTCCAATGCAGGGTCAATAATGAACATGAGCTCATAATTTGTCATTTGTTTCACCTCCTTCTGGACTAAGCGGTGCCAGGTCTGGATATGCGATGTGCATAGTGTAAACATACACTCCCGACACAAGGTTTGTCAAAATAGCTGTCCCAAACACGAGACAACAAGCATATTATATATTATCTCCGAGGGAAAATCAAACATTTTTTTATACTGGTTTCCACTGTAGTTAATTCCCAAAGTAAATTCCACAGTGGAATTTACTTTGGGAAGAGTTTTGTGGCTGGTTTTTAGAAAAAAACAAAAATCAAATACACCTGAGCTGAGGCATTAACCCCAGCCAGGTGGCTTGAACAAATTTCAAGCTAACGCCCTGCAGGCCTTCTAACGTTTTTTAATTGCATCCGCAACAAATCGTCTTACCAGCATCATCAGACCTGCAAAGAGTATTGCACATATGATTGCAATGTATGTCATTATGCCCGTCTCATCTCCTGTCTCAGGTACTTTATCTTTAACTTCTTTGACTTTTTTCGGTTTATCTTTTTCCGGCTCGTCCGGTGTTTCAATCTCCGGCACTCTGCTGTTTTCAATATTGATTGCAGCAGTTTCATCTGCTGTAACATTAAGTTTGTACACTGTATCCTCTGGAACATATCCGTCCGGTGCCTCCACTTCACAGATATAGTATGTGCCCTCTTCAAGATCTGAAATTAAGATTTTGCCCTCTTCATCAGTAATCTCATATCTTTCGCCGAAGCTTTCATCGTCACTCCATATTCTGAACTTTGCTCCCTCAAGCAGATTGCCCCCGTCAGCATCTGTCTTGATGATTTCAATGTTCCCTTTCTTTTCGGGAGTATCTGTCACACCCTTTACATAAGTCGGTATCCCCGGATTTTCAGTCTTTTCCTTTTCGTTATAGATATCACCGGCATTAATGTTATCATTTGAATTTATTTTTATTTGCACTGCATCTGCACTTCTGTCTGTTCTTGCATGAGTCACACTTTTGGTGAATTTAACAGGCAGAGGCTCACTGCCCGCTAAAGCTTGTGGTTCTTTCTCTCCAGAAATGCTTTCATCAGGATATCCATATGCGGATACTTTTAACTTGCCGTCTGCATCAAGCCCTATTTTGAAGAAAGTTCCTTTGCAGTCACTGAATTCTGTTTTTTCTCCCGCATTAAGCAATACCGGTCCGTCTCCACAGTTTACGTCAATTTCTGCCTTGTGTTCATAAACCTGTTTACCATTATCGTCAGTCAACGCTTTGGTAATGTTGCCTTCTGACGTCTCCTCTTCATATGTTTTCGGCGTATGTGTAAGCACAATATCAAGTTTTGACGGGTTTTCTCCTGCTGCTGTAAATTGCACTGTTTCTGTAACAGGCAACATCACAGGCTCTGCTGCATTATCCTCCGCTTCAAATATTTTTTCAAATGATGCAAGATATCCTGTGCAAACTGTATCAGGCGTATATGTGCCCGATGTACCGTCAAGGTCATAGCTGTATGTATTGCCTTCTGTTCTGATTTTGAGCACCTTTTGTATTCCCGGCAGTTTGACGGTTTTTTCTTCACCGTCGCAGATAAGCAGCTTCACTGTCGTTTTGTCTTTATCCGCTGTTATATTGATATTGTCTGATTCACTACTCTTATCAAGTGAATATGAAGCATCATCAACAGTAATATCAAGCATAGGGAATCTCTTTTTCACATCAATTGTAACAACTGTCCTGCCGGCACAGCTCATGACAGCTTTACCGCTTATGCCAGGCTCCTCATAATCGAATTCCAGTGCACTGTTTGTTTTTGCCTGTTTGTCTCCCACTGCAAAATAGAACGGAGTGTCATCCAGTTTATATCCCTGTTTTGTTTTGATTTCTTTGATGTAATATCTACCCTCAGGCAATTTAGTTTTCAATACACCTTTGCCTGATTTGCCAGCCGTTATTGTATCAACAAGTGTATCTTTTCCTACAGATGAAACTGTTTCTTTGTCTGCACTTTGTGCTGATGCTGATATTTCCTCTGCCGTATATATACCAAACAGAGCATTCCCATCTCTTTCGTATTTACCTGAGCCATATGCTGTTTCAAAGGCTTTTTGGAGATCAATTTCAACGCTGTATGCTTTGTTTTGTGCCTTGATATCTGCCCATACGAGCCTTGTATTCTGGTCTTTGTATTTGAGCTCCACTTCATAAGCCGTATCATCTGTCACATACCCTGAAGCTGCATTGAGTTCTCTTACCACATATTTTCCAAGAGGCAGCTCTCCTGATTGGGCATATCCGTTTTCATCTGTGGTTATTACCTCTACCAGCCTTGAGAGAGGGTATCTGTTCGTTCTGTATACGTTTGCAAGCTCCATAACACCGACACCGTTTCCTGAAGAGGCATTACTGCAGTAAAGTTTTGCAGTATATCCGTCTGAATATGTTATCTCTACAGGGCTTTGTTCATCTTTATCTGATATTATTTCAACTGTATAATATACAGGATTTTTGCTGCCTCCATTGTATCTGGCCGTAACTGTAATGCCACTGTATGGAGTAAATACTTCTTTCTGATTATCGGAATCAAGCTCTGCAAACCAGTCCAGAACATTCTCAGAGGTTCCGCCTTCTCCGTCAGTGTTTCTTACTTTGATTTCAGGTACTGTGGTTTCCCAGCCTGTTTTTACGGCATCGGCAGGTATGGTTATATCTGCCTTGAGTTTGCCTCCAAAGTAATACATCTGCGTTTTCACACCGTCTCTATTCATAAAATATACAGGTGCCTTCGGCTCTGTTGCTGTAAATACTGTTTTGAGACCGTCTGTATTTGCATTATAGCCTATGCCGCAGCTTATTTGCGGGCTGCCACCCTGCGCTGTTATTTCTGTTGTTGCACTGTCTTCTCCTGCTGCTGTCAGAAGTTCAAACCCGTCCCATGCAAAGTCATATGTTTCTTCATCTGCACCTTTGGTTGTATATGAGACATCATATATCTCTATGAGTGCTGTCTGGAAATTGCCATTTACATCGCAGCTGACACTGCTTCCATCTGTCAAAAGCACACTGTATGAAATGTCTTCCGGGTTTTCACCTGTTTGAGCTGTAATTACAAAATTTCCTTCTTCATTTACTGCTCTTGCCGCTGCACCTTCAGAAAAATCAACGGTATTTCCATTCCAGTCACTTCCCTGCGCGCCATCTGCCTCATATATGAATTTCCTGTACGAAAAGTCGAGGACATTACCTTCGGGATCCCCCCACGAGTCATTTGGAATGAGGGTTTCCGCCAGATACTGCACAGGCTCTGTTGAGTTTATCTCTGCAACTCCACCTTTTTTGGTAATCGTACTCTTTATGATTTCAAACTCGGTAATATTGCTGCCTCCCGCCTGGTATTGCATTTTCACATTGACATCATATCTGTAAGTAAAATCTTCATCTTCCTTTTCGTATATGTATGAATACTCTGTGTCCTTTTGCTCCGGTGTGACATAGATACTGCGTTTCACATTGCCTTCTGAAGCCTGGCGCTCAAGCATATACCAAAGCTTCGCACCGCTGCTGTGATCAAGGCTTCCCGTTTCATATACATCCGCCTCATATATCTTTCCAAGAAGGCTTTGCACTGTTTCTGTGTCGTTTGAATCATGTGTGCTCAATGTAACAGGGATACTGATTTTTTCATTCGTATCAGCATCATAAATTTCAGCACCGTCATTGCCATCTGCAAGGAGCACATCATCTGCCGCAAATATTCCAAATACTGCACCTGCAAGTTTTTTGGCCCCTTCATATACTGGCTGCATCATTTCTCTGCCTGATGAAACAAGCTTTTTCCAGCCGGTAAACATTTCACCTTCTTTGTCTATCCTTATTACACCCTTAGCCTGCTTGTTTGCTATACTAACCGCCTGATAATATGTCTTGTACGGCCAGCTTTCGCTGTTATATAACGGGTCTGCCTCAGAGATGATGCCATTGTAATCCACCATCTGACCGAAGTTGCCATCCTCATGAGTATTCTGCTTTGATACATTGAAGGTATAGTATCTTACCGCATCATCTTCTTCACCGATATAGTATCCTTCAGGCACTGTGAATTCTTCTATGCGGTATGTGCCGAATTTGAGCATATATGGAATAATTATTTCCCCGTTTTCATTGCATTCAAATTCGTCATTATTTCCCGTCTTATCGTTGATTGAGGCTGCATTCGGGAGCAGTTTGCCATAATTTGCGGAAGTTGTGACATCTGACTCGAGAACATTTCCCATATATCTTATGCGGAATTTGGTACCTCCTGCAAGGCTCACGGTTTTGCCTGTTTCTTCATCAGTTTTGACTATTTTAATCTTGTTCTCTATTTTTTTATCCCTGATGTCATAATCATATCTGTTGTCATATCTGTCATCTTCTGAGTACTCCCCACTATGCTCACCTATGACAACTGTGAATTTTTCAGCTACAAACGATGCATCGTCTGTAACTGCCTCTTCCATATAGTATTCTCCATATGGAACATCAAGTATCATCAGGCAGCCGTTTGAACCTATTTTCATTTCATTGCTCTGATTGTCAATCCCTGTGTTGTCTCTGAGAGCTCTGTAGACAGCCGTGCCATCTGCAAGGTCCGCTTCTTTTTTGAATCTGATATATTTATTCTGCTCAAATCCTGACTTGAGATAAAGCTTCCAGCCGGAATTTGTTGATTTTCTTTTACCTCCGCCAAGCGATACATCGTCAAATACATTTTCATCTTCAAGAGATTTGCTCAGAGTTATTTTGCCTCTATAGCAGTCATTTATATAGACTTCCTCATTAAAGGTAACAGGGTTTTCAGACTCCGCCGCAGCAATATCTCCCGATATATTGATTGCTGTATTACCTGATATGCATTTTACATCATATTGTATTTCCGACCAGCATGCAGGTTCTCCCGTGCAGCTTTGAGAATTGCTGCTTGATGCCATATAGGTAACAGTGTACTCCCTGACACCACTGTCCGGGTTTAAAAATCTGCCATCCGGCACTTCTTCCCTGATAGTATATGTAATCTTGCCGTTCCACTCTGTGTGGATTGGTGTAACAGTGCAGTGTACGCCGTCTTGCGTATTATGTATATATGAACCCGACGCTGTCCTGTCAAAACCCTCTGACGTCTCCCACGGCTTGTCCCTTAAAACTTCCTGCTCACCGTTATCGTTTAATGTAACACTGTCAACAGCTTCACCGTTTCTGTAAAGAGTATATGTTGCACCAAGTGATGCATCACCCATTCCGGTATGAACATCTCCGTCCCAGCCCGGATTTTTGTCCTGTTTGCTTACAGGAAACTCAAACTCAGGGAAATATTCAGGCTCGCCAAGCTCTGTTTCCTCTCCCGGTGTATCAGGTGTGTCCGGCACATTTGCTGTAAGGCTTATATAGAAATACTGCGGATTGCATGAGCCTGTAACTATAGTCTGGCAGTGGTTTGGCCAGCCTCCAGATCCCGAATTCCAATACCAGAAAAGCAGGTTGTTTTTGATTGTGTCACTGCCGGCATCAAATACTCTTTCGATTGTAAATACAGTATCTTCCGGCGGGCTGTCCGTACTGCTTGCCCCTGTCCAACTTATTTTGTATTGCAATGCACCTGTATCTGATTTTACAGGCTCAATTTTAAGGTCGTCTTTATTTTTGCCTTTAACTATATTGACTGCTCTATATTTATTTTCCAGAGCATCTTTTGTGACAGGGTATTTGCCATTATCCCTTATAACGGCTGACCAAACAGAAGTCGGCTGTCCCGCATCATCCTTTTCCCGCACGAGTTTTATCTTTTTCGGATTTGATTTGTCTGTACTTTTAAGACCCGATGCAATGTTTCCATGAGCTTTGATTGCATCAGCCATGAATTTGTATATATCATATGCTCCCTGCCCTTTGAGGAAATTTGAGTAATGATATATGCTCACAGGATTTCCTGACAAATAGCAAAGTTCCTTGTGCACTTTGCTTCCCGATACTGTCTTGCTGTTGTAATTCATATCAGAATCTCTGTATCCCTGCTGAATTTCCCATATGAGCATCTGGGTTGCAATATACCAGTCATCCTTGTTGTATTTGTTGCATGTTTTCTGATACCATTTTGACTTCGTAAAAAGCGTATCCTTCACATCAGTTATGCTCTTGCCTGACTGCCAGCCATAAAGCAATGCAAGCTGTATGTTCTTCCGCTGAGACTTGCTGAGCCCTTTGTAAAATGATATATTGCCCTCCTGCGACATGGCTTTCATGTTAAGTGTCTCATTGGTATACACGCCATGCTCTACGCAGTATCCTCTATATGAGGTACCTCCCTGTTTTATCAAAAAGGATCTTTTGGGCGACGTGTTTTCGTTGTCGAGTATGATTTTTCGCCTCGATCCATCAGAATTGTACTGATATACCTGTATATAGTACTGCTTATCATACTGATAAGTCCTGCCATAAGCATCATATAACACTCCTCCTTCTTTGAACTTTGCCGATCTGCTGCTGCTCAAATCAGCAAATACCTGCACCGGCAGCATTGCTGCAAGTAATATGCATATGAGCAGCAGACTAAGTGATTTCCTTAAACTCATTTTTTCTCTCCTTTCTTTTTTGCAGCACAAAAAAGAGAAGTGTTTCCACTTCTCTTGGTCATCTGCATGTTATTGAGTTAATCTGTATGCGTCCCGCACACAATTTTCGACAGTACCATTTTACCACACCCCGTTTTTACTGTCAATTCCATTTTTTATTTTTTTCGACACGCTTTGAAATCCTTGTTTTTTGAACGTTTACAGCCACCACTTGACAAAAAATCGTAACCGGTTTTTTGACGAAAAAAAATCCCGTATTTCTTTGATTTTTTTACTTCAGGAGCGCTTTCAGCTCATTTGCAATATATTCTGCAAGAAATTCATGCGCTGCCGCAGTAGGATGAATGCCATCACTATATGCCTCTTTTGCTGCCATATTGATATTTTTGAATGCACTCTGAGTATCAATAACACTGCAACCCCGGATGCCTTTGAGTTTATATGCAAATTCTTCGAGTGTAAGATTAAGCGCCCTGTAATCTGCCGGCACCCACATATGCTCTGCCATATCAGGATATGTGAGCAGCGGCGTCAGCAAAATCATTTTCATCGTTTCAAGCCGCATTGCCTTTGTCAATATTTTTGTAATGTTTTCAAATGCCCTGTCTGTATCGCTGCCGCCTATAAAGTCATTGGTCCCTGTAAGCAGCAGGCACGCATCAGGCCTGTTTGCAATAACGTCACTATCGAATCTCTGATATATTCCATTTGTGGTGTCGCCGTTTACTCCCTTGTTGATTGTTTCATATCCGTAACGGCTATTCAAAAGTCCGGTAAAGCTCTCACTTCTCTTGAGAGGAAACCCATTTACTATACTGTTACCTATACATACTATTTTCATTTTATCATTCAAAGAGGGAGCATTGCGCTCCCTTATTTGCTCCTATTCTACAAATGCATCATAAATAGCCTTTACAGCCTTTTCGAAATCTTTGTTTTGAACTCCTACAATGATATTGATCTCACTGGAGCCCTGATCTATCATTCTGATATTAACACCGGCATTGGCAAGTGCTGTAAACAGTTTGGCTGAAGTGCCGGTTCTTGCAGACATGCCTCTGCCCACAGTAGCTATAAGGGCCATGTTTTCAAACACATCAAGTGTATCAGGCTGAATCTGTCTCTGGATTTCATCAACCACATCATCCAGCTTGCCATCAAGTTCATCATTGTCAACAACTACAGAAATAGTGTCTATGCCGCTTGGCATATGCTCAAGACTTATGTCCAAATCCGCAAATATGCCTGCAAGGCGTCTGACAAACCCTACTTCCTGTGACATCATGCGCTTTGAAAGACCTATTACAGTGAAATTCTTGCTGCCTGCAATGCCGGTTATAACATGATCTGAAAGTGGCGCATCAGCCGTAATGATTGTCCCCGGATCCTCAGGTATATTGGTATTCCTGATATTGATAGGAATATTGTCTTCCTTTGCAGGATATATAGCCTCATCGTGAAGCACTGAAGCACCCATGTATGAAAGTTCTCTAAGCTCTCTGTATGAAATCTCCGCTATCGGTTTAGGATTATCTACGATTCTCGGGTCCGCCATAAGAAATCCTGATACATCCGTCCAGTTTTCATATATGTCGGCTTTTGCCGCTCTTGCGACAAGTGCTCCTGTAATATCAGAGCCTCCTCTTGAGAATGTTTTGATTTTACCGTCAGGAGTGCTGCCGTAGAATCCCGGAAGCACAGCTCTTTCGTGCTTTGCAAGCTCATCTGCAAGGGCTTTGTTGGTTTCATCCGCAAGGAGTTTGCCTTTGCTTGAGAATTTTATCAGTTTCTCCGTGTCTACAAAATCATAGCCGAGAAGGTCAGCCACAAGTATGGCATTGAGATATTCTCCTCTGCTTGCAAGATAATCAGCCGTAGCCTCATCATTTGCCATCTTGTCTTTAATTATCTGAAACTGCTTGTCATAATCTATGTCAAGGCCAAGACCTACCGCTGCCGCCACATATCTGTCCTGTATCACCTGTATCACCTGTTCATATGAAAGGTTGTGATCCATATGGGTCTTGCAAAGATAAAGCAGGTCTGTTATTTTGTTGTCTTTGTCAAACCTCTTGCCCGGTGCTGATACTACAATGTATCTTCTCTCGCTGTCAGCCTCAATTATATTTTTGATCTTCATAAGCTGTATGGCATCAGCTACAGAAGAACCTCCGAATTTAGCTACTTTTAGTCCCATAAGTTCATCTCCTCTGTTTATCTTGATATTTAACTGATTTGAGTTAAAAAAATATACTTCGTCAAATAAGTATTCTCTAATTATATCAAAAAAAACACAATAAAGCTACTGTTTTTTGTTCGTTTCAAACAAAAATACGGGTCGTCTGTTGTTGACAACCCATATTTTACACATTGCTTAATCCAGTTTCAAATCTCCTTCTTTAATCCACCCTATTTTGCGGAAAAACGCACCGAAGATAAGAGTCAGCACGGCAGGAAGTATGAAGCATATCAGCACAAGGCCTGTCCAGTCCATAAATGTTATGGCTTCCTTTGCTCCTGATGCCACATCAGCAACCCAGCCTGTATATACTCCAATTTGGCCTACAAGCCCGCACGTTCCCATTCCTGAGGCTATAGCCGCACCGTTCATTTCAAGATGGAATATACACGTCGCAATAGGCCCGGTTATAGCCGATGTAAGTGTCGGCGGTATCCAGATCCTCGGATTTCTCACTATGTTACCCATCTGAAGCATGCTGGTTCCTATGCCCTGGGAAAGCAGTCCTCCCCATCTGTTTTCTCTGAAACTCATAAATGCAAATCCGACCATCTGAGCACAGCAGCCTGCAACTGCAGCACCACCTGCAAGACCTGTAAGGCCAAGAGCCGCGCATATTGCCGCACTGCTTATAGGGAGCGTTAATGCTACGCCTACTACAACAGAAACTATAATTCCCATGAGGAAAGGCTTCAGAACTGTCGCCCACATTATGAGGCTTCCCACAGCACTTGCGGCAGCACCAATCGGAGGTGCCCACCACATCGAAAGCAGTACTCCCACAAATATTGTCACAAACGGTGTCACAATAATATCCACTTTGGTTTCCTTCGATACTGCCTTACCAAACTCTGCTGCAAATATTGCAACAACCAGCACTGCAAGAGGGCCTCCCGCTCCTCCAAGGTCATTTGCCGCACCTCCCACAGCTACCAGCGAAAACAGCACCAGTGGCGGCGCCTGAAGCGCATAACCTATTGCAACTGCCATAGCAGGGCCTGCCACTGCTTTGGCATATCCGCCTATTGTAACAAGAAACTCAATCCCCGCCTGTTCGCCTATAGTTGAGATGATTGTTCCAATCAGAAGTGATGCAAACAGCCCCTGAGCCATAGCACCAAGAGCATCTATCCCATATCTTTTGGCAGAAAACTCGATATTCTTTCGCTCAAGAAATTTACCGAATTTCCCTTTTTCTTTAACTGTCTTATTCTGTTCTTCCATATTGTCCTCCAAGACTTACATTTAACTTTAGTATATATACGTGTATATACACCAAAAGATTTTACGATACGAAGGACCAGCTGTCAAGACATTTTGTTGCTGTCTTTTGCATGCAAAAAGCACCGCCAATTCCATACTGCATGCGGTGCCTTCATAAACCCTCTCTGTTATATTACTCGCTCATTATACATCTTTTTTGCTCTGCTTTATCTCCATGTAACTTTTAACATGCCAACTGTAAGCTTTTGCTTGCTGCAATTTGACTTTTGCAGTGAAATCCATTAAACTTTACACTATGAAATTAACGAAAGCCTTTTAATATATGATTGTTTACGAGATCATCGACTCGCTTCTTATGGCTCAGGTCAAATGTATATATGACAATGCTGATAGCAGCAGTCGTATATGGCATCAGTGAGCTTGCATATCTGGTTTGACAGACTCACATCAACAAAATCCGATTTCATCATACGAATGATATCGACAGTGATATGTTTCGCAGTTTCTCTTGCTATTTGCCGCAAATGTATGGCATTCATGTCAAACATCAAGAGAAAACTGAAAATGCTTCTGTTCTGGGGAATGATTCTACCACTGTTCGCATTCATGCAGTTAAAAATAGAAATTCAAAACCAGCAATACCAGAGAATCCTCAAAGCCCAACAGGAGGCAAGAGAAGCAAAACATGACCTTAACAACCGGCTTGCAGCATATACTGTAGCCTGATACAATGATAAAAAAACGGAGGATATTTCAAAGCAATGACAGCAGCAGCACTAAGATCTTTTATAATCATCGCAAGTACAGCAGCCTTGCTCGTTATAGTCGCAATTATATACATAATCATTAGAGCAAGATACAAAAAAGACTTTCTCCAAAAAAAGCAGGAGCTCCAGTTATCACAGCTTGGAGAAATCGAGCAGTATGAAATCGAAATCAAAAATCTCCTCGAAGAAATAAAGAGCAAAAAAGAAAACAGTGCCTTCCTTGAAGAGCTTGTTTCAGACTGTGAAAAATACGTAGGAGAGCATTACTGCGGTCAGCCTATCATTGATGCACTGCTTGCCTACAAGAAAAAAACGTGTGTAAACCAGGGCATCGCATTTGACCTGTCATGCAATGCTCTCAACATCGATTCCATCACTGATGAGGAATATATCGGCATTTTCGGCAACCTGCTTGATAATGCCATCGAAGCGGCACAGCGAACCGAAAATCCATGGATAAGCCTCAAAAGCAGCATAGTAGGTGGCCAATGGATACTTGCAGTCAAGAACAGCAAGCCTGCAAACGAGGCACCTCTCGAGCACAATATGGCAACTACCAAAGAGGACAGCCAAAACCACGGACTTGGCAGTAAAATCGTCAAAAAAACAGTCAAAAAACATAAAGGAGCTCTTGATTACAAGGACAATGGGGATTCCTTTGAAGTCATATCAGTAATTCCGGTCAGCGAGGTAGAGTAAATGTGGAACATAGCAATTTGTGATGATCAACCCGAAAGCATAACATATGTGAAAAACATGCTTAAAGATATGGATTTGCAGGATATTGGCAAAATTTTTGCCTTTTCAGATGGCAAATCAATGCTTGAAGATCTCGACGACAGCGCCTTTGATGCAAGCATCTTTATTATGGATATTGACCTTGGCAACTGCAATGGCATCAGCCTTGCCGACAAAATACTCGACCTGCGTCCTGACAGCCAGATTATATTCATGTCAGGATATACTGATTACTACGAAGCAGTATATGATGTAAACCACATATATTTCATGAACAAGCCTATAAGCAATGGAACTCTCAAAAAAGCCATGTCCAAGGCGATCAATAAGCTTGACTGTGCATCTGAAAGTTTTTTTGTTGCCGAAAACAAAACAGGTAAATATATCATACCTTATACAGACATTTTCACCTTCGAGCGTGACAGAAGAAAAATAAATGTTATCGGATGTGAAGGCAAACTCCTCTGCTCATTTTATGGCAAACTTGAGGATGTCAAAGCTATGGTTCCTGAAACTTTTCACCATTGCCACAACAGCATCCTGATTAATCTGTCCAAAGTAAAGTCACTGGAAAGTGGTTGTTTTATCATGCGTGACGGACAGAATATAACTATAAGCAGGAGCCACAGGGCTGAAAGCCAGCTGGCATTTGCAAGATATCTGACAGGAGAATAATGCCTTTTCTTACAATTCGATAATTCTCATTTGCAAGAAAAAAACTGTTAGTTGCCGTAAAAAAATCACAGCAACTAACAGTTTTCTTATTCTACCAAAATACTCCCCCCTATAAACTCTCTGATTATAGAATTGTTGACTATAATCGAGTCATCTTCAATGGTTCTGAAAAACCTCAAAAATTTAAGCATTCTTACAGCTTCACAATACTCCGGTTCATCTTCTCTGATTTGTTTAAGCAGGGGCTCTGCATATTTCTTGAGCACAGCAAGCTCATATATGTGAACTGAATTAAAGAGCACATCAGCCTGATCATTGTATGGAAATATGTTTTTATCTTCACCGGTTCTGACTTTCGGCCATGAACTGATGGTTGCCTGTGCGCTGTGCCCTCTGTACTGATAATCTCTGACAAGTCTTCTGAGCATCCTTGCATCTGTGGTCGGTATTCTGTTGTGTCTGTCAATATTAAGCTGTGTAAACGGGCTTATATAAATCTTGAATTTTTCCTCATCGTCTATATACGGAGTCAGATCATCATTTAATGCATGAATTCCTTCGATTACTATCGGCTGTGTCTGGTTTATCTTAGTAATCCTTCTGCCGAATATTTTCTCGCCTTTCATAAAATCAAACTCTGGCAAATCAACTTCTTTGCCTGCAAGCAGATCATTCATATTACTGTTAAACAACCCTATATCCACAGCACCCAGATTTTCATAATCAGGCTCACCATATTCATCAACAGGTGTATGGGTTCTTTCTACAAAATAGTCGTCTGTTCCAAGATACAAAGGATTAAGGCCGTTTACTTTGAGCTGTATGCAAAGTCTCCTTGCAAAAGTGGTTTTACCAGATGATGACGGCCCTGCTATCAGAATGATTCTTTTACCGCTTTCTGTAATCATATCAGCTATTTCAGCGATTTTTTTCTCATGCAATGCTTCCGAAAGCTGAATAAGTTCTTTGTATTCACCTGTTTCAACCTTTTGATTAAGGTCAGAAACAAAGGAAACACCCATGATACGCCCTCTTATCGTAGCCTCCCCGAAGGCATCATACATCTTGGCTTCTTCTTTGTACTCAGGAATCACATCCGGCATCGAAGGGTGCGGAAATCTGACTATAACACCTTCTCTGTATTTTTTCAATTCAAAATATCTGACATACCCTGTTGAAGGTACCATCAGCCCATAAAAGAAATTACTGTATCCCGCAAGAGAATAGAACCTTACCTTATCTGCTTTTTTATGAAGAAGTGCAAGTTTTTCAGGCTGATTAAGATCTATAAATCTTTTTTCCGCTTCGCTTACCGAAATCTCTTCCTTAACAAAAGGCATATCCGCTTCCACAACTTCTCTCATTCTCGCCTCGACTGCACCAATCTGCTCATCTGTCAGTTCCGTATCATATCCTATTGTTGTATAAAGACCTTTACTGAGTGAATTTTGTATATCAACATTCACATCCCCCAAAATATCCTTTACTGATTTGAGATATATAAGGGAGAGGCTGTACTGATAAATCAGATTTGCAGCCTGTGTACGTATATCCAGCAATTCCACACTGCAGGGAGTGTCAATTGTTTCTGTAAGCTCTACAAGCCTATTGTCTTTTTTGGCTGCAACCACAGTGAATGGCAGCTCATCAGCATATTTTTTCACCAGTTTCTCAATGGATATGCCTTTATCTATCTCAATTATGTCAAACTCCTCTCTGAGTTTTTTCTTTATTTTTATTTCCATAACAAACCCTTTCTGAACATTATTTTTGCATCAGTCATATTGTATCATGCTAAAATCTCCATGTATATATTAATTATTTCAGAGTATGGAAAAGGGCCCCGCCGAAGCAAGACCCTAAGGGGTATAAAAATGATTTGAAATATGGTTCGAATTTAGTATCCGCCAAACATTGAAAGCATCACTGCTGCTGCTACGGCAGAGCCTATAACTCCTGCGACATTCGGTCCCATCGCATGCATCAGCAGGAAATTGCCCGGATCGTAGCTGCTGCCTACCTTTTGGGATACTCTTGCTGCCATCGGTACTGCGGACACACCTGCAGATCCGATAAGCGGGTTGATTTTGCCTCCTGTAAGCACGTTCATCAGCTTTGCTATGAGGACGCCGCCCAATGTACCGAATGCAAATGCTATAACACCGAGAACAACTATTTTAAGTGTCTCTGATGTGATGAATGTTTCACCTGTTGCCGAAGCTCCAACCGCAAGACCAAGCATGATGGTTACCATGTTCATCATTGCATTCTGAGCGGTATCAGAAAGTCTGTCTGTAGCACCACTTTCTTTAAAAAGATTTCCAAGCATCAAGCAGCCGATAAGAGGTGCAGCTGCCGGAAGCAGTAATACACACAGCACTGTTACAACGATAGGAAACAGGATTTTTTCTCTCTGTGTTACAGGTCTCAGCTGTTCCATCCTTATAACTCTTTCTTTTGGTGTGGTGCAAAGTTTCATAATAGGTGGCTGTATTACAGGCACAAGTGCCATGTATGAATATGCTGCAACCGCAATGGCACCAAGCAGATGCGGAGCAAGCTTGCTTGTAAGATAAATGGCTGTAGGGCCGTCAGCACCGCCTATAATACCTATTGACGCCGCCTCCTGTGCGTTGAAGCCCAGGATGATAGCAAGGTAAAATGCTATGAATATTCCAAACTGAGCTGCTGCACCCATCAGGAGTGATTTCGGGTTTGCAATAAGCGGTCCGAAGTCTGTCATGGCACCGACTCCAAGGAATATGAGCGACGGCAGCACCGGTTTCAAAGTGTAAAAGACCGTCAATATCCCGGCGTTAGACAAAGAGTCTATCATTTTGGTTCCGGCCTCAATCGTATAATCATGAATAAATACATCAGCAAGCGGCAGATTTGATAAAAGCATACCGAATGCTATTGGTATAAGCAATAATGGTTCAAATCCATGTCTGATTGCAAGATATAGAAAAATGAACGACACAACAATCATAATTGCGTTCTGGTAGCCAAGGTTTGTTATTCCCATGCTTTGCACGAAATCCTGTAATGTTTCAAGTAACATCTGTTCCATCTCCTTTAACTATATATTTATCGACATCAGTACATGTTTGCTGTACTAAAATATCGCTAAAATACTAACACAAGGGGGTGGCATTTACAAGCCGATTTGGAATTAATACTGTATACATTTCGCAAACTTAATGTATACATAAAACAAGAAAGTACAAAACGGCGAAATGAAAAGAGTTTCACATTGCTCTATGATTTTGCAAAGCAATGCGTCACAAAAAAACGCGGGTTTTTAAAAAGTTTTTGTTGACAAATAACCCCGATTTTGTTACACTCTTAATTGTTCGGTACACGACATATAGTTTATGCACCATTAGCTCAGTTGGTAGAGCACCTGACTCTTAATCAGGGTGTCCACGGTTCGAGCCCGTGATGGTGTACCAGCACAAACCCTTGAGATTGTAATATCCCCAAGGGTTTTATTTTGCTTCAGCTCATAATTATAAAACTGCTCCGGTATTACTCCGAAGCAGTATTTCTTTTGAATTTAACATAATTTATATTTTTGCCGCGTGAACTGAACCTGTCTTCATATTCTGTAGTCATATATTTTGACTCATACTCCGAATTATGCAGATCCTTTGTATATTCAAGTATTTCATAGCCTGACTCTCTGATTTCTCCCATCGAAAATTCAAACAGCGTGTCGTTGTCAGTTTTGAACTCTATCACGCCTCCCTCTTTGAGAACATCAAAATATGTTTTGAGCCTGTCTCTGTGGGTGAGCCTTCTTCTGGCGTGTCTTTCCTTTGGCCACGGATCACTGAAATTAAGATAAATTCTATCGATTTCTCCCTGTTCAAATAATTCATTTGCATCATCTATATACTTTGCAAAGAAAAAAACATTTTTGAGCTGCTCCGCCTTGGCCTTTTGAAGTCCTCTGAGCAATACATTGCGCTGTCCTTCTATTGCAAGATACATATTGCCCGGATTTGCTTTTGCATGAGATATTATGAACTGCCCTTTGCCGCATCCTATCTCAAGTGCCAGTTTGCCTCCGTTATCTGCAAACAGATTCCTCCACTTGCCTTTCATTTCATCCGGGTTTTCAACCAGATATTCTTTTACCTCATTTATTTTTTCTTCAAGGTTTTTAATGTTTCGCTGCCTCATTAAAGAATTACCGCCTCTACTATTGTTGCTGCAAGAAACAATGCCAGCAGCAATCCCGCCACCGCATCTCTTCCTGCAAATCTCATTTCATTCATCCTTGTCCTTCCTTCATCGCCCCTGTAACATCTTGCCTCCATTGCCATGGCAAGTTCTGAGGCTATCCTGAAAGCACTTATGAACAGAGGGACAAGTATAGGTATCAGGCTTTTGGCTCTGCGTATTATATTGCCGCTTTCAAAGTCAGCGCCCCTTGCCTGCTGCGCTTTCATTATTTTGTCTGTCTCTTCAAGCAGTGTCGGTATGAATCTGAGTGCTATGGTCATCATCATTGCAAGTTCATGCGCCGGCACTCCGATTTTTTTCATGGGAGCAAGCAGCTTCTCAATACCGTCAGTCAGGCTTATCGGCTTGGTGGTAAGCGTAAGCATTGATGATCCTATTATGAGAAGTACAAGTCTGATTCCAAGAAATACGGCAGTCCGGATTCCCTGTTTTGTGATATGTAAAAATCCGAGACTCCATACGACATCACCCTTGACCATAAACAGATTCAGTATAAATGTGAATATGATTATGATGAATACGGGTTTGAGGCCTCTTAATATGAATCTCAGCGGTACCTTTGACACCGCTATCACAACACCGAGTGCTGCTGCGGATATTATGAAGCCGTAAAAATTATCGACTATGAACAGCGCTACTATATAAACAATGGTTGCTGTTATTTTGATACGTGCATCAAGACTGTGCACCCATGAACTGCCTGGATAATACTGTCCCAGTGTTATATCTCTAAGCATTTACGTTTCCTCTGATTGCTCTGTATATTTCTTCAACTGCTCTGTCTCTTGTAAGGATATTGCGGTCAAGGTCAAATCCTCTGTCATTAAGCATGTCTATGAGTTCTGTAACAGGTGGAGCAGCAAGCCCTATCTGTTTTAATTCCTGTCTTCTTGCGAATACCTCCGCTGGAGTGCCTTCCATTACGACATGAGCTTTATCCATCACTATGACTTTGTCACACATTGAGGCAATATCCTCCATATTGTGCGAGACCATTATTGTAATATTGTTTTCGTGTCTGTGAACACGGATTATCATGTCAAGCACATCCCTGTGCGCTTTCGGATCAAGACCCGCTGTCGGCTCGTCAAGTATAAGGACTTTGGGCTTCATTGCTATTACGCCCGCTATGGCTACTCTTCTTTTTTGTCCCCCCGAAAGATCGAAAGGAGATTTGTCCTTAATCTGCTCATAGTCAAGTCCCACAAGTTCTATGGCTTCTCTGACCCTTGCCTCAAGTTCCTCATCTGCAAGTCCTATGTTTTTGGGTCCGAAGGCAACGTCTCTGAATACAGTTTCCTCAAAAAGCTGGTATTCCGGATATTGAAATACCAGTCCCACTTTTTGGCGTATCTCGCGCATTACAGTTTTGCCGTCACATATATTTACTTCATCTATATATATATTGCCTGACTTTGGTTTGACAAGGCCGTTCAGATGCTGCACCATTGTTGATTTGCCCGAACCTGTATGACCTATAATACCGGCTATCTGCCCATCGCCGACAGAAAAGCTGACATCCTGTACTGCAACAGATTCATGCGGCAGACCTTCATTATATATATGTGTCAGGTTTTCTACTTTAATTGACATATTGCTTTTACTAACTCCTCTGTATCTATAATTCCCTGGGGTATATCTAAGCCTCTTTCTCTGAGTGCATTTGCAATGTCTGATGCCATAGGCACTCTGAGACCTGCATTCTCTATGGTTTCTCTATCCGAAAACACTTCCTGTGGCGCCCCGTCAGCTGCAATACTGCCTCTGTTCATAATGATAATACGGTCTGCATCTGCAGCTTCCTCCATAAAATGAGTTATGAGAATCACTGTGATACCTTCGCTGTGAAGCTTCTTTATGATATCCATAACCTCACTGCGTCCCTTGGGGTCAAGCATGGCTGTAGGCTCATCAAATATGATGCATTCAGGCTTCATCGCTATTACTCCCGCTATGGCTATTCTCTGTTTTTGTCCGCCCGAAAGCATATGTGGCGCTTTTTTGCGAAAATCATACATATCCACAGAAAACAGTGCTTCATCTACAATGCCTCTGATGTCCTCGGATCTGATGCCGATGTTTTCGGGACCAAAGGCGACATCATCTTCTACTATTGATGAAACAAGCTGATTGTCGGGATTTTGAAATACCATTCCGGCTGACTGCCTTATTTCCCAGAGTCTGTCTGCATCTTTTGTATCATAACCGTTGACATATACAGCTCCCGACGTTGGGATAAGCAATGCGTTGAATGTCTTGGCAACAGTTGATTTGCCCGAACCATTTTTGCCTATTATTGCTGTGAAACTGCCCTTCTTGATTTCTATGGTTATACCCCTGACCGCAGGCTCTGCCTTGACATCTTCAGCGGCAGGATATTGAAATATTAAATT
Source organism: uncultured Oscillospiraceae bacterium (assembly GCA_964507795.1). Classification (GTDB taxonomy): domain Bacteria; phylum Bacillota; class Clostridia; order Peptostreptococcales; family Anaerovoracaceae; genus UMGS973. Next base: position 31,326 of record CAZDQV010000001.1, on the reverse strand, counting down.
TTGAGTGCTGATTATATTTTCCATGAATCTCCCACCAAATTACGTTTAACCAGTTAACTATACCACACCTGTGTGGGTTTGGCAAATATCCGTCAATATCAGGTCAAGCATTATTACTTAACTTCACTTCAAAAGATGTCTCTTCCTCATCTGATCTGACAACGCTTATACTTCCTTTGTGAAGGCTGACTATTTTGGCTGCCACTGCAAGTCCCAGACCGTTTCCCTTCGTGCCGTGGGATGTGTCTCCCTGATAGAATTTATCAAAAATCCTGCCAAGGATTTCAGGTGCAATTATCTCTCCTCTGTCTGCAATTGTAACTGTCGTGTATCCTGCACTTTGCAATATACTGATATTTATTTTGCTGTCTCTGTTTGCAAACTTGATTGCGTTGTCTATAAGGTTTATCCATACCTGTCTGAGCATCTCTTCATTGCCTTTTATGTATATTTCGCTGCAATCCAAATTAACAAAGATATTTTTTTCTTCCCATCTGTTTTCGAGAAGCACTATTACCCTTCTCATTTGCTCACTGAGATTGAATCTCCCGCTGTTGGTAAGTAGCGTTGTGCTTTCAATCTTTGAGAGATTGAGCACATTGGCCGAAAGATCAATTAGTCTGTCTGACTCTGCAATAATTATATCAAGATATTCCTCTGTTTCTTCTCTGGTCAGCTCATGCTCTCTCATCATTTTTGCAAAACCGCGTATGGAAGTAATCGGCGTCTTGAATTCATGAGAAAAGTTGTTTATGAAATCAGAGCGAAGCATCTGACTTTGTTCCAGTTCATTTGCCATGTTGTTGAAACTGGTATTGAGTTCCTGAAGCTCTCCTCCCATTTTGAGATTTATCCTTGTTGAAAAATCACCTGCAGCCAGCCTGTCTGCAGCCTCCGCTATCTTGCGCAGAGGCTTTAGCGGAATCCTGCTGAATGAAGCCGCCACTACAGCTCCTATGACTACTGCAAGAAATGCAAGGGATATAAACTGCCATATCTTAGGGATAGCCTCTACAAAGCCTATGCTTCTTAGAAAGAATCTGCCTGTAAACATGATGGCAAACGATATGACCATCACACCAATGGTTACTCCTGTATATGCGATAGGCAACTGGTTTTTCTGGAATGCTTCTTTTAATCTATTCACAGGTTTTCACCGCCTTGTATCCTATGCCTCTGATTGCGACGATTTCAAATTCATCAAAATCCTCAAAACGTTTGCGAAGCCTGTTTATATGTACATTTACAGTAGTATCCGCTGACTGAGAATCCATGCCCCAAATCTCGTCCATAAGCTGTATTCTGGTGAATATTTTGCCCGGGTATGACAGGAGCTTGTAAAGCAGATAAAATTCCTTTTGGGGCAGGCTTTGAGAAATTCCGTTTTTGGTGACGCTTAAAGAATCATAATCAAGAACAACATCTCCTATATAAAGCTTTCTTTCGTTTGCTATACGTGCACGCCTGAGCAATGCTTTGATTCTGAGGAGCAATTCCTCTTCATTAACCGGCTTGGTCATATAGTCATCTGTTCCTGCAATGAATCCTCTGCACTTGTCTTCGGGAAGCTCTTTGGCTGTGACCATCAATATCGGAGTATTATCCCCGCAGCTTCGCAAAGTGTCTGTAAATTCATATCCGTCCATATTGGGCATCATAACATCCAGAACAATCAGATCTATGTGCTCTCTATCCATAATTTCCAGCGCTTTAACGCCGTCAAAGGCACATACCACCTCATATCCGCCCCTTGTTATAATTGCCTTCATGAGTTTGGATGTATTCGGATCATCCTCTGCTACCATTATCTTAAACATATCCTGCTCCCTGTAAAGTGTATGTATGTTTTAAGTATAGCAGATAACAGACAAAAAATCCCGCATCATCTCTAAATTCAGCTGGAAATTTCCTTTTATTTTGTTGGATTCAAGTATTTTGAGAAGTCCTGATTTCTCAATTGCAATCACTGCAAACAGAAACAGCCCCCACAGTATGAAGTTCCAGCTTGCTCCATGCCAGAATCCAGTAAGAATCCATACTATGAAAAGATTGATGTACGTCCTGCCTATGCCTCTGCGATTGCCTCCAAGAGGAATATATACATAATCTCTGAACCATGAGCCCAGTGTGATATGCCACCTGCGCCAGAATTCTGTCATCGATTTGGAGATGTACGGATATCTGAAATTGTCCGGAAGATCAATGGCAAACATTTTGCCAACGTAAATTCTCAAAGTAAATTCCACTGTAGAATTTACTTTAGGAATTAACTCCAAAATAATTGTGGTGAAATTTGCAAATAAACAGTTGAAATTTTCCATATTTCAAGGTACAATTTAGAAGATACTATTGGTTCAAACATTATATGGGAGCAATAAACTGTTCCCGGTTCAAATACAGAGAGGAAGTGGCGACTATTATCGGTAATTATCTTACAAGCACATTTTTTATGCTTATCATACTGCTTATACTTTTCATACGCTCATCTACGCTGAGCCGTCAGAGCCAGAGCCGTCTCAGATGTCGCAGCCTTATCCTCATGACCATGTGTTATGTGCTGCTTGACGGACTTTTTATCACATGTGACCTTACGGATTCATGTCCAAACTGGCTGTTTGGCACTGTTGTATTTGTTTTCTATATTGCTTATGTCATGCTTCCTTTTATATGGCAGAGATTTGTACGCAATTTCGTAAATCTTGAGTTTCACAGCTTTACACACAAACTTGAATATGTACCTGTTATAGTTCTTCTGGGACTGGTTATTCTGAGTCCGTTTACAGGTGTGCTGTGGTCTATCGGCGATGACTGCACATATATACGCGGCCCGCTGTTCACATTTTTTTCATACCTGAACTTCTTCTATTACATAGAACCATTTATATATGCCATCGTGATATGTATACGCAAAACCCAAAAGGAGAATCCATGGCTTTTGCATTCTCTTATGATTTCGCTGATTCCGCTTGTATCAGCGGCAGTGAACAGCCTTGTAATCCCTATTTATCAGATATTCCCGTTTCAGCCGTTTTGTTCGGTACTCGTGGCACTCCTCGGATACATGTTCATAGCTGCAAGGGAAGCTGACCATTTCCAGATGCAGCATCAGCAGGAAATACAACAGGCTTTGAACAAAGCTCAGGAAGCCACCCAAAAAGCTCTGGAGGCAAGCAAGGTAAAGACAACATTCCTGTCAAACATGAGTCATGACATACGCACTCCTATGAATGCGATATTAAATCTCACACAGCTTGCACGCAAAGAGGATGACATCAAAACAATCAAAAAGTATCTGGGCAAGATGGAGATATCGGAGAATTTCCTTCTCGGCCTCATCAATGACATACTGGATATGAGCAAAATCGAAAGCGGTGAGCTGACCCTCAAAAAAGAGCGTCTGACACGTTCAGAGTTTCTCAACACTGTCGGCACTGTAATCCAGCCACTGATGGATGCAAACCATATCAATTTCCACAGTGAATTAAGACCCGGCGAATATACCATACTGGTAGACAAGTTGCGTTTCAATCAGATATTTTTCAATCTCCTGTCAAATGCAGCCAAGTTTACACCTGAAGGCGGAGACGTATGGTTTACTGTAACAAACAAAGAACATACAGACAACAAACTCAAAATAGAGTTCAAAGTACGTGACAACGGCATAGGAATGAGCGAGGATTTCCTTGATCATCTGTTTGAACCTTTTGCTCGTGAGCATTCTGAGCTTGGCAAGAAGAAACAGGGCACAGGCCTTGGCCTTCCTATTGTCAAAAGCCTCGTAGATGCAATGGGAGGTACCATTGATGTCAAGAGCGAACTTGGCAAAGGGACCGAATTTATAGTTGAATTCTTTGTAGATATAGCAGAGTACAAAGATTATCCGTTATCTGACGTACCAAAGACTGTAACCACAGATCTTACCGGGACACGTGTCCTGCTTGTAGAAGACAACGAGCTCAATACATATGTGGCAAAAACCATACTTGAAGACTTCGGCTGCAATGTTACAACAGCAGGCAACGGGCAGGAGGCTTTGGATACATTCACCACATCAGCTTCCGGTGCATTTGATATAGTTCTGATGGATGTGCGTATGCCTGTGATGGACGGGCTTACAGCAACCAAAGCCATCCGCAGTTCAGATCACCCGGATGCACAATCCATTCCGATTGTCGCCATGACAGCTGACGTTTTTGATGATGAAAAACAGCAGACCGTCGAGGCAGGTATGAATTATCATCTGCCAAAACCTATCAGTGCTGATTCTATTCACGAAGTACTGACCAGATTCGTATCAAAATAACAGACAAGCTTTTGCAAAAGCAGCGATAACGCTATGACACGTGAGGTATAGTATATTATGAGTACAACCAACCAGAAAAACAAAATACTGATTGCAGATGATGCCGAACTGAACCGGAGTATGCTCGCTCTCATGCTTGGAGATCAATATGACTTTGTCTTTGCAACCAATGGTGCGGAAGCAGTCAATATGCTCAAAACCGATGAAGACATTGACCTCATTCTTTTGGATCTCAATATGCCTGAAATGGATGGCTTTGATGTGTTGCGTGTCATGAATGACAATCACTGGATTGAAGAAATTCCAGTAATCATCATATCAGCTGAGGACAGCATTGAATTTATGACTCAGGCTTATCAGCTTGGCGTAACAGACTATATCAACAGGCCATTCCGGGCTTTAGTGGTACAGCGGAGAGTGGAAAACACGCTTCTGATGTATCAGAACCGAAAAAAACTCATTCACCTTGTTGAAAAACAGATATATGAGCGGGAGAAATTCAACAGCTCAATGATAAACATATTCAGTAACATCATAGAGCTGAGAAATCATGAATCAGGTTCACATACTCTCAACGTCCAGATTATAACTAATCTGTTGCTTCACAGACTGTCTGAGATTACAAACCGCTACAACCTGACCAAATCAAACATTTCCCTCATATCTTCCCTGTCTGCTTTGCATGACATAGGGAAAATCAAGATTCCTGAGGAAGTGCTCAACAAACCCGGCAAACTGACAGATGAGGAATGGGAGCTTATGAAGACCCATTCCATCGAAGGTGACAAAATATTAAGCAGTGCAGCTCTTGATCAGACAAGCAAGTTTGTCCGTACAGCACGCAGTATATGCCGCTGGCATCACGAGAAATATGACGGCAAAGGATATCCTGACGGTCTGTCAGGCGATGATATTCCTATCTCCGCACAGGTGGTGTCCCTTGCAGATGTTTATGAAGCTCTGACAAGTGTACGCTGCTACAAAGATGCTTTTTCCCACGAAAAAGCCTTGGATATGATATTAAACGGAGAATGCGGCGCATTTAATCCGTTGCTGCTCCAGGCACTCAAGGATATCTCAGATGAGCTCAAAGATATAGACAAAAACACTCATTATGACTCACAATATGAGATTACAGATATTTTAGATGAAATGCTCCTGACAGAGCACATACGCTCATAAATATAAGGTGTCTTTATCGGGGAATTTACTGTAACAAGGTCAAAAAACTCTACAATCTAAAAGCGGGAACGGTGTGCAAATCACATATCATTCCCGCTTTTTTTATTTGTTATTTACGAGTAGCACACCTCTCACGAAGCTTGCTATTTGCGCTTAGCCTGAGACCCCCCCCGCTTGTAATTTCCTGTAAAACACGTTCAAGTGCAGTAATATCAAGAGGTTTGGCGAGGTGGGCATCCATACCTGCATCCAGACAGTCTTTAATGTCAGTGCTGAATGCATTGGCTGTCATCGCTATAATAGGGATTACCTTGCCAAGCGGATTTGCGCCGCTTCGTATAGCACGTGTTGCATCCATACCGTTCATCTTAGGCATCTGCACATCCATCAGGATAGCATCATATTCACCAGGTTTTACAGAAGCAAATGCCTCTACTATGTCAAGCCCTGTAGGGCAAATGGTGCATGTCGCATTGTGAAGTGTAAGCAGTGCGTCAAGAATCTCAGCATTTAATTCATTGTCTTCCGCACAGAGGAAACGCTTGCCGCTCAAAGGTGAATGAGCTTCGTCTTTTACAGACTGCGACTGGTTGCGAACATGGTTTACAGCCAGTATCATATTTTCAAAGAAGAACGGACGCGCAATCAGGCCGTCTACTCCGCTCTCAAGTAACATCTGCCTTATGTTTTCTCTATATGTATATTCACAGCAGAATACCAGAAGTGCGTCTTTTGCTGCTTCATGCAGCTTCTCTACCGTATCTGTAAGATTTTCATCGCATATATTACCTGAGATAATAATCGCATCAGATGGTTTTTGCTGCAGAAGCTCCAAGGCCTGCTTCCTGCCTGCTGCTACATGAAGCTCTACATTCTCCTCACGGAAAGCAGCGCATACATTGCGTACAAGCTCATCCTCATCACAAATGAGGAGCACATCATCAACATCAGCAAGACTTCTTGCTTCCTGATCTACAGGCATTGTAAGCACAACATCAAAGCGACTTCCTTTACCAGGTTCACTTTGCACTGTAATGCTGCCGCCCATCAGATCCACGATACTCTTGGTGATAGACATTCCAAGACCTGTTCCCTGTATTTTGTTTGTAACAGAATCCTGTTCACGCACAAAAGGTTCAAATATATGTTCAAGAAACTCCGCGCTCATACCATATCCGTTGTCTATAACCGAGAACATGATAGTTGCATGGTCATCTATGTCACACGGTTTTTCGGTAATCACAAAACGGATTTCTCCGCCTTCCTGTGTATATTTGACTGCATTTGTAAGGAGATTCAGGAGCACCTGACGCAAACGTATAGTATCTCCGATCAGGTATTCATGTGTAAGCTCATTTGTGCTGACTATAAGGGTCTGGTTGCGTTCATTGCTCTGAGAGCGGATGATGCTTTCAACCTGCCCAACCTGCTCAGCCAGTTTGACTGATTCAATGTTAAGCTCCACTTCGCCTGATTCTATCTTGCTCATATCCAGTATGTCGTTGATAAGGCCAAGCATATGCTGGCTGGAATGTTTGATTTTTTTGATGTAATATGTCAGTTTGTCAGGATCATTCACATCACTTTCCATCAGAGCCGTAATACCTACAATAGCATTCATAGGTGTACGTATGTCATGTGACATATTAGATAAGAACTGGCTCTTTGCCATAGTGGCTTTTTCGGCCGTTTCTCTCGCTTCCTGAGTCTCGTTTTGCAATATCTGAAGTTTGCGGTTTGCATCTTCCATTACTTTTGTGTTCTGTTCTTCTATTATCAGAAGTTTTTTGTTTCTTTGCAGCCTCATGACAAAGAATACAGCTGCAACTGTTGTCGCAAGAAGCAATATGCCAATTACAAGGAACAGTTTCAAGAGCGAGGATACCATTTGCGCGGTGCTGACTGCAACATCGTCTTTGGATACCAGCAGCATCACGCCCCATACGTAGTCAGGCAAGCGGTTGTACACCACATAACATCCCTGATTGTCTATATTAACGTCTGTACATATCGTATCTCCTCGCCTGCCTTCTTTAAGAAACGCTGCAGAGCTGTCAGCATGAGGGAAATCCCAGTCTTCCATCTTGTGGAATACATTCCTGCCGGTAATGTCAACGCCTTCGATTTCTCCTGTCTCAGACAGAATCGTACCGGAAGCATCTACGATAAGTGCAATATTTTTGTTGTTAAAGGCACTCATCTGAAAGAACGGTTTCATATCCTCCATACTGCGCAAAAGAACAACATGCGTAATCTCATGACCATTCACAGTCAGTGGCTGCCCTATTTTGATGACAAATGCCATATAGTTTTCGTTGTCAAGCCAATTGGCTATGAGGAAAGACTGCTTGTCCTGGTCACTGAGCTTGTCAAGTCCTGTCCACGAGCCCTGTCTTCCCTCGCTTGTATAATAGTATCCTTCAGAGTCTATCAGGCGAAACTTCATTTCTTTGCCTGTAGGGGCAAGGTGGCTCTCATAATGAGCAAGTATTTTGCAGACTTCTTCTTCTGTCATAGAATCAGACTCTGCGCATGCACTGTCAACCTTGCTCAGATAATCCCATTGCATTTCAAGCTGCACATCAAGCTTTTCGAGCAGATGATTGCTGACTTCTTTGAGCTGGGATACAGACTCTTTGTAAATCTGCTGATCCGTATAAATATCAAGATACTTGCCGCAGCCGACTATTATTGCCAATATGACAGCGATTATAAGGATAATCCACTGTGTTTTTAACTGCACATTACTCAAAGGGTTTTTCATATTGCTTATTCTTCTTCAGTTTCTATTTCCTTTACAAGTGATTCGTCTAATGTTTTGGTTGATACTTCTTTTACTTTAAGGAGATACTCTTTGGCAGCGTCAAGCCCCACTATGCCTGTATCTGTAATTTCGAGAGTTTCTGCTTCATCCGCATTAACTCCGCATACTACAACTGTATATGTCTCATCATCTGAGATATCCTCACCATCAGCTGTCATAAGCACATACGGGTATTTGAATCCTGTGCCTCTCGTATCGCAGCCTTCGGCAGCTCTTGCTTTGAGTTCGCTGCCTTTGAGCTCTATAGTCTGGATTGTACCATACCAGCTTGTAGGCAGGAATATTGTGATATATTCCTCAGTCATATCGCCTGTGAGGATTGTGCCATTGGCTCCCGCACTGTTTTCCATCAGAGCATGTACATCCGGACTGTATACATTGTATGATATCAGAGCCGCATCGGCACCTGAGGCATCCATAAACATCTGCCCCGAAAGCTGAGCCGCCTGTACCGTATCAAGCTCCTCTGTGACAGTTGCATAAGTCTTCACGCCTTCTTTTTGAATGTTGCGTTTGGTATCATCAAGAATCTTGAATGCTTCCTCGGCACTGCCTTTGCCTTTGATCCAATCATGCACGGCTTCACCAAACGGTACCAGATAAGCATCCCATCCTGTGTATATCATATTCATCGAATGGCCTTTGCTTACAGCTTCAAGTGCTTCTTTGTATGGTGAATCCTCATTGACCTCAAAGTCTGTGATAGAGCACATATTGGTTGATACTTCGCCGTGTATTGCCAGATATCCTTCGTTGCTCGAAATAACTTCAAGCACATGAAGTGCATCTTCAAGTTTTTGTTTGTTGCCTGATTTTTCAAGTTCTTTGCTGAGTCCATAGAAACATCCAGGTGTAACACCATAAGTGTTCTGGCTGCCGTCTTCGGAAAGGAACGGAAGCAGGCAGTACTGATCGCCTGTACCGTCTTCATTCTGAGTAAATCTCTGCACAGTGCCTACAAGAAATGCTGTATTGCCTGCTGTGAAATCCTCAAGGACGCCATTGTAGGTTTCGCTTTCTTTGTCAGCTACAAGCATCCCGCAGTCAATCCACTGCTGGAAATACTCAGCACATGCAGCAAGACCTTCGTCATCACTTGCAAATGTATCGGTGTCTGTATCGCTGAATGAATTGCACCATGATTTACCGTCAACTGTATTGATAAATTCCGTCGAATTTATATTAAAGAAATATTGGAACGCCGATCCCGGCAGGTCAAGCAGTGAATTTGAAACCTTGATGCCTTTGGTCTTGAGAGCCGGCACTGTTTCGTCGCGAAGCTGCGCAAAGCTTGTCGGAACCTCTATGTCATTGCGCTTAAGAAGCGACTGATTGCATATAATTCCTGTGATATTGTAGTCATAAGGAAGCAGATAGAGACTCCCGTCTACTGTATAATCTTCAAGACGTGCAGGAGAATAGCGTTCTGCAACCTCATAGTTTGATAAGTCTATGAGGTATTCTTTTTGAATATCTGAGTCCCATGCCTGGGTAGAAGAGTAGATATCCGGAATGCTGCCTGTTTCAAGCTGCTGCTTCATATATGCAGACCTGTTGCCGCCGCGATACGGTATGACTTCGATGTTGATTTCCGGATATTTTTCGTGCACCAGTTCGATAAGTCCGCTGTAATCGCGCTGAGCATCCATAATAGTAATAGCTTCATGCTCTTTGCTGCCTGAACAGCCCGGCAGCATGCTTACCACCATAGCAAGCACAAGCACTAAAGCAAGGATATGCTTTTTTTTCATAATAACGTCCTCCCACAATCTGCAGCGGCATCTTGTGTATATGTCTGCATATAGCTGTAGTAGCCTACTGATACCGGATGCTTTGCTGCAATTTCATTAGAAATAAATAGAATATTGTAGTGTCAGCATCTGCAGTATAATAAGCATATATGCAGAGTGCACCGAATACATTGTACACTATAATTCTGAATTTTACAATATATCGAATTGTCAAAAATAAAACAAAAAACACCTTGTCCCGGATATTTTTATCCCAATGCTGATGTTGCGGTTGACAGGCCGGCCATTTAAGTGGCATAATTGTATAAACAAGGAGGGAGACTTATGGAACATCTTAAAAATTTCTATACATCAGTAGGATCAGATTTGCAGGAAGTATTAGCACGCCTTGGCGGAGCTTCTGCACTTGTTGAGCGTTTTCTTGCAAAATTCAAATCCGACGAAAGCTTCAGCAGACTGCGGGATGCTCTCGAAAGCGGAGCAGTAAAGGACGCATTTCGTGAGGCACATACACTCAAAGGACTGTGTGCAAATCTCGGCCTTCAGAATCTTTTTGAACAGGCAAGAGATACAACTGAGCTGCTGCGTGAAGAGAACCTCGAAGCCGCAAAGCAGAGCTTCCCTGCCCTTGAAAAGGAATATATGCACGTTCTTGAGGCAATGAACGAGTTTCACATAGGCGAATGATTTCACACTTTCAAAACAATACAGATTGTCCCGGCACCGGTATTTTCCCGGTGCTTTTTGGTGTGCATCCGGGACATGACAAAAGGGCTTACCGCACCACAACCACAGTCATTGATGCGACAGCCCCTTTTGATATTTTGTTTTGAATCTGCCACTATGCATTAAGCGGATATTTTGCTGTAAGCTCTGCAACTATCTGCTTTGCTTTTTCTCTGCTGCCCGCATCTTTGATTACAAGTGAAATTGCCTCTGCGAGTCTATCCATATCCTCTGTGTTCATGCCTCTTGAAGTTACAGCAGCAGTTCCAAGTCTGACACCACTTGTCACATTAGGTGACTGCGGATCATTTGGAATAGTGTTTTTGTTGCATGTGATGTTTGCTTCTTCAAGGAGAGCTTCCATCTCTTTGCCTGTGATGCCTACGCTTGTCAAATCAACCAGCATCAGATGATTATCAGTTCCTCCTGATACTATTGATATGCCTCTTCTGATAAGGCCTTCACTCAATGCCTTGGCATTGGCAACAACATTCTGCTGATATGTTTTGAACTCCGGCTGCAATGCTTCTTTGAGGCATACAGCTTTTGCAGCTATAACATGCATCAGAGGGCCGCCCTGTATTCCTGGGAATACTGCTTTGTTAAGTTTAAGCTCATCAGCAACAGCCTGACTGCTCATAATCATACCGCCTCTTGGGCCTCTCAGGGTCTTGTGTGTAGTAGTCGTAGTTATATGTGCATATTCAATCGGGCTCTGATGAAGTCCTGTAGCAACCAGCCCTGCAATATGCGCAATATCCGCCATCAGATATGCTCCAACTTCATCTGCGATTTCTCTGAGTTTTTTGAAGTCAATAGCTCTGCAATATGCACTCGCACCGCATACTATCATCTTAGGCTTACATTCGAGAGCAGTCTTGCGTACCTGTTCGTAATCTATAAATCCGTTTTCGTCAACGCCATAAAAAACAGCATTGAAGTATTTGCCGGACATATTAACCTTGCTTCCGTGGGAAAGATGTCCGCCATCCGAAAGATTCATACCCATGAATGTATCTCCCGGTTTTAATACTGCAAAAAATACTGCCATATTGGCCTGTGCACCGGAATGAGGCTGCACATTGACATATTCACAGCCAAAGAGCTGTTTTGCTCTCTCTATTGCCAGATTCTCTGCAATATCAACGCACTCACAGCCACCATAGTATCTCTTGCCGGGATATCCTTCGGCATATTTGTTTGTAAACGGGGATCCCATTGCTGCCATAACAGCCTTGCTTACCCAGTTTTCTGAAGCTATAAGCTCGATATGTGAGTTCTGTCTTGCAATCTCAGCTTCTATGGCTGATGCTATTTCACTGTCTGTTTTTCTTATTTCTTCGATGGAATACATAGTTTTTACCACGCAGTTTCATGCTGCGTCCCTTTCTTTGTCATTAATAGAATTATAGATTAGAAAACACAGTTTTTCAAGCCGTCAAATCATTTATTCTATTTAACGTCAAGCCTCATAACCTCAGGTCTGCACTCTGTCCCGTACTGTGGACAGGTAAAGCATTCAAAGAATTGAGGTGCTTCATCTCTACTGATGGTGACAAAGCCTGATTTGCTGAAAAATCCCGGCGCTCTGGCAACAAGAAATATGCTGCTGCCTCCTCTTGATGATGTCTCGGCTATAATACAGTCAAGAAGTTTCCTGCCTGCTCCTGTTTTGCGATAAGGCTCATTTACTGCTATACCGTCAACAATGAACTGTCCCTCACGAAGGGCAAGCACTGCGCCTCCCTGCAGGCAACCCTGCTCGTCTGTAAGATGCCAGCACTTCACAATATCTGTCGGTATAGGCTCGTCCTCGCTGAATTCAAGCCTGTTTGCCATAAACATGGGCACAAGCTGATTATAGTCATCCGTTACTGCTATTCTTAAATCTTTCATAATAGTCACGCTCCGATTTGGTTACAAATACCCTGATTTTGTCGCGGAGCACCGAAAACTCAAGAGGGAGTTTTTCGCCATGCTCTCCGTCAACATCCGTAGGTATATCCATATCAGACTCTATCAGAAGTCTGTCTGTCTTGAATGTCAATACTCTGTGGTCTTCAAGATGTACGCCCTGAAGTACTTTGATTCCGAGAGGAACCATCTCAAGTATAGGCATTTTGCGAAACAGTATCACATTTAACAGTCCATCATTTATCTCACTGTCAGGTGATACGTTTTTGAATCCTCCCGCAGAAGTGCCATTCATTACTATCATGAAGAACATCTCTTCTTCATAGACATTCTCAGGTGTAGTCAGCTTTACATTTATCGGCTTTAACTCTGTAACTTCTGATGCACCTTTGAGATAATATGCAAATCTTCCCAATGTGTTCTTGAGTACAGGGTCTGTTTTTTGACTCACGTCAACCATATTGCCCATAGCGGCAACATTGATGAAATACTTGCCATTTACAATGCCCACATCAACAGGCACCTGATATTCTCCCAGTGCCACATCTATCATGGCATCTATCGTATCTGGCATTTCAAAATATGATGCAAAGTCGTTAGCTGTGCCTGAAGGAAATATTGCGATAGGCAAATCTATGTCATTTTTGAGAAGTGCATTGACACATATGTTGATAGTGCCGTCACCGCCTGCAACGATAACCTGTCTGTATTCATCCTGATTTATTTCAGGCAGCAGAGCATTTAATATTTTGCCTTTTTCGGCTCTGACGGGCATTACAATAAATCCTTCCTTCTGATATCTTTCGATAATATGATCCAGATTGTTTTTGAACATTCCGTTTCCCGAAAACGGATTGTAAAACAGCAGGACTTTTTTGGGCTTAAGTTCACTCATTGCCAATAATCCTCCTTATCTCTCCGATTAAGTATAACGATCCCGCATACAAGACGGCATCGTATTTATCTGTCGCAAAATCCGCCATTGCCACCGCCTCCTGCGGAGAAGCTGCTATACTGCAGCTGCACTGCCTCTGTTCAATTTTGGCCTGCAGGTCGCCTGCCGCAAGTTTTCTGTCACTTACAGGTTCGCAGGCAATAAAATGCGATGATATACGTGTGAAATTATCGAGAATCCCGTCTGCATCCTTGTCTGCAAGTATGCCACATACCATAAGCACTCTGTCTCTTGCAAAGTATTTTGTCATCACCTCTGCCAAAGCCATAGCGCCGGCTTCGTTGTGCGCTCCGTCAAGTATTACATACGGCTCCTTCGATAATATTTCAAACCGCCCTATTTGTACAGCCTGTTTGAGACCTCTGTAAAGGTCGCTGCGGTTTATCCTGATTATTCTCTGTTTTCTCAAAAGCTCTATGGCTGCAAGAGCAGTCATAAGATTGCTTATCTGATGCCGCCCTGTCATGGAAATCTCAACTCCGCTGTAGTCTGTACCCATTATCTCAAAGTCAGCAGCAGAGCCTCCGAGAAACTCCTCTGTATGCTTTGGCTTTATCTTGGAAGCATCCACAAACAGGCACCCCTGCCTGTAGGCCTTCTCTGCTATGACCTTTGCCGCCTCATGCTCAGGTACATTCGATACAACCGGCACACCCGGTTTAATAATTCCTGCTTTTTCGGCTGCTATCTGCTCTAAAGTATCACCCAGTCTGTCGGTATGGTCAAGTGATATCGATGTAACGATACTGACAAGAGGCTTAGTGATAATATTGGTTGAATCACCTCTGCCTCCAAGCCCCACTTCAAGCACCGCAAAGTCTGCCTCCGCTTCTTTGAAATATACAAATGCGACCGCTGTTATGACTTCAAACTCTGTAGGAGAATCATAACCCATTTTTATCATTTTTTCAACAGCTTCAAGAACAATCCCCGTATATTTTTCAAGTTCTTCATCTGATATATATCTGCCGTCAAACTGGATTCTTTCATTGAACACCTCTATAAACGGGGATGTGTAAAGACCCGCTTTGTATCCGTTTGCAAGGAGTGCCTCGTATATATATCGGCAGCACGAGCCTTTGCCATTGGTACCCGCGACGTGAATACACCGAAGAGCTTCCTGGGGATTCCCAAGAAGCTCCATAAGCACGCTCATTCTTTCAAGACCGAGTATACTGCCGAATTTATTAAATTCTTTTATCTTGTCTATTGCGCTCATTATATTTTCTTTTCTACCATGGCAAGTCTTTCGATTACTTTTGCAAGCATATCTTCATACATGACTTTCTTTTCTTTTTCAGCTGCTATTACTTTTTCGGGTGCTTTGTTTACAAAGCCCTGGTTTGACAGTTTGCCTGTAACTCTTGCCACTTCACCTTCGAGTTTTTTCTTTTCTTTTGTGAGTCTTTCAAACTCTGCCTTGTAGTCAAGCAGATCATCTGACGGAATATATATTTCGGCTGTCGCAATTACCGCTGACATTACATCCTCGGGAACCTCTGACTTGTCTGTGATAAACTCTATCTCAGTGATGTTTGCCATTCCCCTGATATATCTTTCGGCTGATTTAACAAGCTCCATGTCAGCTGCATCCGCATATATCACCGCTCTGAGTTTTTTGGATGGTGCTGCATCTGCTTCCGCTCTGATGTTTCTGATTGCTCTGATTGCTTCCATTGCAAGCTCGAGTTTTGCTGTTTCTGCTTCATATGTGAGAGCTTCATCATAAACCGGCCAGCTTGATTTGATCAGGAAGTTGTCAGGATTGTCCGCCTTTACCTCTCCCTTTGGCAGATAGCTCCAGATTTCCTCAGTTATAAACGGCATGAAAGGATGAAGCAGCGATAGCATATCCTTTAATGCCCTTATGAGCACAAATCTTGCTATTTTTTTGTCCTCTTCATCATCACCGTACAGTCTGCCTTTGACGATTTCGATATACCAGTCGCAGTATTCGTTCCAGATCACATCG
The DNA here is from genome assembly GCA_964507795.1 of uncultured Oscillospiraceae bacterium. GTDB lineage: Bacteria > Bacillota > Clostridia > Peptostreptococcales > Anaerovoracaceae > UMGS973. The sequence goes on along the minus strand of CAZDQV010000001.1, from coordinate 15,699 downwards.
TAAACTCTCTGTCCCGCAAGGGCAAGGTCAAATCTGTCCATTGCCGCAGTAACGTATTTAACGGCTTCGTTTACTCTTGAGAGTATCCACTTGTCCTCATCCTGCAGTGCCATCTGCGAAATGTCACCGCCTGCTATATCTTTGAAGCTGCCGTCTTCGTTTTGCAGATTCATAATAACGAATCTTGAAGCATTCCATAGCTTGTTTGCAAAGTTTCTCGCAGATTCAAGCTTGTCTGTCTTGAATCTCATATCATTACCCGGTGTGATACCCGTTGTAAGCATAAATCTCAGTGCATCTGCACCATACTGGTCAATTATTTCAAGCGGGTCTATACCGTTACCCAGTGATTTACTCATCTTGCGGCCTTCGGCATCTCTTACAAGGCCGTGAACATATACGTATTTGAATGGCACTTCTCCCATGGTTTCAAGAGCTGAGAATACCATTCTCACTACCCAGAAGAATATTATATCATATCCTGTTACAAGCACGTCTGTAGGATAGAAGTAGTCAAGATCCTCTGTCTTATCCGGCCAGCCCAGTGTCGAGAACGGCCACAGTGCAGATGAAAACCACGTATCAAGCACGTCCTCATCCTGTTTGATATTGGTGCTGCCGCATTTGGTGCACTTTTGAGGTTCATCAAGGCATACCATAAGCTCGCCACAATCCTGACAGTAGTATGCCGGGATTCTGTGTCCCCACCAGAGCTGCCTTGAAATACACCAGTCTCTGATTTCTTCAAGCCAGTGAAGATATATTTTTTCAAATCTCTCAGGCACATGCTTGAGATTGCCTTTTTGGGCTGCTTCTATGGCTGGCTTTGCAAGTTCCTCCATTGCAACAAACCACTGATCTGACAGCATAGATTCAACCGTAGTATGACATCTGTAGCATTCTCCCATAGGTATTACTTTTTCTTCTGTTTTTACTAAAAATCCTGCTTTGTCAAGATCTTCAACCCATGCTTTACGGCATTCGTATCTGTCCATGCCCTCATATTTGCCTGCAAGCTCATTCATTGTAGCGTCAAGGTTGATACAGCAAGGCATATCGAGGCCATGTCTTTGTCCCACTTCAAAGTCGTTAGGGTCATGCGCCGGAGTTATTTTTACTGCTCCTGTTCCTTTTTCGGGGTCAGGATAAGGGTCTGCTATGATTGGGATTTCTGTTCCAACAAGCGGAAGTATTACCTTCTTGCCTACCATGGCTTTGTATCTTTCATCATCAGGATGCACTGCTATGGCCACATCGCCAAACATTGTTTCAGGTCTTGATGTTGCAACGATTATAGGGTCTCCGCCTTCTGTTGCTGCATCATATCTGAAATACCAGTACTTGCCGTTTTTGTCCTCATGCTCTACCTCTGCATCAGACAGCGATGTGCCGCACTGAGGGCACCAGTTGATAAGGCGGTTGCCTCTGTATATAAGGCCTTTTTCGTAAAGCTGCACAAACAGAGTTCTTACTGCGCGGTTGCAGCCCTCGTCCATTGTAAAGCGTTCTCTTTCCCAGTCGCATGAATCTCCCAGCTTACGGCACTGTTTAGTGATACGTCCGCCGTATTCTTCTTTCCATGCCCATGCTCTTTTGAGAAATTCCTCTCTGCCAAGATCTTCTTTTTCGAGGCCTTCTTCTGCTCTGATCTTGTCTACTACCTTAACCTCTGTGGCTATGCTGGCGTGATCCGATCCCGGAAGCCACAGCGCACTGTAGCCCTGCATTCTTTTCCATCTTGTCAGAACGTCCTGAAGGGTCTGGTCAAGAGCGTGTCCCATATGAAGCTGTCCTGTAATATTTGGAGGCGGCATTACTATAGTATATGGCTTCTTACTTTTGTCCACTTCTGCTCTGAAAGCGCCTTTTTGCTCCCACATCTCATAGATTCTGTCTTCAAAATCCTTAGGATTGTATGTTTTTGCCAAGTTCTTTTCCATTCGATAATCTCCTTGTTTAAATAGTTTATGTTGCCGGTTTGCAAATACAAGAACGCCCTTTGCAGGCCGGCTGCAAAGGACGAAATATTTCCGCGGTACCACCTTTGTTCCTGCATACAATATATGCAGACACTCATTTATTGCAAAACTCAGAAGCAACCTTCGTAACACGCAATTCCTGCGAAGCTCTCAGCCCTGCTCCACTCTCTGTAAGGTGCTCTTGTTACTACTCCTCTTCATCACCGTTTTTATTAATTTAATACAGCAGGCATAATCTGCCCACATGTATTAGTCTATATTATTTTTGCCAAAAGTCAAGCGAAAATACACATACTGCATTTTGTATCAGTATGCCGGCCTGCCTGTTTCAATCAGGCTGTCAAGGTCAAGAAAAGCGTTTTCGATTGCTTCAACATGATATAGTTCATACATATTGTACACAAACTCTGTAAGGTTCTTTTCGTCCAGTGTTTCAAGTACCTTGTCCGCTGTTGTTTCCTTATGTGCCGCGTAGCTTTCCAGCAGATACACAAAAAACTTAAATTCTTTCGACAAGTTCATCACCTCTCAGATAAAGCGAATTGCGGGGGTCTCCGGTCGCTTCTTCATATTCCCACATATCAAATATAGCATAAGGACTGAAATACCACATTCTCAAGTCATTGTCAAGGAGCATTTCGTGAGTCTGTGACTTCAAGAAAATCCTCAAACCATCCATAGGTGAAACGCTTCTGGCTTTAGAAATCATTTCGGCAAGTTCAGCGTCAAAATTCTGCATAATTGACGGTCTTGTCCTTTCTTTCATACACTCTCACCTCCAAGATATTTCAGACACTGCAAACCATCCCACGTCAAAAAGGCATACTGATCCGCTAATTTTTGAGGTTTCAGCAAAATAAGTGCAACCTCCTCTGATATATTTCCGACCATATAGTCTGACAAAACAGTCATCGTTGTATCGTTAGCCACCGGTCCGATTACTATATCGAATTTTTCTCCGTTATATATCTTCTTTCTGTTCTGAGTCACGAAATCCAGCCAGTCGCTTTGCGGACTGTAAAAATGCAAACTCTTAAGCTCAGCAACTTTTTTCTCATCAAACTCGTAAATTGAAAGCTGCGCCTTTCCTTTTTTTCTGCGTGTTGTCTTCAGTTTTGCCCATCTCTCAGCCTGCTGCCTGTTTGATGTGGCATAAAAACCCGATCCAAAATCAAGAGAACGGCTTGAAATTATAATCTGCGGTGTTTCCACAATTATATTGCTGCCATGATATAGAATCACACTCTCACCTCCAATACCTTATCTGAATCTCTACAGATCGTAATACTTCTCATACTCTGCCGATGATGGAATTGCATTGATATAGTCAGCTTCCTTTTGCTTGTTATCTCTCCATACCTTAATCAGCTCAATTGGGAATACTCCTCCTGCAGTGAGGTAATCGTGATCCTCGTCAAGTGCTGCAAGTGCTTCATCAAGAGTTTTTGGAAGTCCCTTGATTTTTGCCTTCTCTTCATCTGTCAGGTTGTAAAGGTTAAAATCATACGGTCCCCAGCCTTCCTTGACAGGGTCGATTTTGTTCTTAATCCCGTCAATGCCCGCCATAAGTATTGCAGCATAAGCATAATACGGGTTACATGTGCCATCAGGGTTTCTCAGCTCGAATCTCTTGTTTTCAGGGGATTTGGCATAAGCCGGTATACGTATTACAGAGCTTCTGTTGGCTGTCGCAAATCCTATCGTCACAGGTGCCTCAAATCCCGGCACAAGCCTTTTGTATGAATTGGTTGACGGGTCTGTAAATGCACACAGCGAAGATGCATGTTTCAGAAGGCCTCCTATGAAATACATGGCTGTATCACTGAGCTGCGAATATCCTTTTTTGTCATAAAACAGAGGCTTGCCTTTTTTGAAGAGATGCATATGTACATGCATACCTGAGCCTGCTTCATTGTATATGGGTTTTGGCATCAGAGTCGCTGTCTTGCCTGCCTGCGCAGCGGCATTTTTGATTACATATTTTGCAATCATAGTCTTGTCTGCCATCTCAAGCATAGGTCCAAGTTCAACTTCGATTTCAACCTGTCCCGGGCCTCCCACCTCATGATGATGGTATTTGACTCCGACTCCCCAGTTCTCCAAAAGCATACAGATGTGGCTTCTGAGTCCATATGTCGTATCGTGAGGAATATCAACATGATAACCGCCTTTTACAGGCACATGATATCCCATATTGTTGTCATATTCACCGGAATTCCATTCTGCATATCCCGTATCAACTTCAAATCCTGCAGCCTGCGTCTTGGTTTCATAATTGACTCTGTCAAACAGATAAAATTCAAATTCAGGCCCGATGATCATTTCATCTGCTATACCCTCTGATCTCATGTATTCCTGTGCTGCAGCTGCAACATTCCTCGGATACTGGTCAAAAGGTCTGTTTTCAGGCAGGTCTATAACCTTTACATCACCCATCATGGTGATTGTCGGTATCTCCATAAACGGGTCAATAACTGCTGTCGAAAGATCGGGTATAAATACCATGTCTGATTTTTCAACTGCTGCATATCCGTAATTGGATCCGTCAAAGCCTATACCGTATTTCATTGTTTCTTCGGTAAGACGCTGCCATGGAAAGGCAAGATGACGCCATCTTCCGTTGATGTCAATCATTTTGAAATCAATCATTTCAATTTTGTTTTTTTCGCAATATGCTCTTACATCTTTTACGCTCTTGAACATTTTTCCACCTTTTCTCTTTAATATTTTATTTCATTGCCTGTGCAATTTTGAACGGAATTTCTGCGCATCTTGCTTCCGATATGGATGCAACCGATACTCTGAGGCCTTTTGCAAGAGGAACTATGAATATGCCTTCTTTTTCGAGTTTTTTGCTTATTTCATCAGGATTAGGACAAGGTATTGATGCAAAGAACCCCGAATCAAAAGGTACGATTTCAAGACCTGCTTCCTTTGCTGATTTTTCAAATGCTCTGCCCCTTGCAACGAGCATATCTCTGTATTGTTTTCTTTCTTCGTTTACTTTGGCAAGCAACTTCTCATCCGCATAGATATTGGCTATAACCTTTTGGGCTGCTCTTGTGCTGTTTGACCATGTGGCTCTTGCCGAGAATTCGCATACCTGTTTGAATTCTGCTGCTATCTCTGCTGTCTTTGCCATGCATATCATGGCACCGCATCTCATACCGTACAGAGTGAATGTCTTGGATGCACTGTAGCCAAGTACAGGGAGCACATTTGCAGGAAGTGTTTCAAGCTTAGGCAGGAACTGCCTGTATTCTGCCTCATCACCTGCAAAATCTATGTATGCGATATCAACAAACAAGGTTATTTTTTTGTCACTGCCTGCTGATGAAAGTGTTTCGATTACTTTGTCCCAGTCATTTAATGTAAGGGAATATCCTGTAGGGTTATGAGCTGGAGTGTTTAGCAGTATAACCAGGGAGTCCTGTTTTGAGAGAAGCTCTTTAACCTTTGCATCAAAGCCCTGCTGATTGAATTTGCCTTCTTTGTTCAGAAGCTCGTATGTTTCAAGGGTTCTACCCTGTTCCTGTGCTATATTGTTATATGGTGCCCAGTACCAGTCTGCTGTAAGCACTACATCTCCCGGTTTTGAGTAGTTTGATACAGTATTTCTGATTGAGCCTGTGCCGCCAGGGGTTGCAACTGCTTCTGTAAAGCACTTGGGAACGAAACTTCCGAATGCGGCCTTTTGAATTGTTTTTTTGAATTCAGGTATGCCTCCTATAGGAGCGTATTCTGCAAAATCTGTAGGATTGAGTTTTTTGAGTTCTTCAACAACTGATGATAAAACAATCAAATCACCATTGTCATCAAGAAGTGCACCTATTGTAGCATTGACTACGTTCTCCTTGCCTTTGTCTGCAATCATCTGCTTTGCTCTTGTGCTTATTCCAAATATTTTATCCTCTTTTGGGATTTTCCTTCCGTTTGCCTGCGCCATTATATATTCTGCCATTTTAATTCTCCTTCCATATATATTACCTCAACTGGCCAATTACAATGTTTATCTTCTTGTGAAGTTACTATTTATTATATTCTAAACCCTAATTCATTACAAGCACTGTTATGTCTCTTTCTCAAGCCTTTGCATCAGCTCATGTTTTTGCAATCTGTTTTTTTCGATAATCACATAACAGGCGGACAGAATAACTATCGCGCCTCCTGCAATCTGCATCCTACCTATGCTCTGGCCAAGTATAAGCCAGCCGAAAAAGGTTGATGTCACAGGCAGGAAATTGCTGAAAAGTGATGAAATGGTCGGCCCCAGATATTTGACTCCTCTAACATATATGAGATAGCCTGTGCCTGCGCTTCCCACTCCAAGATAGGCAAGGCTTAATATAATCTGCGGTGTAAAAGCCTCTGCCGGAGGCATTACCGATACAGCATACGGCAGTGATATCAGGACTGTACAGAAAATCTGATTGAACGCCATGGTAAGCTCTGTATACGTCCTTGAAATTCTTGCAGTGATGAAGTTGTACATATTCCATGATATTACGGCTCCGAATGCCAGCAGATATCCTATCATTCTGCCTTGGAAAAGGCTTGCAAAATCCGCTCCGATTACAAGACCAACTCCTGCAACACATACGAGAAGACCTGATACAATTCTGACTGACAGCTTTCTCTTGAAAAACACTCTTTCTATAAGAATCGATACAATCGGTACAAATGAAAGTATAATTGTAATCAGTGCCACAGGTATATATTCCATGGCCGTATATTCACAGAAATAGTAAAGTATCTGTCCGGTAAGCGAACACAGCACAAAAAATACAATGTCTTTTTTTCTAATCGTAAATTTACGTTCTGCGATAACCTTGATTATGGTTATTACGACAAGTCCTCCAAGATACTTGAAGAACATGAGATTGAGAGGTCTGAACACTTCAAGAGCGTTCTTTGCCACAGAATAATCAAGTCCCCACATAAGCACGAGAACGAACATAAGAATAAATGTAGATCGTTTTTTGTCCAAGCTGAAACTCCTTTTTGTCTTTTGCTATATATTATATAATCCTGAAAGTTTCCCTGCAAGCAATATAATTTTGAAGAACGGGGCAAAACGACATATATTTTTGAGAAAAACGGGGCAAAATATGTTTATAAATTATTGCAAAACGGGGCAATCTCCTGTATGATAATAATTACAAAGGAAGGATTGAATAATGAAAAGACAATACGAAGATCGAATTCAGAATTGGATAGACACAAGCAGCAAAGCACTGCTCATATACGGTGCACGTCAGGTAGGCAAAACTTATCTCATACGCGAAATGCTGCAGCGAAACAACATTTCATATTTCGAGGTGAATTTTCAGGAAAGAGAGGATATTCTCAATGCAATTTCCGGACTAAGTAATGCAAAAGATATTTCAATGAAACTGGCACTTTACTCAGATATTCCTCTAAAATGGGGCGAATCGGTCATATTCCTTGATGAAATACAACTGTACCCTGACATTATCACTAAAATCAAATTCCTGGTTGATGAGGGCAGGTATAGATTTGTACTGAGCGGCTCCAACCTTGGAGTTGAACTAAAAGGAATCAAAAGCATCCCGGTCGGATATATTGATATGTTTCAAATGTATCCAATGACACTTTTTGAGTTTGCTGATGCATTGGGAATCGGCGAGAATACTATCAGTCACCTCAGGGACTGTTTTGATAATCTAAAACCTGTTGACGAAATAATTCACAGGCGTATGCTGAATGTATTTTACTATTACCTGATTTGCGGCGGAATGCCATCCGTAGTCAACAAATTCATCACTGTTCGTAATCTTCATGCAGTTCGTGATGAACAGCAGAACATTATTCGTCAGTACAAAGCAGATTTTGTCAAATATGAAAATGATGATAAAAAACTGCGAATCATCTCGATATTTGATTCAATCCCGGCGCAGCTTAACGAGCAAAACAGAAGATTTATTTTCACTCAGCTTAACAAGGAGCTTAAATTTGACCGCTATGAAAACAGTTTCCTTTGGCTCAAAGATGCTGCAGTAGCCATTCCGGTATATATGGCAAATCAGCCCAAATCACCGTTAATTCTGTCTAAATCCACAAACAAGTTTAAGCTGTTTATGGGAGATGTAGGACTTTTGACATCATGCTACCCTGATTATGTGAGCAGGGAACTTCTCAATATGAATCCCGACTACGGAATTAACAACGGCGCGCTGTTTGAGAACTATATTGCTCAGGAATTATCAGCTTCTGAAATAGCCCCATATTATTTCAAGAGCAAAAGCATTGGCGAAATCGACTTCCTTATAGAATATGACAATCAGATTGTCCCGTTGGAAATCAAGTCCGGAAAAGACTTCAAAACACACAAGGCCTTAGACAATCTCGTCAGCTCAGAAGACTATTCAATAAACAAAGGCTTTGTGCTTTCTTTATCAAACATAGAAGTTGACGCCAAATGCATATATATGCCAATCTATATGGCAGGGTTGTTTGGCAACAGGGAGCCTGAAGATATACCGATTGACCTATATATTCTCTGATCATGTTTCCTGGCAAAAGCTGCCGCACACTCGTGACTTTAGTCGTGAGCATGCGGCAGTCTCTATCTGTTAAACTGTTTTAATTTATAAGTCGTGTTTTTCCTCGTTGAGGTATTTGTCCATAAGTGCATCTATGTCAACTTCTTTTTCAGGAATCGGCGCATCCTTTTTCCTGCCGACAACAGCCACTATAATGCCTATCACCAGTACTGCAAGACCTATCCACTTCAGACATTCGATAACCTGTGGTATGCTATTACAGAATACATCATAGTCATCCGGTCCCCATTCGCCGTAGTCGATTTCATACCATTTGAGCCAGAACTGTCCCAGGAACGCCATTGCCCCTGCACATATCATAAATATGCCTACTCTGACGGTATCTCCTACAGCAAGCTTGGTCTTAGGGTTCACAGGATTATGCTCAGGATCATTTATTGCAAGTCCTCCGAATATTCTCTTGAGTATATAGTATGCAACAGGTCCTGTACACAGAGCCATAAGTCCTGTTGTCAGGTAATCCGTACCGTTTATAAGCAGTGCTATTATTGAAATTACTACAGGGAAGCCTGCATAAAAAATCATAGCCACCTTGCCGCCCCTAATAAAGAACAGACCTCTTTCTTTTCGTTTTTCCAGCGGCAGCTTCTTTCGAAGTTTAAGAACCGATACAGGCAGTATTATATACAGTGCCAACATAAACACAACTTCCATACTTACAAGAGTGGTGAAATCTGACTGACACAGGATAAGTGTAACTACTGCCAGTGAAAGTATTCCTATATACGGAACTCCTCTCTTTTTTGATACCTTTACCATGAATTGCGGGCAAAGATGGTCATCTGCAAGTACGAAAAATCCTCTTGAGCCTGATGCCAGATATGTGTTGAATATTGCGCACTGCGATACTATAGCGATTACAAGGAATACATATCCCCATGCCTGACCCATATAGGTTGTAAGTACTGTCGCATAGCCTACAGCTTCGCCATCAAAACCGCCTTCTGTTGACCACATTTCCCAGCTGCCTTCAGGAAGGCATGCAAGTCCGCCAAGTGTAGGAAGCACGTATGTAAGTGCTACCAGCGGCATAGCTATCATCAATCCTTTAGGTATCACCTGAGGATTTTTGACCTCTCCTGCCATATTCGATATACATTCATACCCGCAATACATCCAAATACAGATACATATGCCTCCTCCCAGGCCATCAAATATGCTGTAGTCTTCCGGCATAAAAGGTTCCATCGGATTTGTCTGCCAGTTGATAATTCCTACTATTGCAACAAGTGCAAATGCAAGAAGTATGAGGACCGAAAGTATTGTGCTGACTTTGCCAACCTCTCTGAGTCCCATAAGGTTGACAATTGTAAAAATAAGTATCATTCCGATTTTTATTGCATGAACAGCAAGCTCACTCATAGGTATCATCTGGCTCACATAACCTGCAACCAGTGCAACATATACACCATTGGTTATATATGTTGATACTGTGGCCCACCAGCCTGCCTGGAAACCCCAGAATTCTCCGAAGGCTTCTTTGACCCATACGTACACACCGCCCTCAGACGGCAATACAGCTCCGCACTCTGCTACCAAATTACTGATTGGATATGCCCATATTATTGGGAAAACCATCAGTAATATCAGTGTCATTCCCGGTCCTGCTTCAGGTATCATCTCCTCGATACCAAATGCTCCCGCTGCTACAAGGCAGTAGAGCATAAATACTATTCCCGATACTTTGATATCGTGTTTTTTAAGTCCTGCAACTCCATTTGTATGCTGATCCATTTCATTTTCCTCCTCAATATCAGATTGTAAATGTTATCCTTTTTTTCTGTCTATGATTCTAATACTGTCACACATCTTCCTTCACCTCACTTAAATTTCTTCAATAGTTATTTTAGAGTCGATTTCTCTCTATTACGAATTTTCGAAATATTCATTTGTCTATTCAAATAATAACACATTTGATGAAATCAGTCCACCATGATTGCAAATCACAGCTAATAAATGGTCCGGCAATTGCCATACCCTGCCAATATCACTTGTTGCAGTGAACTGGCAGGGTCAATTCATATGTTAGACCGTATCCCGGCTCTCTTCAATGGTCTTATATTCTAAGTTTTCTGACAAATCGAAGATGTTTTGTCCTTGCTTTTGCTTCGTTGCAATTTCATTTAATTGTCAAGTTCTTTTATCTTTGTGTCGATTGTAATGCCCAGATTACTTGCATATTCAAAATATCTGTCCACATTGTTCATCGGCAGCATATCAGAAGTAATCAGACCCGTTATTTCAAAGTCATCATTTACAAACATTTTGGAGAACAGATAACCACCCTGTCCGGTCAGATACATTTCGCCTGTCATGCCGGCTTTTTCAAAAGCCTCAACAAGCCCCGGCGCGGTCACATGATTTTCAACAAGAACATTCTTACCATCCTTCCTGCCGTAGGCCTCAACCACCATACAGCCGTCATCCGAAACTATTCCCTCGTCTATTATTTCTTTGATTTCTCTTGCGAACTTAGGCGGAGCCGGCACATGAGCCAGTACCACATCAAACGGTGATACCGATACACCGCTTATTGTTTCTTTTTGACGTGATAAAAGCCCTGCTCTGTAAAGCGGTTCTGCAAATTCCATTCCCACTCCCGCATATTTGAAATATGCATTTTTGCAGCCTTTGAAATATTTTTCGGCATTGATGCCGTACTGCACAGGTTCATCGTGGTTGTGGTTAAAGAAAACCACTTCTCTGTCCATATAGTCATATTTTCTGCTCACAGGATCCTCAAACGGAGGTCTGAGGATAATTTCACCGTCTTCATATGCAAACGCAGGCTGGCTCATATCATCTATTGCTGTTTCAGGCGACCACCAGAACGGCTGGAAACGCTTAGCCTCTGCTCCTTCCCATACGAAATTGTATATGGTATCACAAGTATCAAGATATTTCATAGCATCTCTTGTAGCGCAGCAGATAAGCCCGGGTGCCGAGCCTGTGCCGATTATTGCAAGCCTTCCGATTTCCTTAAATTTAGGGCCGTATACTTCAAGCTGGTATCTCATACCTCTTACCCAGCCCATGATAACATCATCGTCAAATGCGTTGCTTGATGAAAAGTCCTGATAGTTGGCTTTAACTGCAAGTGCGGCATCAAGTACGTTTTTGCCAAATTCCAGAGGAAGTGCATTAACTATAAGGTCTGCGCCTTCTGCGCATCTTTTAATGCTCTCTACATCTGAGGCGTCGCACTGAACTCCCTTTGCCTTTGTCAGTGAGGAAACCAGCTCATCGACTGCCGCCTTGTTGTAGTCTGCGCATATTATTTCACTTACATTCGGTTCTTCATCAAGTCTTTTGGCAACAGTTGTTCCCTGCGCCCCTGTTCCAAGTACGAGTATTTTTTTCACAATTTCACCTGCCTTGCGTTATAATTCTTTAACTTTGGTATCAATCGTAATACCGAGTTCTTTTGCATATTCAAAGTATGTATCCACCTGTTCAATCGAAAGCATATCAGATGATATAAGTCCCGTCTGATTGAGCTTATCATTGAGGAACAGTTTAGAAAACAGATAGCCGCCCTGACCCGTAAGATACATCTCTGCGGTTATCCCTGCCCTTTCGAATGAATCCACAAAACCCGGCGCTGATACGTGCGTCTCTACGAGAACATTCTTGCCGTCTTTCTGCCCGTAAGCCTCTACAACCATGCAACCTGCGTCTTTCTTTAGGCCTTCGTCTATAATCGCCTGTATTTCTTCCTTGTATTTAGGTGCCGGAGGAATATGGCTGAGAATGAAATCAAACGGAACTATCTTGCTGCCATTAAAATCTTTTTCCTCGTGGCTCAAAAGTCCTGCTTCGCTGAGAGGTTTTGCAAAGTCCATACCTGCTCCTGCATATTTAAAGTAAGCATTTTTGCATCCCTTAAAATACTTTTCGCCATTGAATCCATAGTGCAGAGGTTCGTCATGCGAGTGCTCCATGAATGTGATCTCTTCATCCATGTAATCATACTGCCTCTTCACAGGGTTTCCAAAAGCCGGTGTATTGATGAACTGTCCGTTTTCGAAAGCAACGCCTGCTTCACTCATATCTGTGAGCGCTGTTACTGGTGACCACCAGAACGGCTGGAATCTTTCGGCTATAGCGCCTTCCCATACAAAATTGTAAATAGTATCACATTTGTCGAGATACTTCATCGCATTTCTTGTTGCACAGCAGATAAGTCCGGGAGCCGAGCCGGTTCCTACTATCGCAAGTCTGTCGATAGCTTCAAACTTAGGTCCGTAGATCTCAAACTGAGCCTTAAGGCTGTCGAACCATTTCTTAGTTCCCGGTGCGGTAATCTTTTCGCCTCTGATATCCCTGTCAGTCTTCGCTTCTTCGCTTTCTCTCCATACATTCTCCATGTTGATGGTCGACGCGTAGTCCTGATAGTTGGCTTTTACCTCAAGAGCTGCGTCCAGTACGTTCTTCGTACATTCAAGCGGCAGACCGTTAAGAATCAGATCCACGCCCTGAGCTGCAGCTACGATGCTGTCCTTGTCATGAGCATCAACTCTCAGGCCTCTGGCCTTCCTGAGCTGGCCAACGATGTTTTCAACTGCCTTTGCATCATAATCCGCGCAAATAATTTCTTCCACGTTAGGCTCCAGGTCCAGTCTCTTTGCTGCTGCACTGCCCTGAGCTCCAACTCCTAATACTAATACTTTTTTGATAATTTCAAACCTTCTTCCTTTGCTGACCGAAACTCCTATGATATGAAGTTTCACAGATCTTTTTTTCTCTGTTTTATGTTATCAGCCTGGATAAGGGTTAACAATCGGCGCAGGTTCTAATTTTTGTATATAAAAAAGACAAGGACTGAATCCCGATATATCAAAGAGATTTATGACCTTGTCAATTTTCATTTTTATTTTTGTCCTATTGTCAACATTATACTTTTAATCAAACCGCATAGCCATTTCTATGTTCTTTGTATTTATTACATCTGAAATCCCGTCTGCCAGTTCTTTTACCAGCATATCCTTTTCAAATTCATCTATATATACTATGAATCTGCAGTTCTGCAGCAGGTTTTCACCGCCTTTGCCTGCTGCGGTTTTGGCAAAACTTCTGATTATCTTCTTCCATTCTCTGATGCTGTGATTGTTAAACTCAATCTCTATATACAGAATCATACCCAGCTCTCTCATGCTTGTCAGCACTTTTTCGATAAATCTGTTGTCGATAAATATATCTCCGTTTTCTTCTTTGACCACATTACTGTCAAGCAGAGGCAGGTATACCGATTTAAGTCCCGAAGCCTGACGGCTTTCTCTTATCATCTCTCGTTTGAGCTTGGTACCTGTGGATTTGCGCACTTCATATTCGTATTTTTTGCGCCAGCTCATAGCGTCCTCTGCGGATTTGATGATATCGGCTTTTTCCTCGTCAACGCTGGCGTATACGAACTCTCTGCCGAAGCGGCCGAGAAATTCCTCGCCGCTGTATTCCCTCATGCTTGTGCCCTTTTGTTTGTATTCCTCGTATTCTTTTTTGTGCGCAGACGGAGTTTTGTCATACCATTTCTTAAAGTTTTTGTATATGTATTTGGTGTCTGAGAATCCGCACATCAGTGATATTTCATTGATGCTTCTGTCTGTTGTAAGCAGAATTTTTTCGGCTTTTTCACTTCTTCTGGAGTTAAGAAACTCTGTAAAGCTCATATTGGTCATGCTTTTCCAGAACTGCGATATGTATTTTTTCCCTATAAACTCCTTGCTGGCTATATCTTCAAGGTCAAGCCTATCCCCATAGTTTTCGTCAGCCTCTCTGATGAGCCTGTGGTATCTTTCAAGCTGCGGTTCGGATATTTCTTTGAGGTTGTGGTAATTTGCAAGGTCAAATCTGTAAATCAGCATATCCATAAACTGATTTATGCTTTCATTTATTTTGTCAATATGCTCACAACCACCTGCTGTTTCCATAACTATTGTGGTAATTGATTTGCGCAGCTCCTGAACATAGGCTCTCTGAATATTGTTTACATTGAAGCTCTCGCAAACAAAATACAGGTTTCTGATATATCTGCATTTGTCTGTAAACGAATCAAGGTCAACATACATAGACAGCAATACATTCTCGGAGTCGCTTCTGATATAGTGTATGTCGCCGTTGTTGATTACAACAAACTCTCCCGCTTTCATATGAAATCTGTCATAGCTTGCCATAAGGTATGCGTCGCCTTTGAGTACAAGCAGCAGCTCTATACAGTTTTCGTGATAATGAGGTTCGTACTCCTCTATTGAATACATACGCACTGCAACGGGAGTTCCCTCTATAAAGTTTACCTGTTCTTTTTCAATCATATCCACCTCTGTGCAAATACACTCCGAAATTTACGGTTCTCCTGTCTTAAAAGCCGTATATCCCTCATAACAGTAGCTGTGGTCTATGCCTTTCATGTAAATCTCACGGCTATCTGTTTCAACGGTCAGGGCTTCTCTCAACAGCACCTTAATCTCAACATCTTTAATGGGGCTACGCTCCATTGCAGGCAGATAATCTTCTTTATCTGCCCTGCTCCAATCAACAACCATGCCGATTTCGTTTTTCAGAATATGATCAAGCCATATACGCATGCTGCGTCCATTGCCCTCACGAAACGGATGTGCTATGTCCATTTCAACATACTTCTCTATAATATTGTCAAAATTATACTGCGGCATTTCATCAATGCTTTCGAGTGCTGCTTCAAGATATATAAGCGGAGCGAATCGAAAACCGCCTTTGGCTAAATTTACAGTGCGAAGCTTGCCTGCAAAGTTGAGAACCTGCCTGCTGGAAGCGAATCAAGAATGCCGTTTTCAAATAATTCTGCAGCGTACTTTTGTATGCTGTTACGATCTGATAGCCCAACTTAAAAACTTCTATGCAAAGGCTATAAGCGCTATAATAACCATCTACCGTTATGATATTGCATTTGTTATATTATACTTCCTTTTGATGCAGGCAGCAATATTATTGCCGCCTTACAGTTAATTTTTTAAATTTATCGCCATAAACCATACTGCAAAACACTAACGATATCGGTACATATAAGAGAAGTTATTTACTGACAATCCCACATACTGCATCGGATAATAATAAATATATTGCATAAATCAGAAATGGAGCGGTTACTTCCGCTCCGAATA